>NZ_DASYHB010000083.1:0-3317 GCF_035999185.1 Ensifer sp. | reverse complement strand
TTGCATGGCTTCTGCAGCGGAACAGCTCGCCTCGAACCTGAATTTCTCGACTTTCGCCAAGGCGGAAGATCTGAAGAAACGTCTTTGGTTCACGCTTGGTGCGCTTCTGGTTTACCGTCTTGGCACCTATATCCCGCTGCCGGGTCTTAATCCGGACGCGTTTGCCCAGGCCTTCCGCGGCCAGAGCGGCGGCATCCTCGGCCTCTTCAACATGTTTTCGGGCGGTGCAGTTGAGCGCATGGCGATCTTCGCGCTCGGCATCATGCCCTATATCTCTGCTTCGATCATCGTTCAGCTGATGACCTCTGTCGTTCCGGCGCTGGAACAGCTGAAGAAGGAAGGCGAGCAGGGCCGCAAGATCATCAACCAGTACACCCGTTACGGCACGGTGCTTCTCGGCACGGCACAGGCTTACGCCATCGCCGTCGGCCTTGAGAGCGGCAACGGCCTCGTCAACGATCCAGGTTGGTTCTTCCGTATTTCCACGGTCATCTCGCTGCTCGGCGGCACGATGTTCCTAATGTGGCTCGGCGAGCAGATCACCTCGCGCGGCATCGGCAACGGCATTTCGCTGATCATTTTCGCCGGCATCGTCGCGCACCTGCCGACGGCACTGGCCGGAACGCTCGAGCTCGGCCGCACCGGCGCGCTCTCGACGCCGCTGATCATCGCGATCATCATCATGGTTGTCGCCGTCATCGCGCTCATCGTCTTCGTCGAGCGGGCACAGCGACGCCTGCTGATCCAGTATCCGAAGCGTCAGGTCGGCAATCGCATGTTCCAGGGCGACACGTCGCACCTGCCGTTGAAGCTCAACACCTCGGGCGTTATCCCGGCGATCTTTGCTTCTTCGCTGCTGCTCTTGCCGGCGACGCTCGCAGGCTTTGCCAACACGGCGAATCTGCCGGGCTGGGCGACCAGCGTCGTCAGCGCGCTCGGCCACGGCAAGCCGCTCTACATGGTGCTCTACGGCGCAATGATCGCGTTCTTCGCCTTCTTCTACACGGCAATCGTCTTCAATCCGAAGGATACGGCCGACAACCTGAAGAAGCACGGCGGCTTCATTCCGGGCATTCGCCCGGGCGAACGCACCGCGGAATACATCGATTACGTTCTGACGCGCATCACCGTCATCGGTGCGGCCTATCTGATTTTCGTCTGCATTCTGCCTGAAGTTCTGATTTCTCAGACCGGCGTGCCGTTCTACCTTGGTGGTACGTCGCTTTTGATTGTTGTCAGCGTGACCCTTGATACGGTAGCACAGATCCAGGGCCACCTCATCGCACAGCAATATGAGGGGCTGATCAAGAAGTCGAAGCTGCGCGGAGGAAAGAGGGGACGATGAGACTGATTTTTTTGGGGCCGCCGGGCGCTGGCAAGGGGACACAGGCCAAGCTTCTGACGGAGAGATACGGCATTCCGCAGCTTTCCACAGGTGATATGCTGCGGGCCGCCGTTGCCCAGGCGACCGAGGTTGGCAAGCGTGCCAAGGCGGTCATGGATGCCGGCCAGCTGGTCTCGGACGAGATCGTCAACGAGATCGTGTCGGACCGCATCGACCAGGCGGATTGCGCGAAGGGCTTCATCCTTGACGGATACCCGCGCACGGTTCCGCAGGCGATTGCGCTCGGCAAGATGCTTGAAGGCAAGGGACTGAAGCTCGATGCGGTCATCGAGCTCAAGGTCGACGAGACGGCCCTTGTGAAGCGGATGGAGAATCGCGTAGCGGAAACCATCGCTGCCGGCGGCACCGTTCGTTCGGACGACAATCCGGAGGCGTTCAAGCGCCGGCTGACCGAATACCGGGAAAAGACCGCACCGTTGTCGGAACACTATGCCGGCACCGGGCAGCTTAGAACGGTTGATGGCATGGCGGAAGTGAACACCGTTACCGCCGAGATCGAGAAGATTCTGGCTTAGACACTGGTCTTTGCCGAAAAGGGACCGCCGGGGAGTTGACTTTTCCGGCCGATTCCGCCAAAGACAGCGCCAACTCGCGACATGGGAGCGATCGGCGCGGTCTTCATAGAAAATGAAGTCCGGGTACGGTCGTTTTTGACGTGTCTCGAACCTCAATCAACGTGCGGCTCTTCGTGGTCGCGTAACGAAGCACCTATTGCCGGATGGCAACTGGAACGCAAGGAGAATAGACGTGGCACGTATCGCTGGCGTCAACATCCCGACGGCAAAGCGCGTTGTTATCGCGCTGACCTACATTCACGGGATCGGACCGAAATTCGCACAGGAAATCGTCGAGAAGGTCGGTATTCCGGCTGATCGTCGCGTTCATCAGCTGACGGACGCTGAAGTCCTGCAGATCCGCGAAACCATCGACCGCGATTACCAGGTCGAAGGTGACCTGCGTCGCGAGACCTCGATGAACATCAAGCGCCTGATGGACCTCGGCTGCTACCGCGGCCTGCGTCACCGTCGTGGCCTTCCGGTTCGCGGTCAGCGCACGCACACCAACGCTCGTACCCGTAAGGGTCCGGCGAAGGCGATTGCCGGCAAGAAGAAGTAATTTCCCGAAAAGGGAGATTGGGAGGCTGGTGTCAAACGCCGGCCTCCTTTTGCAGTTTGGAAGGGCGACAGCCCGACCTTTGTTCGGCCTGAACGGTCGGGCGAAACGTTCGCAGGACGGGGTTCCGTTCTGCGGGAAATGAAGATGCAGGGCAGGGGACGTCAAATCCTTTTCCCGGTGGAGCCGCTGGAATTACGGCGGTGCAGAGATCTAAGAAAGGGATCCTATGGCCAAGGAAGCCACACGCGTTCGTCGTCGCGAACGCAAGAACATCACGTCTGGCGTTGCGCACGTCAATTCGTCGTTCAACAACACCATGATCACCATCACCGACGCACAGGGCAACGCGATTGCCTGGTCGTCTGCCGGTGCCAAGGGTTTCAAGGGCTCGCGTAAGTCGACCCCGTTTGCCGCTCAGATCGCCGCTGAAGACTGCGCCAAGAAGGCTCAGGAACACGGCATGAAGTCGCTGGAAGTTGAAGTTTGCGGTCCGGGTTCCGGCCGTGAATCCGCTCTTCGCGCGCTGCAGGCTGCGGGCTTCATGATCACCTCGATCCGCGATGTGACCCCGATCCCGCACAACGGCTGCCGTCCGCGCAAGAAGCGCCGCGTCTGATCATTTGCGTTCAACATGCCGGTGAGGGTGCTTCCGCGCTCTCCCGGTCTTCGGGGCTCGGTTGTCACGATTGGATGGTGACAACGAACGGAAGGCAGAAAACATGATCCAGAAGAATTGGCAGGAACTGATCAAGCCGAACAAGGTGGAGTTCGTCTCCTCCGGCCGCACCAAGGCAAC
>NZ_DASYHB010000070.1:0-27528 GCF_035999185.1 Ensifer sp. | reverse complement strand
CATCCAGCAGCTGGAAGCCGAACAGGCCGCCAAGATCGCCGCCAAGCGCACGCTCCCGGAATTCTCCGCAGGCGACACGCTGCGCGTCAACGTCCGCGTTGTCGAAGGCAACCGTACCCGCGTACAGGCCTATGAAGGCGTTTGCATCGCTCGTTCGGGCGGCGGCATCAACGAAAGCTTCACCGTTCGCAAGATCTCCTACGGCGAAGGCGTCGAGCGCGTATTCCCGGTTTACTCGCCGCTCGTCGAAAGCGTCGAAGTCGTTCGCCGCGGTAAGGTCCGTCGCGCCAAGCTCTACTACCTGCGCGATCGTCGCGGCAAGTCGGCTCGTATCGTCGAGAACACCGGCACGCGCGCCCGCAAGCTGAAC
Source organism: Ensifer sp. (assembly GCF_035999185.1). Lineage (GTDB taxonomy): Bacteria > Pseudomonadota > Alphaproteobacteria > Rhizobiales > Rhizobiaceae > Ensifer. Next base: position 27,158 of record NZ_DASYHB010000070.1, on the reverse strand, counting down.
GAAGCCGAGCGTCAGGCGATTGCCGAGGAAAAGGCACGCATCGAGGCTGAAAAGGTTGCCGCAGCTCAGGCGCTCGCCGCCGAGAAGGCAGCAGCAGAAGCCGCCGAAGCAAAGGCAGCAGCGGAAGCCGCAGCAGAATAACATTCCAATCCGCAGGGATTGTTGGAAAGGCGGCCTCGGGCCGCCTTTCTTTTTGGCACTATGCGCTTGTCTTTCCGGCGGAATTCGTGACATTTTCCGCTGCCACAATTTTCGGGAGCCCTCCAATGACAATCCGTCGCCATGTGCTTGCGGGCATCGCAGCCGCACTTGCCGTACCCTTCGCATTTTCTGCACCGGCCATTGCCAGCGGGCTGCCTGATCTCGGCGGCAAGACGGTTGTCGTGGTCACGGAGAACGCCTACCCGCCGCTGCAGTTCATCGATCCCAAGTCCGGCGAGGCCAAGGGCTGGGAATACGACGCCATGAACGAGATCGCCAAGCGGTTGAATTTCAAGGTCGAATACCAGAACACCAGCTGGGACGCGATGATCCAGGCGGTGCACGACGGCCAGTACCAGATCGGCATGACCGGCATCACCATCAAGGATGACCGCAAGGAAAAGGTCGATTTCTCCGACCCCTACATGCGGTCGCAGCAGTTCATGCTGGTGCGCAGCGACGAAGCCCGCTTCAATGACGGCAAGAGCTTCGGCGCCTTCGCCGACGGCCTCGTCGGCGCGCAGCCGGGCACCTCACCGTTCTACACCGCCGTCTACGAAATGCTCGACGGCAACGAGCAGAACCCGCGCATCAAGCTGTTCGAGACCTTCGGCGCGACCGTTCAGGCGCTGAAGGCCGGTGACGTCGACGTGGTGCTGACCGACAGCGTCGCCGCCAAGGGCTATGTCGATTCCTCCGAAGGCAAGCTCAAGGTTGTCGGCGGCCCGCTCGGCACTGAGGATTTCGGCTTCATCTTCCCGAAGGGCTCAGATCTCGTCGCTCCGATCAACGCCGCGATCAAGGCGCTGAAGGAGGACGGCACCTTCGATGCCCTCGATAAGAAGTGGTTCCTCGAATACAAAATGGGCGGCTGATTACAGGCGATGGCCGCTCCACAATCGTCTGACATGTCCGGCAAGGGCGACTATCCCTGGTGGTTGGTCGCCCTTCTTGTGATCGCGGTGGCGCTCGCCGTCGTGATCATCAGCAATGACATCTTCACCGAAGTCTTCACCGTCGTCGTCAAGGGGCTCGGCGTCACCGTCTTCGTAACCCTCATGGGGTTCGTGCTGGCGACAACGCTTGGTCTCGGCATCGCGCTGATGGCGCTGTCCGAGCATTCGTCGCTTAGGCAGATTGCGCGCTTCTATACCGAAGTCATCCGCGGCGTGCCGATCCTGGTGCTTTTGTTCTATATCGCCTTCGTCGGGGCGCCGGCGCTTGTCGTTACGGCCAACTTCATCTGCGCGCCGCTCATCGGCGCAGGCTTCATGGAGCCCGTCGTCGTGCGCGACATCTCGCTGATGTGGCGGGCGATCATCGCGCTGATGATCGGTTACTCCGCCTTTATCGCAGAGGTGTTCCGGGCCGGCATCCTCTCGGTCGACAAGGGGCAAATCGAGGCGGCCAAGGCGCTCGGGCTGACGCGCTACCAGCGCTTTCGCCTCGTCGTCTTTCCGCAAGCGATCCGCGTGATCCTGCCGCCGCTCGGCAACGACTTCATCGCCATGGTGAAGGACAGCTCGCTCGTCTCGGTGCTCGGTGTCGCCGACATCACGCAGATGGGCAAGGTTTATGCCTCCGGCTCCTTTCGCTTCTTCGAGACCTACTCGATCGTCGCCTATGTCTATCTGGTGCTAACCATTGGCCTTTCGCTGGGCCTGCGAGGGCTGGAGCGGCGGTTCCGCAAGGCGGAGGTGCGCTGAGCGCGATCACGCCAATTGCCGACCTGTCAGAAAATTGATATGAACACGGGCATGGAATCCAAATTCGGATGTCGCGAGCAGAAAATCGTCGTGCTGCAGGACCACAAGCGCCTGCCGGCACGCTTCTTCGCGCGCGTCTACGGGGCGCTTACGAGCCGCCTATCCTGATCGTGTGATCAGTGCTTCCGGCCGCCCTGCCGCCGGCTTTCCCTACCCAATTGAAAACTCGATGGATGTATCGCCATGAGCGCACCGCGTACCCTCTATGACAAGATCTGGGACGATCACTTGGTCAACCAGCAGGATGACGGCACCTGTCTTCTCTACATCGATCGTCACCTCGTGCACGAAGTGACGAGCCCGCAGGCCTTCGAGGGCCTGCGCATGGCCGGCCGCAAGGTCCGCGCGCCGGAAAAGACGCTCGCCGTCGTCGACCACAACGTTCCGACCTCGGCGGACCGCCACCTCGGCATCAAGAACGAGGAAAGCCGCATCCAGGTGGAGGCGCTCGCAAAGAACGCCGCCGACTTCGGCGTTGAATATTATTCCGAGAACGACAAGCGCCAGGGCATCGTGCACATCGTCGGCCCGGAGCAGGGCTTCACCCTGCCGGGCATGACCATCGTGTGCGGCGACAGCCACACCTCGACCCACGGCGCCTTCGGTTCGCTGGCACACGGCATCGGCACGTCGGAGGTCGAGCACGTGCTCGCCACCCAGACGCTGATCCAGAAGAAGGCGAAGAACATGCTGGTGCGTGTCGACGGCCAGCTGCCGCCGGGCGTCACTGCCAAGGACATCATTCTCGCCATCATCGGCGAGATCGGCACCGCCGGCGGCACCGGCCACGTCATCGAATTTGCCGGCGAAGCGATCCGCTCGCTGTCGATGGAAGGCCGCATGACCATCTGCAACATGACGATCGAAGGTGGCGCGCGCGCCGGCCTGATCGCGCCCGACGAGACGACGTTCGCCTACATCAAGGACAAGCCGCGCGCACCGAAGGGCAAGGCCTTCGACATGGCGCTCGACTACTGGAAGACGCTGCACACCGACGAAGGCGCGCACTACGACCGCGTCGTCGTGCTCGACGCCGCCAACCTGCCGCCGATCGTTTCCTGGGGCTCGTCGCCGGAAGACGTGATCTCGGTCCAGGGCATCGTGCCGAACCCGGACGATATCCAGGAAGAGACGAAGCGCGCCTCCAAGTGGCGTGCGCTCGACTATATGGGCCTGAAGCCGGGCACGAAGATCACCGACATTTCCGTCGATCGCGTCTTCATCGGTTCCTGCACCAACGGTCGTATCGAGGATTTGCGTGCGGTTGCAGCTGCCGTCGAAGGCCGCAAGGTCGCTTCGACCGTGTCGGCGATGATCGTTCCGGGCTCCGGCCTCGTGAAGGAACAGGCCGAAGCCGAGGGTCTCGACAAGATCTTCAAGGAAGCCGGCTTCGACTGGCGCGAGCCCGGCTGCTCCATGTGCCTGGCGATGAACGACGACCGGCTGAAGCCGGGCGAGCGTTGCGCCTCGACGTCGAACCGCAACTTCGAGGGGCGTCAGGGCTTCAAGGGCCGCACGCACCTCGTCTCGCCGGCCATGGCGGCCGCCGCCGCGATCGAAGGTCACTTCGTCGATATCCGCGAATGGAAATAAGCCGGTCTTGAGCTTTCCGGCGTCAATGGCCGCCCCTCGGGGCGGCCTTTTTTGTTTGGCGGCGGGGTAGTCGTTCCATTTGGGGCGGTGAAAATGCAGTAAGCTGCCTGCCGACCGGGATTCGCCTGGGAGGCGGAGGATGAGCAACGACCTGCCTGCAGACACTTATCGCCTGATGTTGCTGCGCCATGCCAAATCCGCCTGGCCGGACGGGGTTGCGGACATTGACCGTCCGCTCGGCGAGCGTGGTCGCAAGGCCGCACATTTGATGGGCGCGTATCTGGCACGGCACGGGCTCGTGCCGGACCGCGCCCTCGTCTCGACCGCCAAGAGAGCACAGGAGACCTGGCACCTGGTGGCGGGCGCCCTGCCTGGGAGCATTGCGGTTGAGAACACGCGGGCGATTTATGAGGTCGGTTCCGACCAGATCCTCGGGGTCATCCGCGCGACGCCTGCCGGCGTCAGGTCCCTGCTGGTTGTCGGACACAATCCCGGCATGGAGGCGCTTGCGTTCGAACTTGTCGGCTCCGGTGATCCGGATGCGCGCATGCGTCTGGCAGCCAAGTTTCCGACGGCCGCCCTCGCGGTCCTTCAATTTGAAGGTGCGGGCTGGGAGGCTCTCTCCCCGGGCCGTGCCCGGCTCATGGAGTTCGTGACGCCGCGGTCGCTTGCCTGAAGGCCCGTCAGCGTTTGGCGTCAGATGACCCTGACCACGGTGCCGCGGCGCATGTGGGGGATGAGCCGGCGCAGGGCGGGCAGGCTGACAGCAACGCAGCCCTGCGTCGGTTCGTAACCGGGCCGGATCAGGTGGAAGAAGATTGCGGAGCCGGCGTTTCGCCGGCGCGCCAGGAGGTTCCAGTCCATGACGAGGCAGATGTCATAGAGCCCGTCGTCGCGCGTCATCTCCTCATGGCTCGGCTTGAACGGAGCCTTGACCGGGCGGTTGTAGAGGGCGTGGCCCGGCGCGTCGCACCACAGCATGCCCTTGCGTGTGGCCCTGGTCGGCAGCGGTGTCGGCGGCAGGACGAGCCGGTCGCGCCTGACATAGCCGCCGATCAGCTTCATCGCCGCACGCGGCGTGGCGCCGTCGCCCTCTCGCTTCACGCTGGTGATGCCGCTGCGGCCGATCGCTGCCTGTTCGACACGGCCGTCGAACGAGACGAGCGCCCGTTTCCGATCGCGCGGCGCAGCCCGGACGGTGATGATGGATTTGGCAGAACTTCTTGCGGACGTTTTCTTGCGCATCATTCTCACGGATTTTTGCTTTGCCCGTGATTTGGGGGGCACCATAAGCACGGTTGCGACTATAAAGAGGTAGCAATGCTGGTTCGCTTGCCAACACGGGCATTTGAGCTAGTTTGAAATCGGAAGCAAACAGGAATTGTCCCATGGCGACCCGTACCATTCTTCTTGTCGATGACGACAATGACCTGCGCGAAACGTTGGTCGAGCAGCTTTCGCTCTACGAAGAGTTTGACCTGATCCAGGAAGCGACCGCCGGCAAAGGCATCCAGGCCGCGCGCGGCCAGCAGGTGGACCTCTTGATCATGGATGTCGGCCTGCCCGACATGGATGGTCGCGAAGCGGTGAAGCTGTTGCGCAAGGGCGGCTTCAAGGCGCCGATCATCATGCTCACCGGCCACGATACCGATTCCGACACGATCCTTGGTCTCGAGGCCGGCGCCAACGACTATGTGACCAAGCCCTTTCGCTTTGCCGTGCTGCTCGCCCGTATCCGTGCGCAGTTGCGACAGCACGAGCAGAGCGAGGATGCGACCTTCAGCGTCGGTCCCTACACCTTCAAGCCGAGCCAGAAGCTGCTGACGCTCGAAAACGGCCAGAAGATCCGGCTGACCGAGAAGGAAGCGGCGATCATCCGCTACCTCTATCGCGCCGACCAGAAGGTGGTGACGCGCGACGTGCTGCTCGAAGAGGTCTGGGGCTACAATTCAGGCGTGACCACGCACACGCTCGAAACGCATGTCTACCGATTGCGCCAGAAAATCGAGCGGGACCCTTCCAATGCCGAGATTTTGGTGACAGAGAACGGCGGCTACAAGATCGTTCCGTAGCCGGGGTGATGAAGGTGTCTGCCCTGCATTTCCAGTTGTTTGCATGGCGTGCGTGCGCGGACCGGTCCGTTTGGACCGGCAGCGGCGTGGCCGCGGGAGGTTAGCCGCTTGGCGCTCAACGACGACATCGTGCTTCTGTCCAACGTGCCGCTGTTTGCCGATATCAGCGAGGACAAGCTGCGGCTGATCGCTTTCGGAGCAGAACGCCGCCGTATCTTTAGGGGGCAGGAACTGTTTCGCGAGGGTGCGCCGGCCGATTGCGCTTATGCGATTGCGAGCGGCACGCTCTCCTTGTCAAAAGCCGGCATCGATGGCTCCGTAGCGACGGTCTCGATGGTCGGCCGCGGAGCTTTGCTGTCAGAGCTGGCGCTGATCTCGATGGTCGAACGCAAGTTCACGGCAACCGCCGAGGAAGACAGCGAAGTGATCCGCATCAACCGGCCGCTGTTCCGGCGCATGCTGGAAGAGTACCCGGAGGTGGCGGAGCTTGTGGAAGCACGGATCCGCGAGAACCTGCAGGCCATGATCCGCAGAGCCGGAGCACTTGCCGGCCGCTTCGCCTGACGCGGCAGCCGACGTCAAAGCGCGGCGCGATCCCTAAGGTTCGCGCCTTGCGCTTCGGCCCTTTGATTTATAGCTTGTCGTTGTCGCAACACCGCTGCGCGCTTTGCGCGACAGGCCTTAGATGTCGAAATGCGCAATCACCGGCACGTGGTCGGAGGGCCGCTCCCAGCCGCGGGCCTCGCGCAGGATGTCGACATGCTTCAGCGCTGGGGCGAGATCCGCCGATGACCAGATGTGGTCGAGCCGGCGGCCGCGATCTGCCGCTTCCCAATCCTTCGCTCGGTAGCTCCACCAGGTGTAGAGCTTGGTCGGCGACGGCGTGTGCTGGCGCATCAGGTCGACCCATCCGCCGCCGTTCATGACCGTCGTCAGCCCTTCGGTTTCGATCGGCGTGTGGCTGACGATCTTCAGGAGCTGCTTGTGCGACCAGACGTCGTCTTCCAGCGGCGCGATGTTGAGGTCGCCGACGAGGATCGACGAAATCCCGGCGTCGGCTTCCGCATGCAGCAGCTTCATCTCCTCGACGAAATCGAGCTTGTGGCCGAATTTCGGATTGATGCTGCGATCCGGCTCGTCGCCGCCTGCCGGAACGTAGAAATTGTGCAGCCGGATCTTCTTGCCGCCGGCGTCAAAGACGACCGAGAGGTGGCGCGCATCGCCGACACCGCAATAGTCGCGGCGGTCGGTCAGTTCCGTCAGCGGCAGCCGCGAGATCGTGGCAACGCCGTGATAGCCCTTCTGGCCGTGCATCTCGATGTGATTGTAGCCGAGCGCCTTCAGGGGCTTGGAGGGGAACTGGTCGTTCGGGCACTTGGTTTCCTGCAGGCAGAGGATATCCGGCTGCCAGGTCTTCAAGAGATGCTCGACGAGCGGCATGCGCAGGCGAACGGAATTGATGTTCCACGTGGCGACGGAAAGGGCCATTCGTCATTCCCTGATCGGCTGATGCCGGGCGTTCGCGAAAGGAAGGCCGGCTTGAGATGGATGTCTGATCCGAGCTTTAAGCAGGTCCGGTGCGGCGAGACAAGGAATGGAGCAGAGGCAAGGCATGAAAAAAAGGCCGCACCACGGCGGGCGGCCTCATATCGACCAATCGGGCGGGTGAGATTGCTCAGCCGCCCTTCTTGTTGCGGACCTCGTCGTAGGGGATCTGAAAGACCTTGTCGTCGAGCGCCATGCCGGTCTGGACGTTGAAGATCATGACCGAGGTGTCCTTTTTCTGCGCGTCGGTGATCGTCCATTGGCGCAGATCGTAGGTCTTGGGGTCGAACATCATGGTGATGGTCGAATCGCCGAAGATCGAGCGGTCGCCAAGCACGATGGTGATGAGATCGGACTCTTCCTTGACGCCGCGCACCATCTTGCCGCTGAGGTCGATCTTCTCGCTGAGCAGCAGGTTGAGCGGTGTCTTCGACAGCGGATAGATATCCCAGGTCTTCAGCTTCATGTTGCCGATGACAACCGATTTGCCGTCGGCAATGACGCGCATCGGCGAAGGCGACTCGTAGTTGAAGCGGATGCGGCCGGGTCGACGGATGTAGAATTTGCCGCCGGTCTGTTCGCCGCGGGGGCCGAACTGCACGAATTCGCCGGCCATCGTCTTCACCGAAGAGAAGTGATCGGCGATTTTCTGGGCGGCGCCCGGTGCCTGTGCAAAGGCTTGGGTGACGTCGAGACCGGTGCTACCGGCGCCGGCGATTGCCGCAAGCCCGCACACGAAAAGGCGGCGCGTCATTACCGGGTGGTTGCGCTCGCCTGTCTTGGTCTCTGTCATCTCAGTCTCCTTCATTTACCAGATCATCTGGAGCGCAAGTGCGGCGCCTTCAAGGCACCTTTTTCGAGCTTTTCGGCTCGCACTCTCACATGACCGTTATCGGTTTCGCCTGCCGTTCCAAAAGCCCGCCGAAATGGATCTACTCTTCGGTTGGAACCAGGATCTCGCGTTTTCCGGCGTGGTTTGCCGGGCCGATGATGCCTTCCTGCTCCATGCGCTCGATCAGCGATGCGGCACGATTGTAACCGATCCCGAGGCGGCGTTGAACGTAGGAGGTGGAGGCCTTGCCGTCACGCAGCACGACGGCGACCGCCTGGTCGTAGGGGTCGTCCGAATCGGCGAGGTTGGAGGTGCCGGACGGACCACCGCCTTCGCCGTCCTCGTCGTCATCCTCGGTGATGGCGTCGAGATACTGCGGCACGCCCTGGGTCTTGAGATAGGCGACGACTTCCTCGACTTCGGTGTCGGAGACGAAGGGACCGTGGACACGCTGGATGCGCCCGCCGCCGGCCATGTAAAGCATGTCGCCCATGCCGAGCAGCTGTTCGGCACCCTGTTCGCCAAGGATCGTGCGGCTGTCGATCTTCGAGGTCACCTGGAAGGAGATGCGGGTCGGGAAGTTGGCCTTGATCGTACCGGTGATGACGTCGACCGAAGGGCGCTGCGTCGCCATGATGACGTGGATACCGGCGGCACGCGCCATCTGGGCGAGGCGCTGGACGGCGCCTTCGATGTCCTTGCCGGCGACCATCATCAGGTCGGCCATTTCGTCGATGATGACGACGATATAGGGCATCGGCGCCAGATCGAACTCTTCCGTCTCGTACATCGCTTCGCCGGTCTGGCGGTCGAAGCCGGTCTGCACCGTGCGGGTGATCTGCTCGCCCTTGGCCAGCGCCTGCTCGACGCGGCTGTTGAAGCCGTCGATGTTGCGCACGCCGATCTTCGACATCTTCTTGTAGCGCTCTTCCATCTCGCGCACGGTCCACTTCAGCGCGACCACCGCCTTCTTCGGATCGGTGACGACGGGCGAAAGCAGGTGCGGAATGCCGTCATAGACGGAGAGTTCGAGCATTTTCGGATCGATCATGATCAGGCGGCACTGGTCCGGGCGCAGCCGGTAGATCAGCGACAGGATCATGGTGTTGATCGCGACCGACTTACCCGAACCGGTGGTACCGGCGACCAGCAGATGCGGCATCTTGGCGAGATCGGCAACGACCGGCTCGCCGCCGATCGTCTTGCCGAGCGCCATGGCGAGGCGCGCCTTGGAGCTCTCGAAGTCGCGCGAGCCGATGAGTTCGCGCAGGTAGACGGTTTCGCGCCGTTGGTTCGGCAACTCGATGCCGATGGCGTTGCGGCCAGGAACGACGGCAACGCGGGCAGCGATCGCGCTCATCGAGCGGGCGATATCGTCGGCAAGGCCGATGACGCGGGAGGACTTGATGCCGGGTGCCGGCTCCAGTTCGTAGAGGGTAACCACCGGGCCCGGGCGCACGTGGATGATCTCGCCCTTGACGCCGAAATCCTCAAGCACGCCTTCGAGCATGCGGGCGTTCTGCTCCAGCGCATCGGGCGAGAGCGAGGCGTCGCGGCTGACGTTCTTCGGCTCGGCCAGGAAATGCATCGGCGGCAGTGTGAAGTCGCCATCGTCTTCGACAAACGAGCGTTGAGCTTCGCGATCGAGCCGCTGGCCCGCCTTCGGCCGCGGCGCCGGCGTTGCGACCCGCGAGCCCGATTTCGGCAGACCCTGTTTCGGCGGCGCTGCCCGCGGCGCCCAGTCGGATGCCGGATCATCGTCCTCGTCATCGGGCAGGATGCCGGCTGGACGACGCTCGTCGATGTCGAAGGGAAGGTCATCGTCCTCGTCGTCGGCCATGATCGGCGGCGGCGTGAGGACGCGGCGCTCGGAGCGATCGAGCGAGGGTTCGATGCGGTCGCCGGCGGCCATCGGCTTCGGGCGCACCGGCTCGTTCAGCGTGCCGAACTCGTCATTGTTGAAATCATAGGGCTCGTCATACTCGCGCTTGGGCGAACTGCGTGTACCGCTCATGCCGAAGATGCGCCGAACGCGCGCCTGCACGGTATAGCGCATGTGGGCAAAGGAGCCCATCAGCAGGGTGAAGGGGCCTTCGCTGTCGTCCTCGTCCAGTTCGTCGCGCACGGTACGCGCCTTGCTGGGGGTCGGTTCGACAATCTCTTCCTCTTCGTCTTCGTCGCTGACGCCGATCAGGCCGGCGCTGTAGACAAGGCACCAGGCGGCGGGTGCCGCAAAGATGCAGGCAAGCACCGTTGCGAGCGTGCCTGTCGGGAAGGCGCCGGTGAAAAGTGCCGGGAAGCGCAGGATCATGTCGCCGAAGACGCCACCGAGACCGTTTGGCAATGGCCAGGTGATCGGGGCGGGAACGCAGCTGAGCGCTGCGCCCGAAAGTACGGAGCCAATGAACCAGAAGGCGAGGCGCTTGAAAATCTTGTCAAAGCGCTTGCCGCCGATCAGCACCAGTGCCCAGGCAACCGCCGGCAACAGCGCGACGACGCTGGCAAGGCCGAAGAACTGCATGAAGATGTCGGCGAAGGCAGCGCCGGTATAACCGAGCACGTTGGTGGGTGCTTCAGAAGTGGCGTAGGAGAAGCTTGGGTCGGCGACGTTCCATGTCGACAATGCCGCGATTGCCAGCGCCAGTGCGCCGAACAGCGCAAAGCCCGCCAGCGACGCGATCTGCCGCCAAACGAATGTGGTTAGCACGAACCGGTTGGAACGGCTGTCAAGCGCTGCCGGATTGCTTCTGCTCATGTTGCCTGCTGCCCGTCTCGATCTTCAGGGCGCATTGCGCGCCTTGAGAATCAACCTAAGCGGAGTACGGTTAATGCGACATTAACCATGCGTAGATGCCGCTAAAATAGCGGTGGTCAGGCATGTGTAAGGGCAAAAAAAGCCCGGACCTTGCGATCCGGGCCAAGAGCGATCCGCGTGGGGCGGATCGCGACGGGACTGGTGGCGGCGCCCGTTTCAAGCGCCGCGATCCGTTTAGCTGTGGTAGGCGGCTTCGCCGTGGGACGAAAGGTCGAGACCTTCGCGCTCGGCTTCGACGGAGACCCTGAGGCCGACGATCGCGTCCACCACCTTGTAGAGGATGACCGAGACGACGCCGCACCAGACGATGGTGATGGCGACGGCGGTCAGCTGCGTCATGAACTGGCCGCCCATGGTGACGCCGTCGGCATAGCCGATGCCGCCGAGCGACGAGGAGGCGAAGATGCCGGTGGCAAGCGCACCGAAGAAGCCGCCAACGCCGTGGACGCCGAAGACGTCTGCCGTGTCGTCATAGTGGAACTTGTTCTTCACGACCGAGACGAAGAAGTAGCAAAGCGGCGAGACGATCACGCCCATGACGATCGCGCCCATCGGGCCGGCAATGCCGGCGGCAGGCGTGATGGCGACGAGGCCGGCGATCATGCCCGAGGCAGCGCCCAGCATCGAGGCCTTGCCGCGGGTAAAGGTTTCGACTGCCGACCAGGAGAGGATGGCGGCGGCCGTTGCCAGGAAGGTGTTGACGGTCGCGAGCATCGCGCCGCCCGAGGCTTCGAGGTTGGAGCCGGCGTTGAAGCCGAACCAGCCGAACCAGAGCATCGCCGCACCGACCAGCGTCAACGTCATGGAGTGCGGTGCCATCATGTCGCGGCCATAGCCGGTGCGCTTGCCGACCATGATCGCGCCAATGAGGCCTGCCACGCCGGCGTTGATGTGGACGACGGTGCCGCCGGCGAAGTCAAGCGCGCCCATGCCGAAGAGCAGGCCGTTGCCGTCCCAGACCATGTGGGCGATCGGGAAGTAGACGAAGGTCGCCCAGAGCACGGAGAAGAGCACGGCTGCCGAGAACTTGATGCGCTCGGCGAAGGCGCCGATGATCAGCGCCGGCGTCAGCGCCGCGAAGGTCATCTGGAAGAGCATGAAGATGTATTCCGGAATGACGACGCCTTCCGAGAAGGTGGCTGACGTCGTCTCACCGGTAACGCCGGCGAGGAACATCTTGGCGAAGCCGCCGAAATAGGGGCTGGTCGAGCCGCCAAAGGCGAACGAGTAACCGTAGACGACCCAGACGATCATCATCGTCGCGCCGATGACGGTGCACTGCATCAGGACCGAGAGCATGTTCTTGGCGCGCACGAGGCCGCCGTAGAAGAGGGCAAGGCCCGGGATCAGCATGAAGAAGACGAGAAGCGTGGAGATGAACATGAAGGCCGTGTCCGCCTTGTCCGGAACCGGCGCAGCGGCAGCCGCTGCGGTTGCGGCGGGCGCTGCTTCCTGCGCGAAGGCCACAGCCGGCGCAAGCAGGGCGGCGGTCATTGCGCCCAGGCGTCCAAGAGAGGTGGAAAGTTTAAGTGATGACATCGAGTAGTGCTCCCTGAACGGCGTGGTTTACAACGCTTCTGAATCGGTTTCGCCGGTGCGAATGCGCACCGCATGGTCAATGGCGTAGACGAAGATCTTGCCGTCGCCGATCTGGCCGGTCTTGGCAGCCGCGGCGATTGCTTCCACGGCCTTGTCGACGAGCTCCGAAGGAACTGCGATCTCGACCTTCAGTTTCGGCAGGAAGCTCACGGCGTATTCGGTGCCGCGGTAAATTTCGGTATGTCCCTTCTGGCGGCCGTAGCCTTTGACTTCGGTCACGGTCAGGCCCTGGATGCCGACAGCAGTGAGGGCTTCGCGAACCTCATCGAGCTTGAACGGCTTGATAATGGCCATCACAATTTTCATCTGGTTTCCATCCTTGTTCGCCTCCGGCCGGAGGCCGTCTCTCCTTGCTGCGGAGCGCCCCAAGCGCCGTGCAACCGGACAATGACATTCAAGGGGCGTGCCAGATTCGAACGCCTGCTATAAGTATATGAAAAATAACATTAAAAACGAACGCCGCAGCAATATTGCTGCGGCGCATCAAAAAATCGTCAATTCAGAAGATTAAAAAATAGGCAGATTGAAAAAGATGCCCGTTTTCTATTCAGTTGCCTTTTTCCGGATCAACCCTTCCTGGGCGACGGAGGCGATCAGGACGCCGGAACGCGTAAAAAGGCTGCCTCTGGTCATCCCGCGGGCACCATGTGCACTCGGACTGTCCTGGGTGTAGAGCAGCCAGTCGTCCATCTTGCAGGGGCGGTGGAACCACATGGCATGATCGAGGCTTGCCACCTGCAGGTTGCGGTCGAAGACCGACGTGCCATGCGCATAGAGCGAGGTGTCGAGCAGCGTCATGTCGGAGAGATAGGCAAGGATCGCCGCCTGGATGTGGCGCTCGTCAGGCACCGTACCGACGGCCTTGACCCAGACGTCCTGGATCGGTTTGCCGTCGTTGCGGGTGAAATAATGCTCGAAGGAGGCGGGGCGGATCTCGATCGGCCGCGGCCGCTCCCAGTAGCGGCGGATGGCTTCCGGCGCGTGGACAAGGAATTTTTCCTTCAGTTCCTGCTCGCCCGGCAAGGTCTCGGGCATGGCAAGCTTGGGCATCTCGATCTGGTGGTCGAAGCCGTCCTCGTCATACTGGAACGAGGCCGACATCGAGAAGATCGCCTTGCCGTGCTGAATGGCGACCACCCGCCGGGTGGCGAAGCTCGAACCATCCCGGATGCGGTCGACCTCGTAGATGATCGGCACCGACGGGTCACCCGGCCGCATGAAATAGGCGTGCAGCGAATGGACGAAGCGGTCCGCGTCGACCGTGCGCTGCGCTGCCACCAGTGCCTGGCCGATCACCTGGCCACCGAAGACGCGCTGCCAGCCGACCTGGGGGCTCAAGCCGCGGAACAGGTTTTCCTCAAGCTTCTCGAGATCGAGAATGGCGAGCAGCGCATCCATGGGAGTGGCGGTCTCGGTGGGGCGCGACATTTTCGGCAGTCTCCGATGGTAGGAACGTCGATGGCATTGATCTATATAGACATAAAACGATGCTCAAGTGCGACGGAGAAAGCCGATGCTCGATGTCCTGATTGCCGGTGGCGGCTATGTCGGCCTTTCTCTTGCGGTGTCGCTCAAGAAGGCGGCGCCGCACCTGGACGTGATGGTGATCGACGGTGCGCCGGAAGGTGCCTGGAAGAAGGACGAGCGTGCCTCGGCCGTGGCGTCGGCCGCCGAGCGGATGCTCGACGTGCTCGGCGTCTGGGATCAGATCGCGCCGGAAGCCGAGCCGATTCGCCGCATGGTGATTACCGATTCGAAGGCGGCCGATCCGGTGCGCCCCGTATTTCTGACCTTCGATGGCGATGTCGGTGAGGACCGGCCCTTCGCTCACATGGTGCCGAATACCGCGATGGTCGGCGCCTTGCGTTCGGCCGGTGAAGCGATTGGCGTCGCCATACGCCAGTCTACCATGGTCGAGACCTTCAGCAGCGGCGACCATTCGGTCGCGGTGACGCTGGCCGGCGGCGAGCAATTGCAGGCGCGCTTGCTGGTCGCCTGCGACGGCGTGCGCTCGAAGCTGCGCGATGCCGCTGGCATCAAGACGGTCGAATTCGACTACGGCCAGTCCGGCATCGTCACCACGGTCGAGCACGAGCGACCGCATGACGGCACGGCCGAGGAACATTTTCTTCCTGCCGGCCCGTTTGCGACCCTGCCGCTGAAAAACAATCGTTCGTCGCTGGTCTGGACCGAGCGCAGCGCGGACGCCGAACGCCTGGTCAAGGGCGACGATTTCCTGTTCGAGGAGGAGCTGGAACGCCGCTTCGGCCACAAGCTTGGGCACTTGAAGGTGGTCGGCGGCCGGCGGGCCTTCCCGCTCGGCCTGACGCTTGCGCGCGACTTCGTCAAGCCGCGCTTTGCGCTTGCCGGTGATGCTGCTCACGGCATTCATCCGATCTCGGGACAGGGGCTCAACCTCGGCTTCAAGGACGTGGCAGCGCTTGCCGAGACGATCGTCGAGGCGGATCGCCTTGGGCTCGACATCGGTTCGCTTGCCGTGCTCGAGCGCTACCAGAGCTGGCGGCGCTTCGACACGTTCCGGATGGGCGTGACGACCGATGTGCTTAACCGGCTGTTTTCAAACGACATCACGCCCGTCAGGATCGCCCGCGATTTCGGCCTCGGTCTGGTCGATCGCCTGCCGTCGCTCAAGAGCTTCTTCATCCGCCAGGCGGCCGGCATCGCCGGCGAGACGGATCCGCGCCTGCTGTCGGGCCAGCCGATCTGATCGGCTGGCTCAAAAGAGGGTCAGGTTCTCGATCCGGTAGACAAAGAGGGACCAGAGCCAACCGGGTGCGGCGTCGACGATGGCGACGAAGCGGTCCTCAAGATCCTGGTACGACAATAGCAAGGTCATGCCGACAGCGATGGTCCACGTGCAGCAGATGCGCAGGTTTCTGCGACTGAAGAATTCGTAGAAACCATCCTCGTCGTATTCAGTCCCGGCGACCATGTCCCAGAAGCCATAGTTCGCACTCAGCATGTCGTCGATGGCGTGATTGCGCCAGAAGTGGCCGGGTGCTGCATTGAAGCGATCGGGAATGAAATTGAACGACGAGCGAAAGATATGGACGGCCGTGCCGAGCGTGGTCAACGCCATGAACGCAACGATGTAATGCCAGATGTTCATGGAAGCCCGCTGAGCTGCCGATAGCTGAGGAAGCTTAGGAGCTATTCATTGATTGATCGTCAAAAGGGGCGCGCGCGGCGTCAATCCTCGATCTTGCGCGCTTCAGAGATCAGCATGATCGGCACGCCGTCGCGGATCGGATAGGCGAGGCGGGCTTTTTCCGAGATCAGTTCATTGGCTTCGGCGTGGTAGCTGAGGCGCCCCTTGGTCAAGGGGCAGACGAGCAGTTCAAGCAGTTTCGGGTCGACCTTGCTGGCGTTGATATCCATGGTTCGCCGCTCACTGCAAAATGCTGTCCATATCGCCGAAGTCGCGCGCAAGCACGATTTCGGTGATGGCGATCAGGGTTTCCGCGCGGGTCTTGAGGTCGGGTGCTTCTAGCAGCGCCTGCTTTTCCGCCGGCCCATAGGGCGACATCATCGCCATGGAGTTGACCAGCGTGCGGTTGCTCGCCCGTTCGACGCTTTCCCAGTCGGCCTTCAGCTTGTTGGCTTCGAGGTAGGCCTTGAAGGCGGCCAACAGCGCTGCCCGGTCGACGAGGGTCTCGTCGTCGCGGTTTTCAAGGTCGGCGGCAAAGGGGCCGATGCGGAAGCGCCGGTAGCCGCGCGTGCCGCCGACTTCGGAAAACAGCCGGTAGCGGCAGACCCCGGTCAGCGAGGTGATGTAGCGACCGTCGCCGGTTTCGGCAAAAGAGGTGATGCGGCCAATGCAGCCGACCTCGCAGAGCGCCTGCATCGGGCCGGTAGCCGTCTCGTTGCGGCCTTCGCAGAACGATGGCTGCACGATGCCGATCAGGCGGTTGCCGGACAGCGCGTCATCGAGCATGGCGAGATAGCGCGGTTCGAAGATGTTGAGCGGCAGCTGGGCGCCTGGAAGCAGCAACGCACCGGTCAGCGGAAACACCGGAATGATCTCCGGCAAGTCCTTGGGACCGAGGTAACGTGCATTTCCGACGTGCATTCCGATAGACCCTGCAGGTATGCGCTCTTGCCCCGCCAAGGAAGCGTGGTCAACCAGATGAAGAAATGGTGCGCTCCCCGAAAATCTCAAGGGAGGAACGCGCCGATCTTCATGGGTGAATGTGGATCGCGGCGATCCGTCGATATGCAAATGGGGGCGGATGCCGCCCCCATCCGGCAAAACCCGATGGTTCAGGAAAACAGGATCGACGACAGCTTGCGTCGCGCTGCGATCGTTGCCGGGTCCTTCGGGCCCCAGACCTCGAAGAAGGAAAGCAGCTCGCGGCGGGCGCCATCGTCATCGAAAGTCCGGTCGCGCTTCATGATCGTCAACAGGTGATCGGCGGCAGCCGTACGGTCGCCTTCGACATTGCGGATCTTGGCGAGCAGCACGCGCGCTTCATGATCGTCCGGATTGGCGGCAAGGCGGCGCTCGAACTCGTTGGGGTCGCCGAGCTTGCGGGCTTCCTCGATCTGGTCGAGTTTCTTGCCGATGGCTGCGATGCCAGCGTCCTTGGCAAGGTCTTCCGGCAGGCTGGAAAGCGCTTCGCGGGCTTCAGCGAGCTGGCCGAGTGCGATCATGCAATCGACCATGCCGGCGATCGCCACGACGTTTTCGGGATCGGCCTGCAGTACGGCGCCGAAGAGGCCGGCAGCATTCTGCGCGTCGCCGGCATCGATGAGCGCCTTGGCATCTGCGAGGACCGCTTCGATCTCAGCCTTGCTGTCATCGACGGCGGGGCCTGCGATCTTTTCGATGAACTGCTTGATCTGGCTTTCGGGAACGGCACCCATGAAGCCATCGACCGGGCGCCCGCCGACGAAGGCGATGACGGCAGGGATCGACTGGATGCCGAGCTGGCCGGCGATCGACGGGTGGTCGTCGATGTTCATCTTGACCAGCTTGACGCGGCCTGCAGCTTCCGTGACCACCTTTTCGATGACCGGCGTCAACTGCTTGCAGGGCCCGCACCAGGGGGCCCAGAAGTCGACGAGGACCGGCTGCTGCCGGGAGGCGTCAAGCACGTCCTTGGTGAAGTTGGCGGTGGTCGTTTCCTTGATCAGGTCACCGCTCGACGCCGCGGCCGGCGCTGGCTGGCCGAAGGACGCCGAGGCCGTCATCTGAGTGCCGAAGGACCCTGCATAGGGATTGTCGCTGCCCGTCATTCTTCTCTCCTCGCCGGCACGTCGTCCAGCATACTGCATTCGCGCCAAAGATCGTATGTCAGGCCGTGACTTTCAAGACAAGCGGTTCGTGCCCGGTCGCTTCCATGAAGCGCAGCAGATCCTTGGACGCAATTGAAGTCGTCGCGTCATTGGAAAGCGGATGGCAATTGACGATGTCGAACTTCATCAGTTCCTCGTCGATGATGACCTTGACGTTGCCCTGGATGTCGTTGATCGCGCCGAACGCGGTCACCGCACCCGGAATGACGCCGAGATACTCCATCAGCTTTTCCGGCTTGCCGAAGGACACCTTGCTTGCCGCACCGATTACCTGATGCACAGTCTTCAGGTCCACCGTCGCGTGCTCCTCGACGGTCAAAAGGAAGTAGTTGTCCTTCTTGTCCTTCACGAAGAGGTTTTTCGTATGGCCGCCGGGGATCTCGTCGCGCAGCGCCACCGATTCGGCGACCGTGAACACCGGTTCGTGGTTCTTGGTCTTATGCTCGATCCCGAGCCCATCGAGAAAATGAAAGAGGTCTTTGGCGGTTTTCGGCTGTGATTCACGCATGATTCTCATCCCTTGGACGTCCATTTGCATTCTGCTTTAGGGGAGAAGCCCATCGGGGTGCAATCTCACAGGCGGCGACGCCGGCCAAAAACGCGGCATTTCCGGGCTTTGCGCGGGGTCTCCCAAAAAATATTCGATTTCTCGTCATTTCCCTGTTGCATTCCAAAATCGCTTAGGCCATATACCGCCCGTCGCCGCAAGACAGCGCCGACGCCGCGGTCCACCGACTACCCCCGGGCCGAGGTTGATGAGCGGGTGTAGCTCAGGGGTAGAGCACAACCTTGCCAAGGTTGGGGTCGGGCGTTCGAATCGCCTCACCCGCTCCATTTTCTCCCAACCACTTGAATTTGAAATGTAATTATCGGCGCGGCCGATGCCTAGCCGCCATTTCGTCTGGTCTGGCGCCAACCGTTCCGGTCACTGCCGTGATCAGATCTGAAACGGTGCGGGCTCACCACACCGTTTCGCAAGGCATCTGCAGGCCGATCAGAATTTCATCGTCAGACCGGCGCGGAAGGTCCGTCCCGGTGCCGGCATCATGCTTTGTGCCAGCGGGTCGAGATAATACCGGTCGGTGAGGTTTTCGACAGACAGGTTCAACACGGCATCTTCGCGCAGTTCATAGGCGAGGAACGCATCGAAGACGGCGACCGGGTGGTAATAGACCTGGGCTGCGGTGACATTCTTCTGCCAGGGCTGGTCGAGTTTTTCCACGGGACCGCTGGTGTAGGTCATGCGGCCGCCAATCGTCAGCGTTTCGTCGAGGAAGCGTGCGCCGGCCGTGACGTTTACGGCAACCTTGGGCGGGTTCTGCGTATTGGCGTAGGAGCCGCTGAAGCCGCCTGGGGTGCAGTTCGGCGTGTTGTGGGTTGGATTATACTGGCTGGCTGCGGCACGCAGCTGGGCGGCCACGACAGGGTCGCAGGTTTCCGCCTTAAAATAGTAGGTGGTCGAAAGGTCGGCGAAGAAACGACCTTCGTCGTAGTTTGCCTGCAGTTCAAGGCCGGACACCTTGAAGCTTTCGGCGTTGCCCATCAGCATCATGCCGTTGCCCGCAGGGTTGTAGAAGCGGGTGATGTAGTCGTCGATCTTTGTGTTGAAGTAGGCAAGCTTGAGGCCGGCGGTGTCGCCGGGCGACAGGAGATCCGACGCCACCGTGCTTGCGCCGATTTCCCAGGCGCGGGACCGCTCCGGCTTCAGCGTGGCGGATTGCATGACCTGCAGCGTCCCTTGCGAGGATTCGAACAGGCCCGGCATACGCAGGCCCTCGGTATAGTTCACATAGACGAGAGTGTCTTCGGTGATGTTGTGGCTGATGCCGAAGGCCGGCGCGAAGCCGCCATCGTTGCGCTTGAGTTGGTCGCCGTATTTGTACTCTTTTACGAAGTCGGCGACCTGCGGTGCATAGACCGTGGTCGAGGTGTACTTGAGGTCGCCGATCCTGACCTCGGAATTGTCGGCATAGGTGGTCGCCTTGCCGTCGTTCAGCAGCGGGTTGGTGGCGTCGGTGAAGTTGCCGTCCTTGTCGGCGAACCAAAAGGCATTGGCCACCCAGCTGTTTCCATCCTTGAGCAGGATGTTTCTGTAGGATCTTTTTTCGTAGATCGCTTGCGAATGCCGGTTGTTGTCCTGGCTGTTGAACCTGACATAGCGCCCGCCAAGGCGGACCGAGAGCGTATCCGTCGGCTGCAGCGTGAATTGCCCTGAGAGGCTGCCCTCCTGGCGGTCGCCGTCACGCAGGATCCGGTTGTTGTTGCGGTCATCCAGGGTGATGACGACGCCGTCGGCGGGGCGGATGGTCTCGTTCATGAACGAGGCGCCGAAGTCGAGCGTCGCCGCACCGAGGCCGGTGTCGAACTCAGCCCGGTTGCTGGCGTCGATGCCCCAGCGGCGGTTCTCCTGGCGCGCCCAGCCATAGTCGTTGTCGAAGTCGGAGCGTTGCGACCGGGGAACCATCGGTCCGCCGTTCAGCAATTCGCTGCTCGCATCTGTCATCCAGATATTGGCCTTGACGTTGATCAGGTCATTGTCGGCGGGGTCGTAGGCGTAGCGGGCGTTGAGGGCGTCGATCTTCATCGAGCCGAGCGGCCATTGGCCGAGGGTGTCCTTGCTGCCGCGGAAGATGACCGAGGGCATGATCTCGCCAAAGCGGCCGTCGAAATGGCGATAGCCGACGTCGAGTGTTTGTTCGTCGGTCGGGCGGATCGTGGCCTTGAGCAGCACCGATTCGGTGTTGCTCGAGGTGTTCATGACCTCTTCGCCCTCCTTGTAGACCTTGGCGACGGACTGTTCCTCATAGAGATAGGTGCTGCCGTCCCAGCGTCGTTGGGGCGTGAAGATGCGATAGCGGTCACGGCCATGCGATCCGGCGAAGTAGTTGCCCTCGTTGCGTTTCGCGAAGGCGCCGACAAGATCGAAGTATTCGTTGCTGTAGGCGACCGCAGCACTTCCCGACTTGGCATCGGAGTTGAAGATGTTGCCACGATCGGTGCGGGCGTTGGCGCTGTGTTTTTCCCAGCGCGGCACGCCGCTACGCGGTTCCTGCGGCGAGATGCCGTTGTCCGAGATGTCGCCTTTCAGCCTGATGCCGAAGTTTTCGCCGTCCTTGAGAATGTCGGAAACGCCGATCGTCTGCATTTCGACGGTGCCGCCGATGGCGCCGGAGGCGCCGGCTGCAAGGCTCGGACCCTTGTTGATCAGCACGCCGCCGATCAGGTCAGGGTCGATGTAGCTTCGCTGCTGCGTGCCCGCATAGCCGCGATAGGTGTCGAGCGCCTGCTGGCCGCCGTCGACAGTCACAGCGACGCGGCCTTGGCCCTGGACCCCGCGAATGTTGACATCGAGGCCACCGCCATTGCGGCTGTCGCCCACCTGGACGCCCGGCTGTCCCTTGAGCATGTCGCCGGCGGTCCGGTGGCTGAAGCGCTCGATCGTCTCCGATGAAATGTAGACGGAGGACTTCGATGCGGTGAACACGTCCTTCGCAGCACTGCCGACTCGGCCGCCGCGAACGGCGATGGCATCGAGTTGCGTGACGCCCTCCGGTAGGCGTGTATCACCCGTTGGCGCCGCGCCTTGCCCGAGCACCGCGGCATTGTCGTCGCTCAGATGGAACTGGATGCCGCTGCCCTGCAACAGGAGCTGAAGCGCCTGCCGCGTCGTATGGCGGCCGGTCACCGCAGTTGAGGTGACGCCCCGGCCGATGGCTGCGGGCTGAGAAATCTGCAATCCGGTCTGGCGGCTGAAGGCGCTGAGGGCGCTTGCAAGCGGCTGGGCGGGGATGTTGAAGTCATGGGTCGCTTCGCTTGGGCGACCTTGGGAAGAGGGGACCGATCCGCCGGATGCCGTTTGCGCTTCGAGCGTCGTGGCTGTCCAGAACAATGCGAGTGCCGTCGTTGCCAAAAGGCCGGCGCAGCGGGTCAGGTTTAAACGTCTTGCATTATCGGCGAATGAGCGTGCCGGTACCACGGATGCCATTTCAGTACTCTCTCCTGATCTGCAGACGCCCAGGTGCGCAGCGCCTCAGAACGGAAGACAAAGTGCGGCAGCATATTTTTCAGCTTTCGAGCCGGGTTCTCGAAAAAACTTGAATTTTATTGTCGTGTTTTATCAGAGGCGGGTGACCACACGCAGAAGCGGGGACAGGGACCGCACCTTGCCGCCATAGGGACCGACGAGTGCGCGCAGGGCCTGGTCGGGTTTGGTGAGGTCGTAGATGCCGCTGACCCGCTTGGAGGAAAGGCCGCGATCTGGAATGGTGATCCAGGCTGGATGGTAGCGTTGGATTGTCTCGACGACCGAACCGATCGTCTCGTCGGCGACATAGAGGCGCCCCTCGCGCCAGCGTGCGATGTCGTCGACGGCGATCGTCGCCCGCGTGCCGGCGCCGCTGTCGTGATCGATACGAATCATGTCGCCGGGAAGAAGCTTTGCCTGCGAGCGCATGGCGCTACCGAAGCGCGTCCTGACCTCTCCGTGCGCCAGGGCGATATCCGTGCCTGCCGAGGTCATCTTGACGTCGAAGGCGGTTCCCAGGACCTCGACCTCGACGTCGCCGGCCGCAACGACAAACGGGCGACCGTCTGCCGCGACGTCAAAGAAGGCTTCGCCGGCAAGAAGCGTGACCTCCCGCCGATTTTCAGCAAAGGTGGATTTGATGGCGCTATCGGCGGCGAGCACGACCGTGCTTCCGTCCTTGAGCGTGAGGGTTCGTGATTCGGCCTTCGCGGTTACTTCGTCGGCCTGGAGCCGGAGCATGACGGTGGGACCGAGAAACAGCGCGACGCAGACTGCAATCGCGGCGGCAGCACCCGCCAGCTTGGGCCGAGCGAGGGAACCCATCCAAGCAGGTTTCGATGATCGCCCGCTTCGTCGCGCCAGCCGGCGAGGTGCGGCGGCGGCGTCCCGTGCCGGAGAAAGGCGTTGGTATTGAGAGGGCGCTGCCCCGAGGGCGTCCCACATCGCCGCCGTTTTGTCCCAGGCAGCGTGATGTTCCGGCGATTGGGAGCGCCACGCCTCGAAGCGTCGACAAAGATCGGCATCCTCGGGCCGCTCACGGAGCTGCAACAGCCACTCAGCCGCCTGTTCCACGGCCGAGGGCGGCTTACCGCTGTCGTTGTCGCCAACTGATGTCATCGCTTTCAATATCTCTTTACAGCGCATCATGCGGGAGAGGCGGTTAACGCTTGCCGCCGGAGGATCGGTTCATCTGCATCGCCGGCTATCCGACCCCTGCGTCCATGCGCTCGGCAAGCTCTGCCATCGCCGTCTTCAGCATACGATGCACCGTGGCGACGGACAGGTCGAGACGATCGGCAATTTCCTGCAATGTGTAGCCGTCAAACCGGTACATCTCGACAATCGTTCTGGCGTCATCGGACATGGCTGCGAGAATCGACGTGGCGCTGCGGACCTGGTCGCCGAAAAGAACGTGTTGCTCAGGGGTGTCGACCGGCTGCGGCCGCCCCCAGAACGGCAGGTTGTCGGATGCCTGCTGGCTTTCGTAGCGCCTGCGCTTCTTCAGATTGAAGGCAAGGTTTCGGATGATGCGCACGAGGTAAGCCCGTGGCGAGAGCGCGGTGTCGGCATGCTCCGGCGAGAAGCGGATAAACGCTTCCTGGACCAGATCTTCTGCCTCGGCTCGTGAACCTGAGAGCAGACGGGCGTAGGCCAGAAGCGCGGGACGGTGGGCGATGTAGATCGCTTTGCGCTTGTCTTTGTCCCCCGCAGTCATAGTTCAGCAGTCCGAATTCACACGGACAGCACATGCCCTGCCCCAACGGGGAATACTTAACTTTTTTACTCATGTATTTTCAAGCGATTTCTCGCGTGAAAGTGCCAGGCGCTTTCACGGTCGCAGCCAGATCAGCTTTTCATGAAGACGTAATCGGTCTCTTGCCGGCGCGTTTCGCCTGGGCGCAGCACCGCGTTCGGGAAGCCGGCATGGTTGATGGCATCTGGCCAGACCTGGGTTTCCAGGCAGAAGCCGGCAAACGGGCCGTAGCGGCGGCCTTCGAGGCCGGGGACGGGGATGTTCAGCTTGGCGCCCGTGTAGAGCTGCACGCCGGGCTCGGTGGTCAGCACTTCGAGTGAGACACCGGAATTGATGCTGCGGGCAAGCGCCACGGAATGTTTCGCCATGCGCTCGTCCGAAAGACAGAAATTGTGGTCGTAACTGATGCGTTCGCCCTCGGTCTGGCGGCGGAGCGGCGTCATTTCCCGGAGATCGAAGGCGGTGCCTTCGACCGGGCGGATCTCGCCCGTCGGCACCTGCAGCTCGTTGGTCGGCAGATAGTGGTCGGCGGCGACCATGATATCGTGGCCGAGTGCGTCGGCGCTGCCGTCGAGGTTGAAGTAGCTGTGCTGGCAGACGTTGGCGAGCGTGGCCCGGTCGGTCGCACTCTCGTAGACGACGCTCAGGACGCCGTCAGGCTTCAGCGCGTAGGTGCAGGTAACGGTGCAATTGCCGGGATAACCGGCGCGCCCATCGGGATCGGTGATTACAAGCGTCACGCTGTCGGGCGATTGGCTGACGATCGTCCAGTTGCGCTTGCCGATATTGTCGCTGCCGCCATGCAGGTGCGTGACGCCCTTCTCGTTCAGTTCGAGCTGGTAGGCCTCGCCGTCAAGCGTGAAGCGTCCGTTGCCGATCCGGTTGGCTGAGCGCCCAGGCGTTGCGCCAAGATAGGGCGAATGAGCGAGGTAGCTTTCAAGGTCGGTGAACCCGAGTACCAGCGGCGGCTCATGGCCTTCGAGCCGCAGGTCCTGGATCACCGAGCCCCACGTGAGCACATGGGCGGTCAGGCCGCCGCCGGTGAGCACCACACGATAGACCGGCTCGCCGGATGGCAGGTGGCCGAAGATTTCCGTGCTCTGATGCATGCTCACCGCTTACTCCCTCTACAGCGCCGCGCGTCTCCCCAGACGCGCAAAGGTCGCTGTACACTTTCGAATTGCTGCATGTTTTGCCCTTGGCTCAGTTGGGATCCAAGGAAACATGCAGCGGTGCGATCGCAGCAACCTGCGTCATTTCCATGGGCACGGCAACCAGAAAATCATACTAAATGCGGCCTGGCGCCGTCTCCGGCCCGAGGGCAAAAACATCCAGCTATTCAAGGTGCTACAACGACCCTTCTGCAGTCGCGTCAACGCGATAGCTGCTTGGTCGCATCCTGCAGCCCGGCAAGAGTCAAGGGAAACATGCGTCCCTCGAACAGGCTCTTCACCATGGCGATCGACTGGGTGTAGCCCCAGTGCTGTTCCGGCACAGGATTGATCCAGATCGAGCGCGGAAAATGCGCAGTCATCCGCGACAGCCAGAGCGCGCCGGCCTCGTCGTTCCAATGTTCCACCGAACCGCCGGGGTGGCTGATCTCGTAAGGGCTCATCGAGGCGTCGCCGACAAAGATGGCGCGGTAGTCGCCGCCATAGGTGCGCAGCACGTCGGTGGTGCGCGTGATGTCGGCACGGCGTCGGCGATTGTCCTTCCACAGGCCTTCGTAGACGCAGTTGTGGAAGTAGAAATGCTCCATGTGGCGGAACTCACCGCGGGCCGCTGAAAACAGCTCTTCGACGATGCGGATGTGATCGTCCATCGAGCCGCCGACGTCGAAGAACATCAGGAGCTTCACGGCATTGCGCCGTTCTGGCCGGGTCACCACGTCGAGATAGCCGTGTTCGGCGGTCGCGCGGATCGTGCCGGAAAGGTCGAGTTCGTCGGCCGCCCCCTGGCGCACCCAGCGCCGGAGCCGCTTCAGCGCCACCTTGATGTTGCGCGTGCCAAGCTCGACCGTATCGTCATAGTCTTTGAATTCGCGTCGGTCCCAGACCTTGACGGCGCGGCGGTGGCGCGACTGGTCCTGGCCGATCCTGACACCCTCAGGGTTATAGCCATAGGCGCCGAAGGGGGAGGTGCCGGCGGTGCCGATCCATTTCGAGCCGCCCTGATGCCGGCCCTTTTGTTCGCTTAGCCGCTGCCGCAGGGTTTCCATCAGCTTGTCGAAGCCGCCGAGGGATTCGATCAGGCGCTTTTCTTCCTCGGTCAGGTGTTTTTCCGCAAGCTTGCGCAGCCAGTCCTCGGGGATGACGGCCTCTTCGCCGGCTTCCAGGGGATTGACCGCCTCGAGCCCGGAAAAGCAATGCTGGAACACCCGGTCGAAGCGGTCGATATGACGCTCGTCCTTCACCAGCGCCGTGCGCGCCAGGTAGTAGAAGGCCTCGACGTCGAAGGTGGCGATGCCCGCCTCCATCCCCTCGATCAAGGAGAGGAATTCCCGGAGCGTGACCGGGACTTTCGCCGCCTTGAGTTCGAGGAAGAAGGGGATGAACATCGGTCAGCCTCGGCTTTCTCCGGTGCCGATTTCTTTGAGATCGTAGGGCGTCGTCTGGTACATCTCGTTGATCCAGTTGCCGAAGAAGAGATGCGCGTGGCTTCGCCAGCGGTTCTGTGGCGGCAGGGTCGGATCATTGTGCGGGAAATAGTCGTGCGGCATCTTGATCGGCACGCCGGCGTCCACGTCCCGGAAGTATTCGTCCGACAGCGAGGTGGAATCATACTCCACGTGGTTGAACATGTAGAGCCGGTTGCCCTTCTTCTCATGCACGAGGCAGACGCCCATCTCCTTTGATTCCATCAGGATTTCGAGGCTCGGCACCTGGTCGATGTCGGCGCGCCGGACTTCGGTCCAGCGCGAGACGGGAACCGCAAAATCGTCGGAAAAACCGTTGAGGTAGACCGAGGATCGATTGAGGTTCTGGTGGCGGTAGACGCCGAAAGCCTTCTCGTTGAGCGGATACTTCGGCACGGCGTGGAAATGGTAGATCGCCGCCATCGCGCCCCAGCAGACGTTGAGCGTCGAATGCACGTTGGTCTCTGTCCAGTCGAGGATGCGCTTCAGTTCGTCCCAATAGGTGACGTTCTCGTATTCCAGCGTCTCGACCGGTGCGCCCGTTATGATGAAGCCGTCGAACTTGCGGTCCTTCACCTCTTCCCAGGTCTCGTAGAAGGCGAGCAGGTGATCTTCGGAGGTGTTCTTTGCCCGGTGGGCGCCGATGCGGATCAGCGACAGCTCGACCTGCAGCGGCGAGGCGCCGATCAGGCGCGCCATCTGGATCTCGGTCTTGATCTTGTTCGGCATGAGGTTCAGCAGCCCGATCTGGAGCGGGCGGATATCCTGACGGATCGCCACGGTCTCGGTCATCACCCGCACACCCTCGGTCGTGAGGGTTTCGAAGGCGGGCAGCGTATCGGGTATCTTGATGGGCATGGGGTTTCCACTCGATCAATACAAAAAAACCGGCGGCGATTGATCGCGACCGGTCCTCGGAAATCCAACTTTCCTCGGCCCTTTAGCGACTTGTTTAACGTGGCTGCAAGCCGGCCGGCCAAATCACCACGGGGAATTTGATAGCG
>NZ_DASYHB010000065.1:0-4597 GCF_035999185.1 Ensifer sp. | reverse complement strand
TCTTCGACTGGCAGATCGGCGACGAGACGGCGACCGACAAGGCGATCGCAGCGGCGGCGCACGTCACCGAAGTCACGATCCACAACAACCGGCTTTCGCCCAACCCGATGGAGCCGCGCGCGGCCCTTGGCATCTACGACGTCGGCGACGACCACTACACCTGCTATACGACCAGCCAGAACCCGCACGTGGCGCGACTGGTGATGAGCGCCTTCTACAATGTCGCACCGGAAAACAAGCTCCGGGTGATTGCGCCCGATGTCGGCGGCGGCTTCGGCTCGAAGATCTACATCTATCCGGAAGAGATCGTCTGTCTCTGGGCGTCGAAGCGCACCGGCGTTCCGGTCAAGTGGACGTCCGACAGAACCGAGGCGTTCCTCACCGACGCCCACGGCCGTGACCATGTGTCGACCGTAAAGATGGCGTTCGATGCCAACAACCGCATCATCGGGCTCAAGGTCGACACGATCGCCAATCTCGGCGCCTATATGTCGCTCTTTTCCTCGGCGGTGCCGACTTATCTCTATGCGACGCTGCTTTCCGGCCAGTACGACATCGCGGCGATCCACGCCAATGTGCGTACCGTCTACACCAACACGGCGCCGGTCGACGCCTATCGCGGCGCCGGTCGGCCGGAGGCAACCTATCTGCTCGAGCGCACCATGGAGACGGCGGCGCGCGAACTCGGCGTTTCGCCCGCGGAACTGAGGCGGATCAATTTCATCCGTTCCTTCCCGCACCAGACGCCCGTCATCATGAATTATGACGCCGGCGACTACGAAGCGTCGCTCAACGCCGCGATGCAGGCGGCCGACTGGAACGGCTTTGCCGCCCGCAAGGCGGAAGCGGGCAAACGCGGCATGAAACGCGGCATCGGCATGAGCTGCTATATCGAAGCCTGCGGCATCGCGCCGTCGGCGGCGGTCGGTTCGCTCGGCGCCGGGGTCGGCCTGTGGGAATCGGCGGAGGTGCGGGTCAATGCGGTGGGAACGATCGAGGTCCTGACCGGTTCGCACAGTCACGGCCAGGGCCATGAGACCACCTTTGCCCAGCTCGTCGCCGACCGCTTCGGCGTGCCGCTCGACAGCGTCAACATCGTGCATGGCGATACCGACAAGGTACAGATGGGCATGGGGACATACGGCTCGCGCTCAGGCGCTGTCGGCATGTCGGCCGTCGTCAAGGCGCTCGACAAGGTCGAGGCGAAGGCAAAGAAGATCGCCGCGCACCTGATGGAGGCCGATGAAAGCGACATCGTCATCGAGAACGGCGAGCTGAAGGTCGCCGGCACCGACAAGGCGGTGCCCTGGTTCCAGATGGCGCTTGCCGCCTACACGGCCCACAACCTGCCGGCGGGCATGGAGCCGGGCCTGAAGGAAGGCGCTTTCTACGACCCGGCCAACTTCACCTTCCCGGCCGGCTGTTACATCTGCGAGGTGGAGGTGGATCCCGATACCGGGCGGACCAAGATCGTGCAGTTCGTCGCTGCCGACGACTTCGGTAACATCATCAACCCGATGATCGTGGAGGGACAGGTGCATGGCGGCATCGCGCAAGGGATTGGCCAGGCGCTGCTCGAAGGCGTGCACTACGACCCCTCGGGCCAGCTGCTGACGGCAAGCTACATGGACTACGCCATGCCGCGCGCCGACGATCTGCCGTCGTTCCAGGTCTCGACCTCGAACACGCCCTGCCCGAACAATCCTTTGGGGATCAAGGGCTGCGGCGAGGCGGGCGCCATCGGCTCACCGCCGGCGCTGATCAACGCCATCACCGATGCCATCGGCAACAATGCGCTCACCATGCCGGCGACACCGCAGAAGGTGTGGGCGGCGGCGCACGCGGCCAAGTGAAGGGGAGGACACCTCATGTACGAGACCCAATACCACCGGGCGTCCTCCATCCAGGACGCCGTCAGCCGAATGGAAGCGGCCGGCGAAGGCAAATATGTCTCCGGCGGCATGACGCTGATCCCGACAATGAAGCAGCGGCTGGCGTCGCCCAGCGATCTCATCGATCTCAGACATATTGCCGAGATGCAGGGCATCTCGGTCAATGGCCGGATGGTGCGGATCGGGGCAGCGACCACCCACTACGAGGTGGCCTCGTCGGCGGCGCTCAGGGCTGTCTGTCCGGCGATCTGCCATCTCGCCAGCCACATCGGCGATCCGCATGTGCGGCACATGGGCACGATCGGCGGCTCGATCGCCAACAACGACCCGGCGGCCGACTATCCGGCGGCGATGCTGGCGCTTGGCGCGACGATCGTGACCAATCGGCGCGAGATCGTGGCGGACGAGTTCTTCATCGGGCTTTTCGAAACGGCGCTGGAAGACAGCGAGATCGTCACTGCCGTCAGTTTCGACGCGCCTGAAAAGGCCGCCTACCAGAAGTTCGCCAATCCGGCTTCGCGCTATGCGATGACCGGCGTGTTCGTCGCGCGGCGGGACAATGGCGAGGTTCGCGTTGCCGTGACCGGTGCCGGGGCGAACGGCGTCTTCCGCCAGGGCGACATGGAAACGGCCCTTGCCGCCAACTGGTCGCCGGACGCGCTTGCCAGCATCAGCGTCGATGCGTCGGAGCTGCTCTCCGACATTCACGCGGATGCGGCCTATCGCGCCAATCTGGTGAAAGTCATGGCCAAACGCGCCGTGGCCGCGGCATGAGCGCCCCGTGGCGCCACACAAACATCGAAAAAGGGCGGCTTCGGTCGTCCTTTTTTCATCCTTGCTTGACTTCGATCAAGCTTGACGTGATGAACATGCGCTAAGGCTTTCTTTGGAATGTTTCAAAACTAGCACTGTCTCGGTTGAAACGGTTTCACTGAAAGCAGCGAAGATGCTCTGGACCAAAAATGCTAGATCATCCCGGATGCATTCATTGGGCGGGCAGCGCTAAACGGGCCTTTTGCCGCAGGTGGCAGATGCCGAGCATTCCGAGGTTGACCCCAGGTCGCTTTGATTGAAGAAAAGCGGCCGGGCACTGGAGAAAATGATGGATTTCGAGAATTTCTTTAAGAACGAGCTGGACGGGCTGCATCAGGAAGGCCGCTACCGGGTTTTCGCGGACATCGCCCGCCATCGCGGCCAATTCCCGAAGGCGGCGCGCCACACGGCTGACGGCGTTCAGGAAGTCACCGTCTGGTGTTCGAACGACTATCTCGGCATGGGCCAGCACGCAGTTGTCACCGAGGCGATGAAGCGCGCGATCGACGAATGCGGCGCCGGCGCCGGCGGCACCCGCAACATCTCCGGTACCAACCACTACCACGTCCTGCTTGAGCGCGAGCTCGCGGACCTGCATGGCAAGGAATCGGCGCTGCTCTTCACCTCGGGCTATGTGTCCAACTGGGCCGCGCTCGGTACGCTCTGTTCGAAGATTCCCGGTGTTATCGTCTTCTCAGACGCCGGGAATCACGCTTCGATGATCGAGGGGATCCGTCACTCCAAGTGCGAACGTGTCATCTTCAAGCACAATTCGGTCGCTGACCTCGAAGCCAAGCTCGCCGCTGCCGATCCGCGCGCGCCGAAGCTGATCGCGTTCGAGTCCGTCTACTCGATGGATGGCGACATCGCGCCGATCAAGGAATTCTGCGACCTCGCCGACAAGTACGGCGCCATGACCTATCTCGACGAAGTGCACGCGGTCGGCATGTACGGCCCGCGCGGCGGCGGTATTGCCGAACGCGAAGGCCTGATGCACCGCCTGACGGTCATCGAAGGCACGCTCGGAAAGGCCTTCGGCGTCATGGGCGGTTACATCACCGGCTCTGCGGCGCTCTGCGACTTCGTTCGTTCGTTTGCCTCAGGCTTCATCTTCACGACGGCGTTGCCGCCGACGCTGGCCGCCGGTGCACTCGCTTCGATCCGTCATTTGAAGGAAAGCCAGGTCGAACGCTTCGCCCATCAAGAGCGCGTCCGCCGTCTGCGTTCGCTCCTCGACCAGCGCGGCATTCCGCACATGCCGAACCCGAGCCATATCGTGCCGGTCATGGTCGGCGATGCCGCCAAGTGCAAGTGGATCTCGGACCTGCTGCTCGACCATTTCGGCGTCTACGTGCAGCCGATCAACTATCCGACGGTGCCGAAGAAGACCGAGCGCCTGCGCATCACCCCGACGCCGCTGCATTCGGACGCCGACATCGACCACCTGGTCGGCGCGCTGCACTCGCTCTGGTCGCGCTGTGCGCTGGCCCGCGCGGTCGCCTGAGACGATCGGCGGTTCAAGCCGGGCACTGAAAGCTAGAACTTACTGAAGGAGCCCGGCTGCGATATGCCGGGCTTTTTCGTCGGCGGCAAAGACATCGTCCATCGTTGCGGCGGCTGGCAAGCCGGCGAGCCTGTCCATGACCTTCTCAACGATCTCGGCCATGGCGAGAAAGCCGGTGCGCCTGGCGATGAAGGCGTCAAGCGCCGTTTCCTTGGCGCCGTTGAGAACCGCGCCCTGGACGCCGCCCTCGACCATCGCCCGGCGCGCGAGCCGGATCGCCGGAAAACGCACTTCGTCCGGCGCCTCGAAATCGAGCCGCGACAGCTTGGCGAAATCGAGCCGCTCGATCGGCAGGTTGCAGCGGCTCGGATAGGCGAGCGCATAACCG
>NZ_DASYHB010000049.1:0-12834 GCF_035999185.1 Ensifer sp. | reverse complement strand
CACGCTCATGAAAATGCCGAAAACCATCGGGCTGGTCCATTTCATCGGTATCGGCGGCATCGGCATGAGCGGCATTGCCGAGGTGCTGCACAATCTCGGGCACAAGGTGCAGGGCTCCGACCAGTCCGACAGCGCCAATGTGCAACGGCTGCGCGCCAAGGGCATCGAGGTCTTCGTCGGCCACAAGGCCGAGAACTTGGGCGATGCCGAAGTCATCGTCGTTTCGACCGCGATCAAGAAGGACAACCCGGAACTGATCGCTGCGCGCGAAAAATTCCTGCCGGTCGTTCGCCGCGCCGAGATGCTCGCCGAACTCATGCGCTTCCGCAATGCGATCGCGATCGGCGGCACGCACGGCAAGACGACGACGACCTCGATGGTGGCGGCGCTCTTGGAAGCCGGCAACCTCGACCCGACCGTCATCAACGGCGGCATCATCAACGCCTACGGCACCAATGCGCGCATGGGCGAGGGCGAGTGGATGGTGGTGGAGGCCGACGAATCCGACGGCACCTTCCTGAAGCTGCCGGCTGACGTCGCTGTCGTCACCAACATCGACCCCGAGCATCTCGACCACTACGGCAACTTCGACGCGGTGCGCGCCGCCTTCCGCCAGTTCGTCGAGAACGTGCCCTTCTATGGTTTCGGGGTGCTGTGCCTCGACCATCCGGAAGTGCAGGCGATGGTCGGCAAGATCGAGGACCGCAAGGTCGTCACCTACGGCGAGAACCCGCAGGCCGACGTGCGCTTCCACAATATCCGCATGGACGGCGCCACCTCCGTCTTCGACATCGAGATCCGCCGCCGTCGCACTGGCCAGGTGATCACGATGAAGGACCTGCGCCTGCCGATGCCCGGCCGCCACAACGTCTCGAACGCGACGGCGGCAATCGCGGTTGCCCAGCGCCTCGGCGTCAGCCCGGAGGGGATTGCCAAGGGGCTTGCCTCCTTCGGCGGCGTCAAGCGTCGCTTCACGCTGACAGGCGAGTGGAACGGCGTGCGCGTCTATGACGACTACGGCCACCATCCGGTCGAGATCAAGGCAGTGCTGCGCGCGGCGCGCGAGGCCTGCCAGGGCCGAATCATCGCCGTGCACCAGCCGCACCGCTACTCGCGCCTTTCGAGCCTGTTCGAAGATTTTTCCGCCTGCTTCAACGATGCCGACACGATCATGATCGCACCGGTTTACGCGGCCGGCGAAGACGTCATCCCGGGCGCAACCGCCGAGGAACTGGTCGATCGCATCAAGGCGGGCGGCCATCGCGATGCCCGTTACGTCTCCGGTCCGGAGGCGATCGCGCCGGTTGTCAGCAAGATTGCACAGCCCGGCGATTTTGTGGTTCTCTTGGGGGCTGGCAGCATCACCTACTGGGCCGCTGCCCTGCCAAAGGAACTCGCGGATAATTCAGGAAATTGAGCATGAAACAGGTCAACGGTCAGAAACTACTGGATGCACTCGGAAGCGGCGTCAGCGCGGTTCGCGGCCGCATCACGACCGATGCGCCGATGGATCGCGTCACCTGGTTCCGTGCCGGCGGTCTTGCCGAACTGATGTTCCAGCCGCACGACACGGACGATCTCATCACCTTCCTGAAGCTGGTGCCGGCAGAAGTGCCGGTCATGGTGGTCGGCGTCGGCTCGAACCTGCTCGTGCGCGACGGCGGCATTCCCGGCGTGGTCATTCGTCTCTCGGCCAAGGGGTTTGGCGATCTGGAACTTGTCGGTGAAAACCGCATCAAGGCCGGCGCCATCTGCCCCGACAAGAACATCGCGGCCATGGCGCTCGATCACGGTATCGGCGGCTTCTACTTCTACTACGGCATTCCGGGCTCGCTCGGCGGCGCGCTGCGCATGAACGCCGGCGCCAATGGTGCCGAGACCCGCGAGCGCGTGGTCGAGGTGCACGCCGTCGACCGCCAGGGCAACCAGCATGTGCTTTCCAATGCCGATATGGGTTATGACTATCGCCATTCGTCGGCGCCCAAGGACCTGATCTTCACCCATGCGGTGTTTGAAGGCTACGCCGAAGACAAGAACAAGATCCGCACCGACATGGACGCCGTGCGCCAGCACCGCGAAACGGTGCAGCCGATCCGCGAAAAGACGGGCGGCTCGACCTTCAAGAACCCGGAGGGACATTCGGCCTGGAAGCTGATCGACGAGGCCGGCTGCCGCGGCCTGATGATCGGCAGCGCGCAGATGTCGCCGCTGCACTGCAACTTCATGATCAACACCGGCCAGGCAAGCGGCTACGAACTCGAATATCTGGGCGAGACCGTGCGCCAGCGCGTGCTCGAGCATTCGGGCGTGCGCCTCGAATGGGAAATCAAGCGCATCGGCAAGTTCATGCCGGGCTACGAGATCAAGGAATTCCTCGGCCGCGGCATCGCCTGAGGCTGGGTTGCGAGACGTGATTGGGAAGGGCCGTGGCGGAGACGCTGCGGCCCTTTTGCTTTTGGGGTGTTTGCGTCCCCCATCCTCCGTCATGCTCGGGCTTGACCCGAGCATCCATGCGTCGTCCGACATGCGGATCAAGCGGTATCGCGCTCATATGTTGACGGAGCAGTAAGGGGGCGCATCGTGGGCGATGCCAACCTCAGCCGGCCGTATCTCGGCCGCGAATGCCCGGCAGCGTTTCGTTTGTCGGACCGGCATGTCGCTTGACGATCCTCATGACTGATGCGCACTCTCTCTCTGTGAGGAGTATCTCCTGATCGCACAATGTCTCGTTTGCCGGATAAGATGGGAGTGCAACATGCGCATACGTCTTCCGCCTCAGGTTGTCGCGCTAAGGATGTTGGTTGCGGCGGTCCTTGTTCTTACCTTGGCTTGCAGCCCCTTCTCTCCAATGCCGGGCATGGCCATGGCGGCTGAGCCGTCCGAGGTCACGGCCATCGACATTCTGCTTGAACCGGATGAGACCATGCTGCGGCATGCCGAGGCTGTTAACGCTGAGCACCTCAAAGTTTTTCCAAAGGGATTTGCGCTTGATGCAGCGCATCGACCGCACATCACGCTGCTCCAGCGCTTTGCTCGAACATCCGACCTCGATCAGGTCTATGCGGCCGCCAATAAGGCTCTTGCTACGCACGACGTGAGGGGCATGAAGTTGCAGGCTTTCAAATACTATTACATCCCCACAAAGGACATGGGCCTTTCCGGTATCGTTGCGAAGCCAACTCCGGAGCTGTTGAAGCTGCAGGCGGATCTTGTCGCTGCAGTGGCACAATTCACCGTACAGACTGGAGATTCGGCGGCTTTTGTCACAACACCTGACGATCCCATCATCGACCCGTTGTTGATCGATTATGTTTCAAACTTCGTACCCAAAAGCGTCGGCGAGGCCTTTAGTCCGCATGTGACGACTGGATACGCACCCCGAACCTATCTTGACAAACTGCTCGCCGAACCATTCGTGCCGTTCACTTTTTCGCCGGCTGGTGCGGCTGTTTACCAACTCGGACAATTCGGTACTGCCGCCAAGAAGCTGAAGGACTTGGATATCAAGTAGGGAGTTATCTTTTTCCTCAACGAAAAGAGCCGCAGCGTCGCCGCTGCGGCTCGTCTTGTTTGTCGTCAGCCGCGCCGGGCGCAGCCAGCCCGGTATCAGGCCGAAACCTCTTCTTCGGTCGACAGCACCAGGCACAAGAGCGTGATGGCGGCGGCGGCGAGCAGGTAGTAGCCGACATAGTCCAGGCTGTAGTTGGTGGCGAGCCAGGTGGCGATGTAAGGCGCCAGTGACGCGCCGAAGATGCCGGCGAGGTTGAAGGTCATCGACGCGCCGGTGTAGCGCACCGAGGTCGGGAAGGGAGCGGCAAGGGCTGCGCCGATCGGGCCGTAGGTGAGGCCCATGAGGCCAAGGCCGATGATCGAGAACAGGAATGCGCCGCCAAGGCCGCCTGATAGCAGCGGGGCCATGAAAAGGCCGAAGGCGCCGATGCCGATCGTTGACAGGATCAGGACGAGGCGACGGCCGTAGCGGTCCGACAGGATGCCGGCGACCGGGATCATCAGGCCGAAGAAGACGACGCCGGTCATCTGCACCACGAGGAACTGCTCGCGCGAGTAGCCGAGCTTTGCCGTGCCCCAGGAGAGCGAGAACACCGTCATCAGGTAGAAGAGCACGAAGGTGGCGAGTGCCACGAACGTGCCGAGCACCAGGCTGCGCTTGTGGAAACGGAAGATCTCGGCGATCGGCACCTGCACGCGCTCGTGTTTGTCGACGGCCTTCTGGAACTCCGGCGTTTCGGTGATCTTCAGGCGAACATAGAGGCCGACGGCAACGAGCAGGATGCTGGCGATGAACGGCACGCGCCAGCCCCAGGCGAGGAAGGCTTCGTTGCTCATGACTTCGCCGAGGATCAGGAAGGTGCCAGCCGACAACAGGAAGCCGATCGGGGCGCCGAGCTGCGGGAACATGGCGTACCAGCTGCGCTTGCCTTCCGGTGCGTTTTCCGTTGCGAGCAGGACTGCACCGCCCCATTCGCCGCCAAGACCGAGGCCCTGGCCGAAGCGGCACAGCGCGAGCAGCAGCGGGGCTGCGACGCCGATCGTCTCATAGGTCGGCAGAAGGCCGATGACGACCGTGGAGATGCCCATGGTCATGAGGGCGGCAACCAGCGTCGCCTTGCGGCCGACCTTGTCGCCGAAATGGCCGAAGATGACGGCGCCGAAGGGACGGGCAAAGAAGGCGATCGAGAAGGTCGCGAAGGATTGCAGCATTGCCGAGGTCGGATCGGCGGCCGGGAAGAACAGGTGCGGGAAAACCAGCACTGCGGCGGTTGCGTAAACGTAGAAGTCGAAGAATTCGATGGTCGTGCCGACGAGGCTTGCAAACAGCACCCGGGCAGGGGAGTTCACTGCCGCTTGGCTTGACGCATTGTCCTTCGGCGACAGGGAGGTTGTCGCGTCTGTCATTTTTATGGTTCCTGATATGGATATAAAACCGTCTTGGGAGGCGGATGAGGGCCTCTTAACGCAAGCTTCGAGACGGTGAAACCCCGAATTTGTAAGAAATGCGAACTATCCGGCCGGTGCGCGCAGCAATATTCCGCGAGCCCGGTTCGTCGGAAAGATGTTCAGCTGCGCCTCGTTTCTGCCGGGTCGCTGCCCGCATTTCCGGTGTCTCGCCTATAGCGGGCATCCTGGTCTGTTAAGCAACCGCGCTTGACCGGAATCAAATTGTGGCAAACTCTCGGCGCCGAAGCGATCGGCTTCGTTTTTCAGGAGCGAATGCATGTTTAAAAGGCTTTCAGCGGAATTCCTTGGTACATTCTGGCTCGTTTTCGGCGGTTGCGGCAGCGCCGTGCTGGCGGCCGCCTTTCCTGAGGTGGGCATCGGCCTGCTCGGCGTCTCCTTTGCTTTCGGCCTCACGGTGCTGACCATGGCCTATGCGGTCGGCGGCATTTCCGGCGGACATTTCAATCCGGCCGTTTCGGTCGGCCTTGTCGTCGCCGGCAAGTTTCCGGCGCACAAGCTGGTCGGCTATGTCATCGCCCAGGTGCTCGGCGCGATCGCGGCTGCGGCCGTTCTCTACGTGATTGCCAGCGGCAAGGCGGATTTCCAGCTCGGCGGTTTCGCGGCCAACGGTTACGGCGAACATTCGCCCGGAGGCTATTCGCTGACGGCGGCGCTCGTTGCCGAGGTGGTGCTGACCTTCTTCTTCCTGTTCATCATTCTGGGCGCAACCCATGGCCGGGTGCCGTCCGGCTTTGCGCCGATCGCGATTGGTCTGGCGTTGACCTTGATCCATCTGGTGTCGATCCCGGTGACCAACACGTCCGTCAATCCGGCCCGCTCGACGGGGCAGGCGCTCTTCGTCGGCGACTGGGCGCTGGCGCAGTTGTGGCTGTTCTGGGTGGCGCCGATCGTCGGCGCTGCCATCGCCGGCGTCGTCTGGAAGATCGTCGGCGAGGACGATTGATCCGCATTGGGATGCTGTCATGCACGGACCCGCCGCTTCGTCGCGGCGGGTTTTTTCATTTTTTCTTCTCTTTATGCATTAGATTCAGGATTGCTCCGCAACCCTTTGATCTCCCGCTAAAATGCCTTGTCGTCCATGCGCTTATGCGCGGGATGCGCGTTTCATTTCCCGACTAAGGTTAACGAAAGTAAACGGTTCGTTAACCATAATGGCGCTCTAGTGCCCCCAATGGCGTGGTGACTCGCGAGGGCGGCAATCAGCCAGACGCAAGGAAACCTTGCGATAGTGGCGTATTGTCTTGGGGGTTTGAATGAGCGGCAAGCATGTGGCTGTCCTGATGGGCGGATTTTCTTCGGAGCGACCGGTTAGCCTGTCGTCCGGGGCCGCCTGTGCGGATGCCCTTGAGGGTGCCGGCTTTCGCGTCACCCGAATCGATGTCGATCGCAATGTCGCCGAAGTGCTCGCCGCCTTGCGCCCGGATGTCGCTTTCAATGCCCTTCATGGCCCGTTCGGCGAAGACGGCACGATTCAGGGCATCCTCGAATATCTGCAAATTCCCTACACCCATTCGGGCGTGCTTGCCTCGGCGCTTGCCATGGACAAGGCGCAGGCCAAGCACGTTGCTGCCGCCAGCGGAATTCCGGTCGCCGATGCTCTGGTGATGGACCGCCGTTCCTTTGGCCCGAAACACCCGATGAAGCCGCCTTATGTCGTCAAGCCGGTGAGCGAAGGTTCGAGCTTCGGCGTCGTCATCGTCAAGGAAGACCAGTCGCAT
This sequence comes from Ensifer sp., assembly GCF_035999185.1. GTDB lineage: Bacteria > Pseudomonadota > Alphaproteobacteria > Rhizobiales > Rhizobiaceae > Ensifer. The sequence goes on along the minus strand of NZ_DASYHB010000049.1, from coordinate 6,136 downwards.
CCGCCGCAGGTCGTGGCGTCGAACGAGTGGCGCTACGGCGACCGAATCATGGTCGAGCGCTACGTCGCCGGACGCGAGCTGACCTGCGGAGTGATGGGCGATACGGCACTGGGCGTCACGGAAATCATCCCGCAGGGCCATGCCTTCTACGATTACGACTCCAAGTACGTAAAAGGTGGTTCCAGCCACGTCATTCCGGCACAGGTTTCACCAAATATTTACCAAAAAATACAAACACTCGCAGTCAAGGCGCATCAGGCAATCGGTTGCCGCGGCGTCAGCCGATCCGACTTTCGTTTCGATGACAGTTCCTCCGATGAGGGCGAGCTGATCTGGCTGGAAATCAACACCCAGCCCGGCATGACACCAACCTCTCTGGTGCCCGAGATGGCCGCGTATGCCGGCTACGGCTTTGGTGAGTTTTTGAGTTGGATGGTGGAGGACGCATCGTGTTTGCGTTGAGGGGCAAGAGGGGCAGAAGGGTTCGCCACCTCGATGGCGACGTTGCCGTCGATGTGGACGGCGCGCGCGTATTGCCGCGTCCGCTGCGTCGCGTCGTTCGCTTCTTCGTCAGCCTCGGTGCCGGCCGCGTCCGCTTTCCCGCCTATACCGGCACGATCTCGGCCTTTGCCTTTTTCGCCGCCACCGGTCTTTACGGCATGTCGCTGGGCGGCCACTCGCAGAATTTCGCGCAAGCCTCGACCACGGCGGCAGGCTTTGCGATCGAAGACGTCAAGGTTTCCGGCAACGAGCAGACCTCCGAGATCGACATTCTCCAGCAGCTCGGCCTCGATGGCACGACGTCGCTGGTGGCGCTCGATATCGCCGAGGCGCGCCGGTTAATCGCGGAAATGCCCTGGGTCCAGGGCGTGACCGTGCGCAAGGTCTATCCCGGCACGATCGAAGTCAGCCTTACAGAGCGCAAGGCGTTCGGCATCTGGCAGCACGGTTCCGATCTTTCTCTGATCGAGCGCAGCGGCAGCGTGATCGCACCGCTGCGGGACAACAAGTTTGCCGCGCTGCCGCTCTTTGTCGGTCGCGACGCCGAGACGGCGGCCGCCGATTTCTTCGACGAGTTTTCCCGTTGGCCGGAGATCCGCTCGCGGGTCAAGGCCTTCGTTCGCGTCGCCGGTCGCCGCTGGGACCTGCGCCTCGACAACGGCATCGTCGTCAAGCTTCCGGAACACGACGTCGCCCGGGCGATGCGGGTGCTCTCGGACATGGAAAGCCAGCACCAGCTCCTCGAGCGCGACATCGCCGCCGTGGATCTGAGGCTTGAAGACAGAACCACAGTTCAGTTGACGCCGGACGCAGTGACCCGGCGCGAAGTTGCCTTGAAGGCGAGGGACAAAATGCTGAAGGCGCAGGAGACCGAGAAGAAGAAAGAGGGCCGCATATGAGTTTGTTCGGGTCCTCCAGCTTTGGCCTGCCGCGCCTGAAGCCGCTTCCTTCCAAGCGGTCTCATGTCGTTTCGGTGCTGGATATCGGTTCGACCAAGGTGGTCTGCATGATCGGCCGGCTGACGCCGCGCGCCGAGAGCCAGATCCTGCCGAACCGCACGCATAGCGTCGAGATCATCGGCATCGGCCATCAGAAATCCCGCGGCGTCAAAAACGGCGTCGTCGCCGATCTCGATGCCGTCGAAAGCGTCGTGCGGCTCGCGGTCGATGCCGCCGAGCGCATGGCCGGCCTCACCATCGACAGTCTGATCGTCAACGTTTCGGCCGGTCGCCTGCAGAGCGACGTCTACACGGCAACGATCGATCTCGGCGGCCAGGAAGTCGACGCCAACGACCTGCGCAAGGTTCTGTCGGCCGCCGGCCAGCAGTCGCTGCGCTCCGACCGCGCCATCCTGCATTCGCTGCCGACGGGCTTCTCGCTCGATGGCGAGCGCGGCATCCGCGATCCGCTCGCCATGTTCGGCGACGTGCTCGGCGTCGACATGCATGTGCTGACCGCCGAACGGGCGGCGCTGAAGAACCTCGAACTTTGCGTCAATCGCGCCCACCTCTCGGTCGAGGGCATGGTTGCGACCCCCTATGCCAGCGGTCTTGCTGCTCTCGTCGATGACGAAGTCGAGCTCGGCTGTGCCGCGATCGACATGGGCGGCGGCACGACGACGATCTCGGTTTTCGCCGAGGGCAAGCTCGTTCACGCCGACGCCGTCAGCCTCGGCGGCCATCACGTCACGACGGATCTGGCGCGCGGTCTTTCGACCCGCATCGAAGACGCCGAGCGGTTGAAGGTGGTGCACGGTTCGGCGCTGCCCAACAGCGCCGACGAGCGCGACATCGTCTCGGTACCGCCGATCGGCGAGGACGACCGCGACCAGCCGACGCATGTGCCGCGCGCGCTCGTCTCGCGCATCGTGCGCGCCCGCATCGAAGAGACGCTCGAACTCATCCGCGATCGCATCCAGCGCTCGGGCTTCAGCCCGATCGTCGGCAAGCGCATCGTTCTGACGGGCGGCGCCAGCCAGCTGACCGGCTTGCCGGAAGCGGCCCGACGCATCCTCGCCCGTAACGTTCGCATCGGCCGTCCGCTCGGGGTTTCCGGGTTGCCGGCGGCTGCCAAGGGTCCGGCCTTCTCCACGGCGGTCGGCCTGATGATCTATCCGCAGGTCGCCGACCTCGAGACCCATGCCTCCCATGGCGGCATGTTCTCGGCGCTCGGTGCCGGCAACGGCCGTATCGCCCGCGTTGGGCAATGGCTGAAAGAGAGCTTTTGAGTGCGTGTCCGGCTCCGACAGGGACGGGGCCGGGTGAAGACAAACTAGGACTTTGAGAGATTTGGCCGGCTCGGCAAGGCGGCCAGAAAACAGAAGGAACGGGACTATGACTATCAACTTGCAGAAGCCGGATATCACCGAGCTGAAGCCCCGCATCACCGTCTTTGGCGTGGGTGGCGGTGGCGGCAATGCTGTCAACAACATGATCACCGCGGGCCTCCAGGGCGTCGATTTCGTCGTCGCCAACACCGACGCCCAGGCACTGACCATGACCAAGGCCGAGCGGATCATCCAGATGGGTGTTGCCGTAACCGAAGGTCTCGGCGCCGGCTCGCAGCCGGAAGTCGGCCGTGCGGCCGCCGAAGAGTGCATCGACGAGATCATCGATCACCTGAACGGCACCCACATGTGCTTCGTCACCGCCGGCATGGGCGGCGGCACCGGCACCGGTGCAGCCCCGATCGTTGCCCAGGCCGCCCGCAACAAGGGCATCCTGACCGTCGGCGTCGTCACCAAGCCTTTCCATTTTGAAGGCGCGCGCCGCATGCGTCTCGCCGACCAGGGCATTGCCGAACTGCAGAAGTCGGTCGACACCCTGATCGTCATCCCCAACCAGAACCTCTTCCGTATCGCCAACGACCGCACGACCTTTGCGGACGCCTTCGCGATGGCCGACCAGGTCCTCTATTCGGGCGTTGCCTGCATCACCGACCTCATGGTCAAGGAAGGCCTCATCAACCTCGACTTCGCCGACGTTCGCTCGGTGATGCGCGAGATGGGCCGCGCCATGATGGGCACCGGCGAAGCTTCGGGCGAAGGCCGCGCACTGGCCGCTGCCGAAGCCGCGATCGCCAACCCGCTGCTCGACGAAACCTCGATGAAGGGCGCCCAGGGCCTCCTGATCTCGATCACCGGCGGCCGCGACCTGACGCTGTTCGAACTCGACGAAGCTGCAACCCGTATTCGCGAAGAAGTCGACCCGGATGCCAACATCATCCTCGGCGCAACCTTCGACGAAGACCTCGAAGGCCTCATCCGCGTCTCGGTCGTTGCCACCGGCATCGACCGTACGGCTGCGGAGGTGGCGGGTCGTTCCGCCGACTTTCGTCAGGTAGCAGCAAAGCCCGTCGTTCGTCCGTCGGCCGCCATTCCGGCGCCGCAGCACCAGCCTGTCGCCCAGCACCAGCCGGCCCCGGTTCACCAGCCGGTAATGCAGCAGCCGGTTTCTCAGCCGGTTCAGCAGCCGGTGCAGCCGATGGCGACCGCCGACCATATCGCCGCCGCCATCCGCGAAGCGGAAATGGAACGGGAACTGGATATCGCGACCCGCGCTGCCCAGGTCCAGGCCCAGGCGCCGGTTCAGCCTGTTCACGATGAGCACTTTCGCCCCCAGAGCAAGCTGTTCGCCGGTGCTGCACCGGTAGAGGCCGCTCCGGTCATGCGCCAGCCGCAGCCGCAGATGCAGCCGGTTCAGCCCCAGCCGCAGCCGGTGATGCGCCAGGAGCCCGTTGCTCCGGCCATGCGCCAGCAGCCGGAACAGGTTCGCATGCCGAAGGTCGAAGACTTTCCGCCAGTGGTAAAGGCCGAGATGGACCGCCGCGCACAGCCGGCAGCACCGATCGCGGAAGAGCGTGGTCCGATGGGTCTCCTCAACCGCATCACCAGCTCGCTTGGCCTGCGTGAACGCGAACAGACGCCGGCGGCCGCCGACATGACGGCTTCCGCTCCGAGTGCTGCCTCCCAGCAGCGCCGGCCGCTCTCGCCGGAAGCGAGCCTCTATGCGCCGCGTCGCGGCCAGCTTGACGATCACGGTCGCGCTTCGCCGCAGGCAGCGCGCCCGCAAGAAGATGATCAGCTCGAAATCCCGGCGTTCCTGCGCCGTCAGTCGAACTGATTGGAAGGCCCGTACCTTCACCTTGCCGAATGCCCGGGCAACTGCCCGGGCATTTTTGCATTTTCTTCATTGTTTCAGAGGCTTGATGCGATTTTACGAATTGTCGCAAATGCGTAACAAAGCGAAACGAACAGTGATTTGGAATGGTGCCTCCAAACTCTTATTTTCAAGCTCGGAAATTGGGGACGCATGCGATTCGATCAAGCGCTGTCTGTTCGAAACGCAGAGGTTCGGTTTTGTGCCGAAACTCTCGGGTGCCTTGCTTGTGCCCTGAAGATTGCTGCGTCTGCCAGCACGTTTTGGCCATTGGCCACAGGTATTGAAAGTGACGAGAATGGGAATCGAATTGCTCGGGTTTCAGACGACGATTGCAAGCCCGGTAACCCTCAAGGGCATCGGCGTGCATTCCGGCGCGGAAGTGTCGATCACGTTCCATCCGGCCGAGGCCGACGCGGGCATCGTGTTCCAGCGCGTGCTTGCCAACGGCCGCGTCAGCGAATTCAAGGCAGTTTCCTCGCAGGTCGGCAACACTGATCTCTGCACCGTTCTCGGCATGTCGCCGGCCACCTCGATCGCTACGATCGAGCATGTGATGGCCGCAATCTACGCACTCGGCCTCGACAACCTGACGGTCGAAGTGCACGGCGCCGAAATGCCGATCATGGACGGCAGCTCCGAACCCTTTATCGACGCGATCGAGCAGGTGGGCGTTCGCGCTCTCGCCGTCAAGCGTCGCTACATCCGCATCGTCAAGCCGGTCCGCATCGAATCGGGTGCATCCTGGTCCGAGTTCACGCCCTATGACGGCATGCGCTTCGAGGTCGAGATCGATTTCGATTGCCCGCTGATCGGTCGCCAGTCCTGGAAGGGCGACATGACGCCGTCGGTCTTCAAGAGCGAACTGTCGCGCGCCCGCACCTTCGGCTTCATGCGTGACGTCGAGCGCCTCTGGGCTGCCGGCTTCGCGCTCGGTTCGTCGCTCGAGAACTCGGTTGTCATCTCCGACGACAACGCGGTGATCAACGTCGAGGGCCTGCGCTACACGGATGAATTCGTGCGCCACAAGACGTTGGACGCGGTTGGCGACCTGTCGCTGGCCGGTGCACCGTTCATCGGTTGCTACCGCTCCTACCGCGGCGGCCACAAGATGAACGCCAATGCTCTCAAGGCTTTGCTCAGCGATCCGACCGCCTACGAGGTCGTCGAAACCGCCACCCCGCGCCAGCGTACACGCGCGCGCGACATGGTTGCAGTCGCAGCTCCGGGCTTCGCGCCCTGGTCCGCATAACAAGAAAACTCTTGATCTCCTCCAGTCGCCGGCCGAAAGGCCGGCATTTTCATGATGGGGCTGCCACAAATTTGCATGAATCACCGATCATGACGTTGCGGTCTCAAGGTAACTTGCTCTAAAAGCGCATGTCTGGCGGGGTCCATGCCCGCAGAGTGGAACGGGAATATCCGATGGTTCTTGCAGTTTCTGTTGATCTGAGAAAATCAGCGCGCGTCGCCGCCGT
>NZ_DASYHB010000046.1:0-23595 GCF_035999185.1 Ensifer sp. | reverse complement strand
CGATTAAGCAGCGAGACGTGCTTCAGCATAGTTGTCGTTTGCAACTATAAGTTTAGCCCGATAACGGTGGTACAATGCCGAGCAAAAAGTCGATCTTTACGCCCTTGTCGATCCTATTTCGCCCCCATCAAAAGCCGATCGCGGATGATCGGTTTTTGGTGGAGGCGCCGGGTACCGCCCCCGGGTCCAATGGGTTTATTTCACCGCCCGTTTATTGCCATAGCCGCCCGAAGACGGCACCGTTCATATAGGTCTTTCCGGCGCCCAAGAAAAGGGGGATGTGTCGGATATATGACTTTGTCCCGGATCGGATCGTCGCCAAGCGGCTTGACTTGGCAGATAGCCATGAAAAACTCCCGCTGCTGCACGCGGCCGGTCAAGTCGGCCGCCTTCTTTTGAGCAAAAAGCAACCTGGAGGCCTCATGACGGACTACCTCGCAGATGTGCAGAAATACGACAGCGGCGCTGACGAAGCCGTTGTGAACAAGATCGTGCGCCATCTCGGCATCGCGCTTCGCAACAAGGATTCCTCGCTCGTTTCCGCGACGGATCCGAAGGAGCTCGAGCGCGTCAAGGAGAAGTGGTGCGAAAAGAAGCTCGGCGTCGGCGGTGCGGACGCGGACAAGGCGATCGAGGCCACTGCCAAGGCGATGTCGGCCGACCGCTCCAAGTCGCGCGTCACCTTCTACTATCTGGTGGCCAAGAACCTGGGGAAGTTGCAGGCGCTGTAGAGCAAACAGGAGCGGGAACCGGCGAAAATACCACAGGCATCTTCGTTTTCCCGCTCTGCGGCCCGATTCCCGAGGGATAATCGTCCTGGGGTCATTGGTTCGCCGCCGGCTTCGCCCTAAATTTAGGGCGAACGACGAATCGGCGGCGCCAGACCATGCAGCAATATCTCGACCTTCTCGACCATGTGATGAAGAACGGCAGCGACCGGGGCGACCGGACGGGAACGGGCACGCGCTCGGTCTTCGGTCACCAGATGCGCTTCGACCTTTCCGAAGGCTTCCCGGTGCTGACCACCAAGAAGCTGCACCTGCGCTCGATCATTCATGAATTGCTCTGGTTCCTGAAGGGCGACACCAACATCGCCTATCTCAAGGACAATGGCGTTACCATCTGGGACGAATGGGCCGACGACAACGGCGACCTCGGGCCGGTCTACGGCTACCAGTGGCGCTCCTGGCCCGCGCCTGACGGGCGCCATATCGACCAGATCGCTGGCCTCATCGAGAGCCTGAAGACCAATCCGAACTCGCGTCGACATATCGTCTCTGCCTGGAACCCGGCGCTGGTGGACGAGATGGCGCTGCCGCCATGCCACTGCCTGTTCCAGTTCTATGTGTCCGATGGCAAGCTCTCCTGCCAGCTCTACCAGCGTTCCGCCGACATCTTCCTCGGCGTGCCCTTCAACATCGCCTCCTATGCGCTCCTGACGATGATGGTGGCGCAGGTGACGGGCCTGAAGCTCGGGGATTTCGTGCACACGCTCGGCGACGCGCACATCTATCACAACCATTTCGAACAGGCCCGGCTGCAACTGACCCGTACGCCGAAAGCGCTGCCGAAGATGGAGATCAACCCCGAGGTGAAGGACCTGTTTTCTTTCCGCTTCGAAGACTTTACGCTCGTCGGCTACGAAGCCGATTCAACCATCAGGGCGCCGATCGCCGTCTGACATATCCTGATATTGCGGGGGCCGGCCCGCATTCCTGAACGTCGTTTGTTAGATCCGCGTCGCGTTGCCTTTTCGGCCAGGCGCGGTGGGTGTTTCCGTCGCTCCAGCCCCATGGGCCGACGTTCAACGAAAGGGCGCGCCGGGGAGGGCTGCCGTCCAAGGGAGGTAGGATGCTCACGCTCATTCATGCGCCGCTGTCGCGTTCGTCGCGCATCGTCTGGCTGCTCGAGGAACTGGGCGCCGACTATGAGATCCGTTACGTGTCGATCCGCCGTTGGGACGGCTCGGGCGAACCGGACGACAACAATCCGCATCCTCACAAGCAGGTGCCGGCGCTCATCCATAACGGGGTGGTGATCTGGGAGTCGGCTGCCGTCGTGCAATATCTCACCGACCTCTATCCCGACTGCAGCCTTGGCCGCCCGCCGGGGCACAAGGAGCGGGGCGCCTATCTCTCCTGGCTTGCCTATTACGCCGGCGTGATCGAGCCGACGGCGCTTGCCCATATCTCCGGCGCCACGATCAACAGTCCGGCGCAGGCGCGGCTCTACAGCGAAATGTGCGCCCATGTGATCGACGTGCTCACCCGCCGGACCTACCTGCTCGGCGAGACCATGAGCGCTGCCGACCTGCTTCTGGCAAGTGCGCTGCAATGGATGCGCAAGATCCTGCCGGAAAGCACGGTGGTCGACCGCTATATCAGGGTCGTCACCGACCGGGCGGCCTATGACCGGGCGCGGGAAATCGACAGCAAACCGGATGGATTTCATGACTGATACGAAAAGCGCCGCTCCAAAAATCTCGATCGTCGTGGCGGTTGCCGCAAACGGCGTCATTGGTCGTGACGGCGATCTGCCCTGGCGGCTTTCGACCGACCTCAAGCGCTTCAAGGCGCTGACGATCGGCAAGCCTGTGATCATGGGGCGCAAGACCTGGACCTCGCTCGGCCGGCCGCTGCCCGGGCGCGCCAACATCGTCATCACCCGCAATGCTGACTTTGTCGCCGAAGGTGCCAATGTCGTGCCGTCGCTGGAGGCGGCGATCGCGGTTGCGAGCCGTGAGGCGGACGCGACAGGCGCTGACGAGATCTGCATCATCGGCGGCGGCGAGATCTATCGCCAGGCGATCGGGGTCACCGATATCCTGCATGTGACCGAGGTGCAGGCGGAGGTCGACGGCGATACCCACTTCCCCGATATCGATCCGGCGGTGTTCGAAAAGGTGTTCGAGGAAGACCTGCCGCAGGGCGAGAAGGACAGTCACGCCATGCATTTCGTCACCTTCAGGCGGCGTGCGACAGCCTGACGCGGCGGATCGTCAACTATTTTGAACCATTTACGGTGAACTCGGGCGTATCGCGTTGAAAGCGGTGCAGGGGATACCTATAACGGTTTCACATCATGAACGACCGTGCGGTGGCGCGGCCGTTCTGCGTGGGAAGTTTCTAAAAGAGAGGTTTTGATGCCCTGGAGCAATCAGAATGGCGGCGGCGGCCCTTGGGGCGGCGGCGGCGGTGGCAATCAGGGGGGTCCCTGGGGCCAGGGGCCGAACCGGCCGCGCGGTGGCGGCGGCAAGGGTGGCCCGCCGGATCTGGAAGAGATCATTCGCCGTGGCCAGGACCAGCTTAAGAACGTCGTTCCCGGCGGCTTCAATGGCGGTATCTTTGCCATCATCGGTCTGCTGATCGTCGGCTTCGTGCTGATCAACTCGATCTATACGGTCCAGCCGGACGAGCGCGGTGTCGAAATGCGCTTCGGCAAGCCGAAGGACGAGATCTCGATGCCCGGCCTGCACTATCATTTCTGGCCGTTCGAGACCGTCGAATTCGTCAAGATCACCGAGCAGCAGCAGAACATCGGCGGCCGCTCCAGCGGTCAGTCGAATTCGGGCCTGATGCTGACCGGCGACCAGAATATCGTCAACGTCCAGTTCTCGGTTCTCTATTCGGTAACCGACCCGAAGGCTTATCTCTTCAACGTCGAGAATCCGTCCGACACGCTGCAGCAGGTCGCCGAAAGCGCCATGCGCGAAGTCGTCGGCCGCCGTCCGGCGCAGGACATCTTCCGCGACAACCGTCAGGCAATCGCGGCCGACGTGAAGAGCACGATCCAGGCAACGATGGACACCTACGGTACCGGCGTCTCCGTCAACACGGTCGCGATCGAAGACGCAGCACCGCCGCGCGAAGTGGCCGATGCGTTCGACGAAGTCCAGCGCGCCGAACAGGACGAAGACCGTTTCGTCGAAGAAGCCAACCAGTACGCCAACCAGGTGCTGGGTAAGGCGCGCGGTCAGGGTGCGCAGATCCGCGAAGAGGCGGCTGCCTACAAGGACCGTGTCGTCAAGGAAGCACAGGGTGAAGCGCAGCGCTTCGTCTCGGTCTATGACGAATACTCCAAGGCGCCCGAGGTTACCCGCAAGCGTCTCTATCTCGAAACGATGCAGGGCGTTCTCGGCAAATCGAAGAAGGTCATCCTCGACGAGAAGAACGGCCAGGGCGTCCTGCCCTATCTGCCGCTCAATGAAATCGGTCGTCCGGTCCAGTCGGGTGCCGCAGCAGTGTCGGGAGCAGCACAGTGATCAACAACCGTACCTCCGTTATCCTGATCCTGCTCGCCGTCGTCTTCGTCGGCATCTATTCCTCGGTCTTCGTCGTCAACGAGCGCCAGCAGGCGATCGTCGTGCGCTTCGGTCAGATCAAGGACGTGAAGACCCAGCCGGGCCTCTACTTCAAGCTGCCGTTTGCCTTCATGGACGCAGACCGCGTGCAGTATGTCGAAGACCAGGCGCTGCGCTTCGACCTCGACAACATCCGTGTCCAGGTCTCGGGCGGCAAGTTCTATGAAGTCGACGCCTTTGTCGTCTACAAGATCTCCGATCCGCGCCGCTTCCGCGAAACGGTTTCTGGCGATCGCGACGCCGCGGAATCGCGCCTGAGGACCCGTCTCGATGCGTCGCTGCGTCGCGTCTACGGTCTTCGCGGCTTCGAGGCAGCGCTCTCCGACGAGCGTGCGTCGATGATGCGCGAAGTGCGTGCCGACCTCAAGAACGACGCCGAGTCGCTCGGCCTCAACATCGAGGACGTCCGCATCCGTCGCACCGACCTGACGCAGGAAGTCTCGCAGCAGACCTACGACCGCATGAAGGCCGAACGTCTGGCGGAAGCCGAACTCATCCGCGCCCGCGGTAACGAAGAAGGCCAGCGCCGCCGCGCGATCGCCGACCGTCAGGTCGTCGAGATCGTCGCCGACGCCCAGCGCGATTCGGAAATCCTGCGCGGTGAAGGCGAAGCCGAACGGACGAAGACCTTTGCCGACGCCTTTGCGCGCGATCCGAAGTTCTTCGAGTTCTATCGCTCGATGACCGCCTACACGCAGTCGATCGGCAGCCCGGACACGACGCTGGTGCTTTCGCCGCATTCGGAATTCTTCCGTTACTTCAATAACTCGGAAGGCACTGCACCAGCTGCAGCACCTCAAGCAGCGACCGGAAACTAGGCAGGCGATGTCAGACTTTCTGACAGGATTTGCTTTCTTCCTGATCATCGAGGGGCTGGTGTACGCACTGGCCCCTTTGGTTTTGGTGGAAATGGCGAAGCGTTTGCCGTATGTCCCCGAACATCAGCTTCGACTGGCGGGGCTCGTTTGCGTTGCTGCCGGGGTCGGACTTGTATGGTTGCTTCGAGGATAATGCGAAATGCCACGTAAACTGCTGATCCGCCTGGTCGATGCCGAATATGCCATCACCCGTCTCAACATTGGCTCCAGCATACCGGAATGGTTGCCGGGGCCCGGCTTCTGGACAGTGTCAAGCTCGCGCGAAGAGATGACGCTGGTCTGCCGCGCTGCCCGCGTACCTTCCAGCGTCCAGAGTTCGCTCGGCTGGCGCTGCTTCCGCATCGAGCAGCACTTTGCCTTTGACGTGCCTGGCGTACTTGCCTCCGTCCTTCAGCCGCTGTCGGACGCGGGCGTCGGCATCTTCGCCAATTCGACTTTCAGCACCGACTACATCTTCGTTGCCGGCTCCGACCTCGACAAGGCCGTGCGGGCGCTGAAAGACCATGGCCACGACCTGACGACCTGACGCCCCGCATCCTCTTTCCCGAATGCGCAGCCCCTTAATCCTGCGACCTTTCGCGGACATCCGCGCCAAGGATCAGGAAATCGTGTTTGGACGCTTCCGAATTCCGCCGTATCTTCAGCGGAAGGTCGGGCGCTGCGCGATCGGAAGATTGCGAGATCACGCCCGTGCGCATATTTCCTGCCGCCGGTTCCGGTCGGGGCGAAATTATGCGAGAAATCAAAGTGCTATGGCGTGCAGGCGCCATAGGCAGGAGAGGTGGCGGCCGCAAGCGGTTGCCCGCTGAACAGCCAGAGGAGCTTAAGCGAATTGTCCACGCGAACGAAATCCCGAGCTCACTCCCTTGGCGTCTCCCTGGGCCTCGTCGCACTTGCCGGCGCGCTCGCCTTCTCGAGCACGGCGCTTGCCCAGAACACTGCCATCCGTCCGCCGACCAATGGCCCCGCTTCGGTTGCGGATCTCGCCGCGGGCCTGCTTGATGCCGTCGTCAACATCGCGACCTCGCAGAAGGTCAAGAACGACGACGATGCGCCGGCGCCACAGGTGCCGGAGGGCTCGCCCTATCAGCGTTACTTCGACGAATTCTTCAAGGGCCAGGGTGGCCAGAGCGACAATCGCCAGCGCACCGTCGAGTCGCTCGGCTCCGGCTTCGTCATCGATCCCTCCGGCTTCATCGTCACCAACAACCACGTGATCGAAGGCGCCGACGACATCGAGATCAATTTCGCCAATGGTACGAAGTTGAAGGCCAAGCTCGTCGGCAAGGACACCAAGACCGATCTGGCGGTCCTGAAGGTCGAGCCGAAGGCGCCGCTGAAGGCGGTTCCCTTCGGGGATTCCCGCAAGATGCGCATCGGCGACTGGGTGATGGCGATCGGCAATCCGTTCGGGCTCGGCGGCTCCGTGTCCGTCGGCATTATTTCGGCGCGTGGCCGCAACATCAACGCCGGTCCCTATGACAACTTCATCCAGACGGACGCCGCGATCAACCGCGGCAATTCCGGCGGGCCGCTGTTCAACATGGCCGGCGAAGTGATCGGCATCAACACCGCGATCATCTCGCCGTCGGGCGGCTCGATCGGTATCGGCTTTTCGGTGCCCACGGAGCTTGCAGCCAATGTGGTGCTGCAGCTGAAGGACTTCGGTGAGACCCGGCGCGGCTGGCTCGGCGTGCGCGTCCAGCCGGTCACCGACGATATCGCCGAGAGCCTGAAGATGGCGTCGCCGCGCGGCGCGCTCGTATCCGGCATCATCGAGGGCGGGCCGATTGTGCATGGCGAGATCAAGCCCGGTGACGTCATCGTCAAGTTTGACGGTCGCGATGTCAGCGAGATGCGCGATCTTCAGCGCGTCGTTGCCGAAACTGCCGTGGGCAAGGCTGTGGACGTCGTCGTCTTCCGTGATGGCAAGGAGCAGACGGTCAAGGTGACGCTCGGACGCCTCGAGGACGGCCAGCTTGCAAGCGCACCGGACGCGACCAGCGACGAGGGCCAGAAGACGGACAAGCCCGAGGCGGCGCCGCTTCCGGCAACCGACCTCATCCTCGGCATGAAGCTCTCGATACTGGACGAGGAAACCCGCAAGAAGTTTGGCATCGCCCAGGATGTCAACGGCGTGGTCATCACCGAGGTGACCCCGAACTCGGCTGCCGCCGAACGCCGTGTCGAGCCGGGTGACGTCATCGTCGAGCTCGGACAGGAAGCCGTGGACACGCCCGGCGACGTGGCCGACAGGGTGGGAGAGTTGAAGTCCAGTGGCCGCAGTAACGCGCAGCTGTTGCTTTCCAACAAGACCGGCGAACTGCGCTTCGTCACGCTTCGGGTGGAGTAGCCAAGCTTCGCAAAAGCGGCATCTCCAGATCAGGAAAAGTGCAGAGCGACTTTCCGCGCGCAGTTGCGAAGTATCAGAGAGTTGGGCCATTTCACTGTTTCGACGAAACAGTGAAATCATCCGCCATGCCCCAGCGCATGGATGGACGATTGGATTTCCGGATTCTTTTCAGTTGCTTCGCTCGTTCGGCTGAAAGGTCGAATCCGGTTCTTCAGGATTTGATTGAGGTGAGGGGCGGTTCAGAAGGCGGACATTTGCAAGGCCGCAATCTTAGCAGCCGCCGCTCTCATGCGAAGGATGCGCGCGGGACGACTTGCGCGCTGGCTGGAAGGTCATCAGCCGCAGGGCTTCGAACAGGATTTCGATGATCGTCAGCATGGCCGCAGCTCCTTTCTGACCTCCATTTCACCGCACTTGCCCGTTTCCCTCAAACGAGTTTACAGTCGCCTTCGGATAACTTGAGGTTATGCATGAGGCGCGGACGTCTGCCCCTGACAGCGTTGCGGAGTTTCGAGGCGGCCGGGCGGCTGGAGAGTTTCACGCTGGCTGCCGCCGAGCTTTTCGTCTCTCAGGCCGCCATCAGCCGACAGGTGCGCGAGCTGGAGGAGCTGATCGGCCGGCCGCTGTTTGAGCGGCATCACAGGAGCGTGCGGCTCACCGCCGCCGGCCGCGCGCTGCTCGGCACGCTGACCGCGGCCTTCGACATGGTGGGCGAGAGCCTCGACGCGCTTTCGCAGCGCCCTGTCTCGCAGACGTTGAAGGTCAGCGCCGAGCCGTCCTTTGCCGGGTGTTGGCTGCTGCCGCACCTGCAGGCGTTTCAGCAGGACCATCCGGACATCGATCTGGTGATCGATGCCGATCCGCGGCTTTCGGAGTTTCGCAGCGGCGAAGCCGATGTCGCCATCCGCCATAGCCTGACGACCGATCACTGGTCGCGGGTGGAGGCGCGGCTCTTGGCCAAGGTCGAGATGATCCCGGTGATCGCGCCGGCGCTGGCGGCCACCGGCCGGCCGCTCGAGCGCCCCGAGGACCTGCTGCAGCATGCGCTGTTGCACGAGGATAACCGGCAGCTCTGGGAACAATGGTTTGCGGCGGCTGGTGCAACACCGGTCAGGCTGGAGCGGGGCGCGATCTTCGCTGATGGCGCGATGGTGCTGCAGGCGACAGTGCGGGGCAACGGCGTTGGCCTGATCGACCGCGACCATGCACTGGATGACCTTGCGGCCGGACGGCTGGTGCGACCCTTCGCGGTCTCCGTACCCTACGGCGCCTTCTTTCTCGTGACGCGGCGCTTCGAGGCGCTTTCGGATGCCGCGCGGGCATTTGTCGACTGGATTGAGCGGAGCTATCCGGGAGCGGGCCGGTAGCGGTTCAGCGATGGAGTGTGCCTCTCACTGCCCTGCCGTCTCCCCGCAGACGGGCAGAGAGCGGTCAGGAGCGACAATATCCGCCAGGAATCGAAAGCGTGCCGAGCCGTTGCCCGGCGCTTCGGTCTATGCGCCCTCGGACGGGAGGGGCGATTGCCGCGGGATCGGCGGACCTCTAGGGCGCAGGTCTCGCGCGGCAACGGCGAACGGAGACGCGAGGAAGACGACGCTGCCCTTATCCGCCTGGCGGCACCTTGTTCCCGCTTGCGGAAAGACAATCGGAAAGCGCGAGGCATGCTCAGCCGTTGACAGGCGCGGCCACCTTGCTTCTCGCGTTTCTCTCCCCTTTCGCGGGGAGATATGTCCGGCAGGTCAGTGAGGGGCGGCCAGAAACGGCGCGCTACCTTCCAGCGGCCGCGCGCTGCGCCCGCCATTCGTCGGCGCTGATGGCGTAAAGCACGTGGCGCACCAGCGCCGGATAGTCGGCCGGCACGCGCGGATGGTCGAAGTCGCGGCTCGGGTCGCGGTGCATGCCGATCCGCTGCATGACCGCGGTCGAGCGCCGGTTGGCGGCGACGGCGAAGGAGACGATCTCCCTCAATCCCTTCTCCTCAAAGCCGTAGCGCAGCAGGGCATCGGCGGCTTCGGTGATGTAGCCCTTGCCCCAATAGGGTGGCGCGAGCCGCCAGCCGATCTCGACGGTGCCCTTGGGCAGGTGCGGTTCCAGGTCGGTCAAGGCGAGACCGCAGAAGCCGACCGGTCGGTCATCGGCCTTCAGGGCCACCGCGAAGAAGCCGAAACCGGTCTCGGCAATGCCGCGCCCGACACGATCGAACAGCGCGTCTGCCTCCGCGCGGCTGCGGCGGAAGGGAAAGAACTCCATCACCTCAGGGTCGCTGTTGATCGCGAAGAACAGATCGCGGTCGCTCTCCTTCCAGGCCCGGATGCGCAGCCGCTCGGTTTGGCAGATGATCACCCGACAAAATCCGTCTTGCGATAGCCCTGCAGGTAGAGAAGGGCGGTCAGGTCGCCGTGGTCGATGCGGACCTTGGCCTGTTCGGCGACCACGGGCTTGGCGTGCAGCGCGACACCGGTGCCGGCAAGCTGGATCATGCCGAGGTCGTTGGCGCCGTCGCCGACGGCAAGCGCGTCATCGGCCGAGATGCCGAGGCGACCGGCAATATCGAGCAGGGCGTCGACCTTGGCCTGTTTGCCGAGGATCGGGGAGGCGACCTCGCCAGTGAGGATGCCATCTTCGGCGATCAGCGTGTTCGCGCGGTTTTCCTGAAATCCGAGCATAGCGGCAATCGGCCCGGTAAAGACGGTGAAGCCGCCGGAGACGAGCGCTGTGTAGTGGCCCTTGCTCTTCATGGTGGCGATGAGGGTATGGCCGCCTGATGTCAGCGTAATGCGCTTGGCGATCACCTCGTTGACGACGCTGAGCGGCAGGCCCTTGAGAAGTGCGACGCGCTCGATCAGCGCCGGCTCGAAGGCGATCTCGCCGTTCATCGCGCGGGCGGTGATATCGGCCACCTTGTCCTTGAGGCCGACTTCGGCGGCTAGTTCATCGATGCATTCCTGGCCGATCATGGTCGAATCCATGTCGGCGATCAAAAGCGACTTCCGACGGCTGTCAGCGTCCTGCACGGCGACGTCGATCGCGGCTGCGCCGATCACATCCCGCAGCTGCGCTTCGGCGGCACCCGGGTCGGTGCCGTCCTTAAGCGCGATATCGCAGGCGATGCCATCGGCGAGCCAGTAGAGGCCGGACGCCTTGACGGCTTCAGCGGCTGCTTCCGCGAGCGCTGGCGTCAGAACAGGATTTGACGGATTGGCGATAAGCGTGGCAACGAGAGCCATGGACAACTACCTTGAAACCGAGAGCGACGCGATCCTGATAACCGGGCCGACCGCCAGCGGCAAGTCTGCGCTTGCTGTCGAACTGGCGCGCCGGCACAGCGGCGTGGTGGTCAATGCCGACAGCTTGCAGGTCTATGACACGCTGCGGCTGCTGACCGCGCGGCCGGACGAGGCCGACATGGGCGGCATCGAGCACTGTCTTTACGGCCATGTGCCGGCGGGTGCTGCCTATTCCACCGGCGCCTGGGCGCGCGAGGCGCAGGCGCTGGTTGGGCGGCTGCGGGGCGAGGGCCGCCTGCCGGTCTTCGTCGGCGGCACCGGGCTCTATTTCAAGGCGCTGACCGGCGGTCTCTCGGATATGCCGGAGATCCCCGCGGCGATCCGTGAACGCTTGCGCGAGCGGCTGAGGACCGAGGGGCCGGAGACCCTGCATGGCGAACTTGAAGCCACAGATCCGGAAACGGCGGCGACGCTGAAGGCGGGTGACGGCCAGCGGATCGTGCGGGCGCTCGAAGTGGTGGAGGCGACCGGCAAGCCGATCCGCTTCTTCCAGAAGCAGACCGGGCCGATGATCGTCGATCCGGAACGGGCCGCAAAATACGTGGTGCTGCCGGAGCGCAAGCTCCTGCACGACCGGATCAACCGCCGCTTCCAGCTGATGCTCGCGGGCGGCGCGATCGAGGAGGTCAAGGCGCTGCTTGCGCTCGGGCTGTCATCGGAAATGCCCGTGATGAAGGCGATCGGCGTTAGCCAGGTCGCCGCATTTCTCAAGGGCGAACTCGACGAGGCCGAGGTGATCGAGCTGGGCGCTGCGGCCACGCGGCAATATGCCAAGCGTCAGATGACCTGGTTTCGCAACCAGCTCGACGAGAGCTGGCAACGGATCGAAAGCGCCGACGCGGTGCTCTGAAGCCCTCTGAAGATGGTCAACTTGGTAGAGGTTACGCCGCTTGATCGTTTGATGGTTTCATCGAAACGGTGAATGGCCCAACGCCTCGAGGTCACGAGGGGCGGATGACCGTTGTACGGCCGTTGCGAGGATCGCTCCTAAGGCTTGCGGATGATGCTGCCGAGCGGCCTTTTCAGCAGACTTTCGCGCAGAGATGGCCGGTCGCTTGTGGCGGGTGATGGGGTTTGGCCTGCAGGCGGCGCCGATCCATAGCGGGGCGTCGGCTGCTCGGGTGCAGGCTTTTCGCTCAAGAGTTGCTGGCGGATCTGGTTGAAGCGTTCAAGCTCCGGATTGGCTGGCGGTGCCGCCCGTGGAAGCATGTCCGGGCGGTAGGGCTCCACCTCTTGAACGGGCTCGCTGACGCCCCTTTGCGGTGCGGTTTCGGCCGCAGCTCCAAGTTCCGTCTCCCAGCGCTGCTCCTCGCTTGCGGTCTGCGCTGCCATGTAGCTCTGCTGGAAGCTGGAGATGTCGGGCCCGGTGATGGCGCGCATGCGGCTGACGATCGCGCGCAGGTCGATGGTTGGCGGATGGTCCTCGTCGATCCGGTCGGTGATCCCGTGGGCGCGGGGCAGGCGTTCCTCGGCGATGCGGGAAAACCGCATGCGCATCGGCACCGCGACCGCTTCGCCGAAGGCGATCGCCTCGCCGTTGCCGATCGAGGAAATGAAGCTGGTGGTCGAGGTGGACGAGTTCGGAATGGCCGAGCGGATGATTTCCTGGTCGCGGTCGTTGGCAAGGCGCATGGCAAAGACCGTCGAGCACTGTGACAGGATCGTCGGGTCGAGTTCGCCGGGGCGCTGGGTGATGATGCCGAGCGAGACGCCGTATTTGCGGCCCTCCTTGGCGATACGGGCGATGGCCTGCCGGGTCGGCAGGAAACCGAGCGTCGGGTCGGCCGGCACATAGCGGTGCGCCTCTTCGCAGACGACGAGCATGTGGATGCCGCCATTGCTCCAGAGCCCGATTTCAAACGCCATGCGGCAGAGGACCGAAGCGACGGAATTGACCACTTCCGAGGGGATGCCGGCCAGCTGGAAGGTGGCGATCGGGCGGCTGTCGCCGGGAATGCGGAACACCCGGGCGATCGTGTCCTGGATCGTGTCGGTGATCGTGTTCGACGAGAACATGAAATGATACCGCGGATCGTTGATCGCCGAGGCGATCTTGACCTTCAGCGAACGCAGATGCGGTTTGTCGTTGCGGCCTTCGAGCCTGCCGATGCGCTCGTCGATCAGCGCCAGCAGGTCGGCGATGCGATAAGGAACCGGCGTATCGGCGGTAATCGAGCTCTTTTCCGTCTGCCGTCGGACGACGCCGGGTTCACCGCCACGAAAAGCTTTCTTGGCCTCGGGGATGATGTCGCGCAGCATGTCGAGTTCATCGGGCGGCGCCGGTCGGCCGCGGAAGATGACCTCCGCGAACTCCTCCAGGCGGAAGAGCCAGAAGGGCAGGTCCAGCGTGTCGGTATCGATGACGACCGCAAGATCGGGAAAGGCGGCGGCGAACTCGTTGTGCGGGTCGAGGATCAGCACACGCAGTTTCGGATCGGCGGCAATTGCCTTGTTGAGGAGCAGCGTGACCGCGGTCGACTTGCCGACGCCGGTGGTGCCTACGATGGCAAAGTGCTTGGCCAGCATCGACGGCACGTGGATGGTCGCGTCGAGGCTCTCGTCCTGGGTCAGCTTGCCGATGATGCAGCTGTCGTTGCGGCCGGAATCGTAGATGCGGCCGAGATCGGCAGCGCGGATGCGGTGCGCGATGGCGCCGAGGTAGGGATATTGGCTGATGCCGGCGGAAAACGTCTCGCGTCCGTCAGGCCCGACGTGGACTTCGCCCATCAGCTCGACTTCGATGCGGAAGATGTTGTTGGCTTCCTCGCCCCATTCGCTGGAGGCGGTCTGCATGGAATAGACCAGCGCCACCACGCGGTTCCTGCCGACCGAAATGGAGATCAGCCGGCCGACGGACCAGAGTTCGGTGAGCGACGTCTCGCCGTTCTCGGCGATGGCGGCGATTGACGCGCGCGAGCCGTTGCAGGCAACGACCCGTCCGAGGAACCGGTTGCCAGGCTTCAGGCCATCGCGGCGATCCTGCTCTCCGGCGCGGATCGAGGAATGAAGTTCATTGTTCAGCAACGCGCACACCCCGGCAATACGGCCCCTTATCTTAGCCGGAGGGATTTAATAAGTGGTTGCGAGGTGTTGCAGCGATCCGGCCGGCAGAGAGCCGAATGTCGGCAAGCGCTATTGGCAGCAGGCGGCGTGCGCCTTCCTGTGGGCTGTCTCGCGGGCGAAGGTCTGCAGCAGTGTCTGTCCTGCCGGCCAGTCGCCCAGTCCGCTCTTGCCGTTGACGTGTCCGAGGGGACCGGCTTCGACGATGTCGCTGCCCCATTGGGCCGCCCGCGTCCGCTGATAGCCGATGCTGCCAAAGGGGTCGTTGACGCTTGCGACGACCAGCGAGGGGAAGCGGAAGCGGTCTTCCGGCACCTTGGCAAAGCCGCTGGCGTCCGCGGGGAAGGCGTCGGACGCGGGGTCGGGCACCGAAACGAGAAAGGCGCCAGCGACCGGCTGCGTTGAGGCCTTTTGCCAATGGGCGACAAGCAGGCAGGCAAGGCTATGGGCGACGAGGAGGGGAGGTTGATCGGCGGCCGATACGGCGCGATCGAGGGCCGCGATCCAGTCTTTAAGGTCAGGCCGGTCCCAATCGGCCGGCTGGAAGCGCCGCATGTCCGGGTTTTCCCGTTGCCAGTGGGTCTGCCAGTGCGTCTCGCCGGATCCGCCGATGCCGGGCAGGATGATGATATCGCTCATGCTTTCCTCTCATTTTCGAATTCCACGAGTCTCGCAGCTTCCGCTGAGGTCCGGAATGCGCAATCATCGGAAAGCGCATCCTTCTGCCGATGAATTAAAGGTGAGACATGTCTTTTACCCGTATTGACCGATCGCCGCTCGACCCGACCGACATCGCCATTATCGAGGTGCTGCAGGAGGATGGCCGCATCGCGATCTCGGAGCTTGGCCGCCGCATCGGCCTGTCGCAGCCGGCGACGTCCGAGCGGGTCAAGCGGCTGGAGGAGCGCGGCATCATCGCAGGCTATGGTGCGCGCATCGATGCGGCGAGCCTCGGCCTTGGCATGATGGCGGTGATCCGCCTGAAGACGACGCACGAGCATATCCGCGCCTGCCTCAAACAGTTCTCGGAGATGCCGCAGGTGATCGAGGTGCTGCGGCTGACGGGCGAGGATTGTTTCCTCCTCAAGGTGCTGGTGCCGACGCCGGGCGAACTGGAAACGATCGTCGATGCGATTGCCCGTTATGGCTCGGTCACGACCTCGCTCGTGCTTCGAAGCGAAGCGCCAAAACCGATCGGGCGTGCGCTCATCCAGCGGGTTTGAGGTCCGGCCGGTACGGTGGCTGCACCGCCTGCGCGAGTTGACTAAAATCAATGCGGATCGGCGTGGGACGCAGGATAATCCAGCATAGGCCAGGCCCGCCCGTGCGAGTGATCGTCAGAGGCGTTCCCGGCTGGAGTGCTCAAGGGGCGGGGGAAAGCCATGAGCAATGCGATTGCCACCATCGTCCGGACTCCCATTCTCTGGCTGCTCGTCTTCGTGCCGGTCGCGATCGCCGGCGAGCACATATGGCCGGAGGCGCACACCTTGCTCTTTCTTCTGTCGGTGGCGGCGATCGTGCCGCTGGCGGCCCTTTTGAGCCAGGCGACGGAGGCGGTGGCGGCGCGCACCGGCGACACGGTCGGCGCGCTCCTCAACGCGACGCTCGGCAACCTGACGGAACTCGTCATTGCGCTAATGGCGCTTGCTGCCGGGCAATACCTGCTGGTCAAGGCGTCGATCGCCGGCGCCATCGTCACCAATACGCTGTTTATGCTCGGCGGCTCGTTCCTCTTCGGCGGGCTCAAATTTCATCTGCAGGAGTTCAACCGGGTCAACGCGCGCTTCCAGGCGAGCCTCCTCTTCATGGCGACCGTCGCCGTGCTCGTGCCTTCGCTCATCGGCGCTGCCGACGGCCAGCCGCAGACGGCCTTTACCCAGCAACTGAGCGCCGGGCTCTCGGTCGTCCTGATCGTTGCCTATGTCCTGTGGATGCTGTTTTCGCTGAAAACCCATCGCGAGCTCTTCGTTTCCGCCGGTGCCGGCCATGGGGAGGAGGAGGTCCACTGGCCGCTTTCGACCGGCATCATCGTGCTGCTCGTCGTCACGGTGCTCGTGGCGCTCGTCAGCGAGGTCTTCGTCGGTTCGGTCCAGGTGGCGGCCGAAGAGCTGGGCATGACGCCGGCCTTCGTCGGTTTCGTGGTCGTCGCGCTCGTCGGGGCCGCGGCGGAAATGGCGACGGCGTTTTCCGCCGCGCGCAAGGACCGGCTGGACCTGAGCGTCGGCATCGCGCTTGGCAGCGCGGTACAGATCGCGCTCTTCGTCGCGCCGCTGCTGGTGCTCTTGAGCTACGTGCTCGGGCCGCAGCCGATGGATCTGCAGTTCTGGCCGGGGGCGATCGTGATGATGCTGGTCGCGACCATGGCCGCGACGCTGCTTTCGAATGCCGGCCGCTCCGCCTGGTACATGGGCGTGCTGGCGCTGACCGTCTACATGATCTTCGCCATGACGCTGTTTCTGCTGCCGCCGCAGGTGCCCTGAGGCAAACCGACCGGTGACGTCAGCGCCGGCCCGCCGCCATCAGGCTCCCGTCTTGATCAGGCTCTCGCCTTGATCAGGCTCTCATCTTGATGAGGCTCTGGGCGCAATCCAGGACCGTGGCACTCACCGGCCGTGGCGCAAAGCCGAGCATGCGCCGTGCCTTTTCCGATGTCAGCGCGAACTTGCGACCGAGGAGCGGCGCCAGCGGCTTCAGGTCGGCGCTGAGCGGCGCAAGCAGGCGCACGAGGGCCGTCGGCAGCCGCCGCGTTGGCACCTTGCTGCCATTAGGGCCAAGGCCCGAGCGCAGCGTCGCGGCAATGTCCTCCATCCACTGGAAGTCGCCGGCGGCGATGAAGCGCTCGCCGGCGGCTTGAGGTGCTGTCATGGCAGTCACGTGCAGGTCGGCGAGGTCGCGTACGTCCACCACCCAGAAGCCGAGACGCGGCAGGAACCGCGGACGCCCGGCGACGAGGTCGCCAATGATCTTCACCGAGCCGAGGTTTTCGCTCGACAGCACCGGGCCGAAGACGGCGCCGGGAAGCACGGTGGAAAACTCGGTCGCCTTGCCCTTCATGAACGTCCAGGCGGCGCGCTCGGCCAGGATCTTGGAGACCCGGTAGTTGTCGAACTGCGGGTCATCGGGATCGGCCCAGCGCGTCTCGTCGCTGAGGAGGCCGGATGCGAGCGGCGGCCTGGTCGCGGCCGCTGCCGAGGTCATCACCACGCGGCGGACACCCGCATCGACCGCAGCGGAAAGCACCCGCAGCGTGCCATCGCGGGCGGGGCGGACATAGGCATCGCGACTGCTGCCGGCGGCCACGCCAAGCGGCGAGGCGACGTGCAGCGCGTAAGTGCAGCCGTTCATCGCGGCTGCCCAGCCGTCATCACTCATCAGGTCGGCCTTGACGAAGGACAGGTGGCCCGTTGCGTCGCTCACGGTCGCAATCGAGCGCCTGACGGTTTCGGCTTTGCCGAGATCGCGCACGGTGGTTCGGACGCGATAGCCGCGCTCAAGCAGGGAGGCGATGCACCAGCGGGCAACGAAGCCGGTGCCGCCGGTGACAAGAACAATTTCGTTCATCGGTTTCTTCTTCTTTCGCTGCGTCAGTCGCGGGCCCCGAACATGCTCGCAAGGCTTGACGGTTGACGCCGGCTGATCCGGTAGACGGAAGCGGGCGGGAAGTTTCGGATCGTCCCGCCGACGCGTCTGGCGCGAAGGCCGAGCCGGTCGAGCAGCGGTCGCGGCACCGGGCAGCGCGGGCCGTAGGTGAACTGGTAGAGATGGCCGCCCGGCCGCATGTGCAGGAAAATGCCGGCAAGGATTGCCATGACCTTGCGGGGCGGCATGGAGAGCAGCGGCAGGCCGCTGACGGCCGCACCGATGCCGGCCGAAATCTCCGGCCGGCCATCGACAAGCCGCGCCGCGTCGATCGACAAAACGGCTGCGGCCGGGAAGCGCTTCTGGAGCACGGCTGCGAATTCCGGGCCGCACTCGACGAGAACCAGATCTTCCTCGCGCACGCCGCGCGCGACCAGCGCCCGGGTGAAGACACCGGTGCCGGGGCCAAGCTCGAGCACCGGCCCGTGAGCTGGCGAGATCTCCCGCGTGATCAGCCGCGCGAGCGAGCGGCTGGACGGCGTGACGGAGGCGACGCGCAGCGGATCGGCAAGCCAGGAGCGGAAGAAATTGAGGCTGTCGCTATAGACGCAAATGCTGGTCACTGGGGGCTCCGCGCAATGGATTGAAGGCTGCCCAAGCAAGTGCGTTGCAGCAGCATGTCTACATCCGTATACTTCCGATTCAGGTGTTTGTCTACAGGTGTAGACTAAGGAGAAGCGATGTCTGCCGAGAAGAGGCCCGCTGAGAAGGGGGCGACCGAGAAGAGGTCCGCCAAAGGGGCTGTCGAAAAGGACGCGCGGCGCCGCGACGCAAACGCCACGCGTGCCGCAATCCTCTCATCGGCGCGCGCCGCCTTCATCGCGTCGGGCTATGAGGGCGCGGGCGTGCGCGAGATCGCCGAAGGGGCGGGGGTCACCGCGATGCTGATCAATCGCTATTTCGGCTCGAAGGAGGGATTGTTTGCCGAAGTGCTTTCGACCGCCAACCAGCGGCCGATCATCGCCACGCCGGAGACGCTTTCCGCGCCGGACCGGGCGGGGCGCATCAGCAAGGCGCTTTTGAAGGTGACGGAGCCGGGGGCGACCGCACTTGACGGCTTCCTGATCATGCTGCGCTCCATCTCAAACGAGCGCGCCGTGGAGATTGCTCGACAGGTGGTGGAAAGCCATCACCAGAAGAACGTGACGCAAGCGCTATCCGGCCCGGACGCGGCGCAACGCGCAGCACTTCTGATGTCGCTCGTCGCCGGCGTCCAGATCATGCGCCAAGTGGTCGGGCTTGAAGCGCTCGGCAAGGAGCACGACGTCCAGGTCGAGCGGGTGCTCGGCGATCTCGTCGCCCGGCTTGTCGACGACCAGGAGGTCAGCCGGCGGGCGGGTGAAGAGCGAGCGGTCAACGAGTGAGCGATTGACGAATAGGGGGACGCCTCCGTGCGCTCCGGCATGGGTCGCAGGCCTCGCACGGAGGCAGACTTGGGCGCGTCGGTCTATTTCGGGGCGTTCATATCGAACACGACCCATCGAAAGAACAGGTAGATCGCGCCGAAACTGAGAAGGAGGGGTGTGAGCACGGAAAGGTCAAGCATATCATTGCCTTTGTTCTTGGAGCTGCATCATGCAGCCAAGCTAATCTTCCACGGCAAATGTTAATGCGCGGTGCATGCGGGTCCCTGGACCTCTAAAATCTTTGGGCTTCGGCGCGACTTGACCTCAACCAGAGTTGAGGTCCTACAACCCCTCCGTGAGCGCCCGTCCGGGCGTCACGCCCCTGGTTCAAAACCGTTCCAGGAGCCTCAGCAACACGCAGGGCGCATGAGCGAGCAACTGCTGTTTCGAAACCTGATGAGGATCACACCCGGTCATCTCGACGAATTTCGCGAGGCGGTGACGCGGGCGATTGCCTTCGTCGAAAACCATGCGCCGCAGCTGATGGTCCAGACCTTCATCGACGAGAAGGCGATGCAGGCGGTCAGCATCCAGCTCTACCGCAACTCTCAGGACGTGCTCAACCACTGGCAGATGTCGGATGCGCATATCAACGACGTGTCCGCCCATTGCACGGTGGAGCGACTGGAGGTCTATGGCAGTCCGAGCGCGGCGGTGACGGAGGGGCTTGCCCCATTCCTTGCCGATGGCCGCGGGTTCATCATGCCGCCGCTTGTCGGGTTTTCCCGGTTTTGACGCTGCGCCCGATGAACGTGCGGGCTGGCATCACTTCGGCAGTCCCGCCTTCAGGAGGCCCTGGCGGAAAAGATCGCGAAGCTCTTCCTGCTCGAGCAGCAGGCCGCGCTGGATGAAGTCTTCCGTCGAAAAATCCGGTTTGACCTGCATCAGTTGAAGCTTCGCCTTTTCGGCCGCGGCCCAATTGCCGGACTGGGCATGGCAGGCGGCGATGCGGGCGAGCGTGAAGTGCCCCGGGTTGGGTAGCTCCTGCAGCGCCGCTGCCGCTTCCTCGTGGCGGCCGAGGATGTAGAGTGCGTTGCCGAGTGTCGCGCTGTACCACGGCGGCGGGAAAGGGTTCAGCCGGAAACCTTCGTCGATCCATTCCATCGCCTCGGCAAGCCTGCCGCGCCGGACAAAGAGCCCACCCATCTGCACCAGCGTGTTGGCGTCATTGGGATTGATGAGATAGGCACGGCGGTAGTGGCGCTCGGCCAGATCGAACTCCCGGCGATTGACATGAATGAGTGCCAGCAGGCGCTGGCAGCCGCCCTCGCTTTCGTCGAGCGCGACTGCCTTGCGGGCCGTCGCCAGCGCTTCATCGAGGATCTCCATTGGTGCGTTGCCGTAGCCATGCTTGGCAATTAAGGCGAGGGCCAGGTGGCTATGGGCGAGCGCGAAATGCGGGTCACGGTCCACGGCCTTCTGGAAAAGCTCATAGGCAATCCTGTTGTCGTCGGGCCCATAGCCGCGCATGTGCATCAGGCCACGCAAGAAGTACTCGTAGGCAGCAAGGCTCGCGGCCGGCTTGCGCAACGCCTGGCGCAGGTCGGCGCTTTCGATCTGGCCGACGAGGAGGGAGACGATCGTCCGGGTCACTTCGTCCTGGACCGCGAAGATGTCGGTGAGGTCGCGGTCATAGTGGTCCGACCAGACATGCGCTCCGCTCGCGGCCGCGATCAAGCGGGCGGTGATACGGATGCGCTCGCCGGCGCGCCGTACGCTGCCCTCGACAAGATAGGTGACCCCGAGCTTGCGGCCGATCTCGCTGATGTCCGTGGTCTTGCCGCGAAAGCTGAAGGACGAACTGGCTGACGTAACCGAGAGCGAGCGAAACCGGGCAAGCCCGCCGATGATGTCCTCGCTGATGCCGTCGCTGAAGATGGCCTGGTCCGGCGCGCCGCTGAGATTGTCGAAAGGCAGGACGGCGATCGAGGTACGCGCATGGGCCTGCGTCGCCGAAGGGCCGATCGTCGGCGCCTCGGCCCAGTGCCAGACATGGATGGGGCGCAGGATGTTCTTGAGGCTGATCTCGCCGCCATCGAGGAAGGCCTGGCAGTTCCTGGCCCCGATCTGCCGATGAACCGCGTCGGCGATACAGATGCCGCCGGGCGCAGCCGAAGCCTGAAGGCGGGCGGCGACATTGACGCCGTCGCCGAGCAGATCGTCACCTTCGATGACGACATCGGCAAGGTTGATGCCGATGCGCAGCAGAAAGCGCTCGTCGGCCGGCAGATCCTGCTGGTCGGTCGCCAGCGCCTGCTGCAGGGCAACGGCACATTCAACCGCATCCACCGCCGAGTTGAAGGCAACCAGCGAACCATCGCCCATGAGCTTGACGATGCGGCCGCCACAACGGGTGACCTGCGGCAAGAAGATCGAAGTCTGCAGCCGCTTCATCGTGGCGAGCGTGCCGGTCTCGTCCGCTTCGGCCATGCGGGAGTAGCCGACGACGTCGGTCGCCATGATGACCGCAAGTCGCCGCTCGACGCGCCCGTTTGCCATCCCGTTCTCCGCAAGTTGCCATATTTTAGCGTGTTCTCAAGGCGTCCGGAAGCGGACCTCGCCCGACGGGACGGCGCGCCGAGGTTTCCACAAGGCGCGCCGTCGACGGTCAAGGCGTTTGGCTGACGAGACCTCTCTGCCGCGATGCCCGCCGCACGATAAACGCGGCAACGATGAGCAGCAGCGCCTCGGCGGTGGGGGTGGCGAACCAGATGCCCCGCTCGCCGAAGTTGGACGCGTAGAGCGCAACGAGCGGCATGGTGAAGAGATAAGGCTTCGACAATCCGAGGATCGCCGCCCGGCCGGCATCGCCGATCGCCTGGAAATAGCTGCCGAGCAGGATCAGCGGGCCGGAAAAGACGTAAAGCGCGGCCATGACGGGCAAGATCCGCGCGACGTCTGTCACGACCGCCTCGCTGTCGACGAAGAGCCAGCCGATCGGCCGGGCAAATCCGACGAGCAGGACTTCAACGGAAAGGCAATAGAGGAGAGCGACGAGCAGGCCGAGCCGGAGCGCCCTTCTTGCCCGCACGGCGTGGCCGGCGCCGATGTTGTTGCCGACGATCGCCTGCATCGCCTGGCTCAAGCCCAGGAGCGGCAACAGCGCAAAGGTCATGATGCGGGTGATGATGCCATAGGCTGCGACCGTCGTGTCGTAGCTTTCGGATGCCGTCTTTTGCAGAGCGGTCATGATCGTCACCGAAACGAGCGCCATGCCGAGGAAGCCGAGGCTTTGCGGGCTCCCGAGTGCGATCATGCGTGCCCATCCGGTCATCGGATTGTGCCGGACGAGCGCCGAGAGGCGAAGTTCGGTGCGTCCGACGAGCCGGAAGAGCACGATGAGCCCAAGCGCCAAGGCTTGCGCCATTACGGTGCCCATCGCCGAGCCCGTCACGCCCCATTCCAGCTGGGCGATCAGCACGTAGTTGAACGCAAGGTTTGCGAGCGAGACCAGCAGGCTGAGACCGGCCATGAGCCCTGCGCGGCCCTCGCAACGCAGCGCATCCGATTGCACCGCAAGCAGGAACTGGATCGGCGCGCAGACGATGAGGATGGCGATATAGTCATGCGCCATCCGGGCGAGAGGCCCCGGACCGTTCGAAAGCGTCAGGACCAGTTGCCCGCCGACAACGGCAAACAGGCCGGCCAGCACGACGGCAATCGCCAGCGCCAGCAGATGCGCGCCGGCAAACACGCCGCGCGCCTCGGCAAAGCGGCGGGCTCCGAGATGGCGGGCGAGGAGGCTCGCCATGCCGCTGACGACGAGGGTCGAAAGCGCCACGGTCAGGATGAAGATGGGAAAGACCGTGGTGACGGCAGCGACCGCATCCGCGCCGACATAGATCCCGAGCATGATGGCGTCGACGACGGTCAAAAGCCCGTTCATGCTCATCACGAAGATGATCGGTAGCGCCGTTTTCGCGAAAATCGCGCCAAGCGGCGCGGATAAGAAGGCATTCTGCCTGGAGGTGTCCTTGGACATCCCGCACTCCTGTACTTCGCATTTCGATGGGGAAGAGGAGGGGCTCGCATTGCCTGCCACACGAAATGCGATCGGGGCGAAAGGATATCGTCAGATGTCAGATTTCACCGGGACTTGACGTCTGCGAGCGGCGGGGATCTGAAGCCCGGGAAGCGAGGTAGCGCCAAGCTTCGCCGTCGTCAAGCCTGAGGCCCACATGGTCGTCGCCACGCTCGTGGCCGCCCGCGTTTCTCGGCCGGCCTTCGCGCCGGGCGCTTCGGCCCCGCGCAACAAAGTTCCGCCAAGGGGGCAGATCGTGTAACTAAAAGCCGTTGACGCCTTGCGCATTTGTGGTTATCAACTCGGCCCATGAACAATTTTGCGGTTATTCTTGTGGTGGGACGGCGCATGGGCAGGATGGTGTAACCATCCGGCGGTAGCCACCCATGCGCTAAACGAGGCTCCTGACGGGGCCTTTTTTTATGCCTCCAAACAAGCTAAGCACCCAAGTGGGAAAAGGGACGGAAGCAAGTCAATGAGCGGTACAGAAAACCAGATGACAGGCGCGGAGATCGTTCTCCAGGCACTGAAGGACAATGGCGTCGAGCATATCTTCGGCTATCCCGGTGGCGCCGTGCTTCCGATCTACGA
>NZ_DASYHB010000195.1:0-38154 GCF_035999185.1 Ensifer sp. | reverse complement strand
CATCATGGGGGCGATGGTTGCCAAGCGTTCGGGTGCGCGCAAGGTGGTCATCACCGACATCAACCCGACGCGGCTGGCGCTCGCCAAGAGCGTCGGCATCGACCATGTCGTCGATGCGTCGAAGGAGAACCTTGCCGACGTGATGAAGGCGATCGGCATGACCGAGGGGTTTGACGTCGGGCTGGAGATGTCGGGTGCCGCCCCTGCCTTCCGCGACATGATCGACAAGATGAACAATGGCGGCAAGATCGCCATCCTCGGCATTGCGCCGGCAGGCTTCGAGATCGACTGGAACAAGGTGATCTTCAAGATGCTCAACCTGAAGGGCATCTACGGCCGCGAGATGTTCGAGACCTGGTACAAGATGATCGCCTTCGTACAGGGCGGCCTTGACCTTTCCCCCGTCATCACCCACCGCATCGGCATCGACGAGTTCCGCGACGGCTTCGAGGCCATGCGCTCCGGCAATTCCGGCAAGGTGGTCATGGACTGGTGAGGCGGCGCGCCACCGCGAAATGAAGAAAATTGTCTTTTGTCACTAGAACTGAGAATGCGTTTTATGCACTATTGATTATCTACCATGCAAGGAGCGCATGATAATCTATGGAAGTTCGCGACCTCGAGGCCTTTCTCGCAGTCATGTCGACGGGCAGCATCACCGGCGCTGCCCGCCTGCTCGACCGTTCCCAGTCACAGGTGACGCGCCTCATTCAGGATCTGGAGACGTCGCTCGGTTTTGCGTTGTTTGAGCGCAATGGCCCGAGGATCGCCCCGACCGACAAGGGGATCGCCTTCCATGACGATGCGGAGCGGTTTGTCAGCGGCATCGGGCACCTGCGCAACCGGGCCAAGGCGATCGCCGGCAAGGAACCCGAGCCGATCGAGATCGCCGCGACGCCGGCCTTTGCCAGCGGCATCATCCCTATCGCCCTTGCCGAATTGCCCGACCATCTGCTGCCGCACACGATCAATCTGCGCAGCATGCCCGCAGAGGCGGCGGTGCAGTCGGTGTTCGCCCGCACGGCGGATTTCTGCGTGACATCGCTGCCGGCCGATCAGCCAGGCCTGGAGGTGCAGGGCTTCTTCGAGGGGCGCTGCGTGGCCGCCGTGGCGTCGCACGATCCACTGGCCGCGAAGGACGTAATCTCGATCTCCGATCTTGCCGGGCGCACGCTTGTAACCATGTCCAATCCGTTTCGGCTGCGCCACAGCGTCGATGAAGCGCTCGAAGCGGCGGGCGTGCGACCCACTCGGATCATTGCCACCAACGCGGCCAACAACGCGGTGCAGGTCGCATCGCTCGGCCTGGGCGTGGCGATTATCGAACCGGCGACCGCCTACGGCCTGCAATCGGCGCCGATCGTAGTTCGGCCGCTCGACGTCGAGATCCCCTTCCTCTGGGCGATCCTGTCGGCCGCCTCCCGCCCGCTCTCGGCGGGGGTCCGGGAACTCATCCAACGCATTTCGCGGATCGCGTCGGAGCGGATGCCGGACCTGACTGTCCACGATCCCAAGCAGATGGCGCGCATCGCCGAAAGGAGCCTTGCCGGCAGGACCGCCGGCATTGGTGCGCCACCGGACAACCCGGCGGCGAAATAAAGGGGAGCAAAAGCTCTAAACGCTCAAACGAAAATCGAGCCTGCCAAAATGAGGAGAACGAGATGAACAATTTTGACGTAACCCGCCGATCGGCCATGAAGCTGCTGGCAACCGGGGCCGGCGTGCTCGCAGCGCCTTCGATCATCCGCCCGGCCTTCGCCCAGAGCAAGGTCGTCAACATCACGACCTATGACAAGTTCGTACCGCAGTCCTTCATCGACCAGTTCCAGAAGGATACCGGCATCGAAGTGCGCATCCGCCTGACCGACGACCAGGGCAAGCAGTACAACCTGTTGACCGCCGAAGGAGCTGCACCCTCCACCGACATCGTGACCGTGACCGGCCACCGCCTCTCTCAGTTCATGAAATCGAACCTGCTCTCGTCGCTCGACACCGCGCGGCTGAAGAACTGGGACAAGCTTGCCGCCGCCTATAGGGGCGCGCCGCAGCTGACCGTCGACGGCAAGACCTTCGGCGTTCCCTTGCTTGCCGGCTTCGAGGGTCTCGTGCGCAACACCGAATACGCCAAGGCCTCCGATAGCTGGGCGATCATGTTCGATGACGAAAACAAGAACCTGACGTCCTACATCGTCAGCGACTTCCTCTCGATCGTCATGCGCTACCAGGGCAATGACGGTGATTACGTGACCTATGGCGACAAGCCCGATGTCGCGCAGGCCGCAACGAACCAGGCTCGCGATTTCCTCATCCAGCACAAGGACAAGGTTCGCAAATACTACGATGCCGGCTCCGAGCTGCAGCAGATGCTCGTGAACGAGGACATCTATCTGGCGCAGGCCTGGTCCGGGCCGGCCGCCAAGCTGATCATGGACGGCCACCCGATCGAGATCTCGGTGCCGAAGGAAGGGACGTTCGGCTTCCTCTATTCCTTCAACATCGTCAACAACGCGCCGAATGCGGACGCCGCCTACACCTTCCTCGACGCCATGCTGTCGTCACCGGAAATCGGTGCGGCGATGACACGCCAGTCCGGTTTCTCCTCGGCCTTCGACGGTGTCGACAAGGTGCTCGACGACAAGGAGCGCGCCGCCCTGTCGCTGCCGCCGGAACAGGTCGAACGCATCCAGTTCTTCAGTTCGGTCAACCGCGACATGAAGAACGACATGATCGACAAGGCCGCCGCCGAAATCAAATCAGCCTGACGGCTGCAATCTCGGCGATCGGCTTTGGCCGATCGCCCATCAAAAATGGACTCTTCCAGAGCCGGGAACAAAGAGAATGCTGGACAGGACAACGCAACCGCAATCCGCCGGTTTGCCGACGGTGCCGCGCTATGCCGGATGGATCGGCAGGGCGGCCAGCTCGGGACTGTATCGCCATACGATCGAGCTTCTCGTCGATAGCCGGCGCGTGCGTCTCGCCGTGCTTGCCGGCGTGCCGCTTATCTGGATCGCCATGCTGCATATCGGGCCGATCCTGCAGATGGCCAATATCAGCCTTCTCGCCAACTATCCGCCGCAACCGGACAAGAGCAGCGAGTACACGTTGGCGAACTACGGACTGTTCTTCTCCGACCGGCTTTATTTCGTGCCCTTCGTCCGCAGCCTGATCTTTGCTGCGGTGGTGACGATCTCGACGCTGGTGATCGTCTATCCGGTTGCCTACTACGTCGCAAAGGTGGTCAAGCCGAAGAACCGCATGCGGGCCTTGTTGCTGTTGCTCATTCCCTTCTGGGCCGGCGAACTGATCCGCACCTTCTCGGTCATCATGCTGCTTGCCAATCGCGGGGCGCTGAACGTGCTTCTGCGCGAGTTCGGCTTCATCGACCGGCCGATCCCGATGCTCTACACCTTCTTCTCGCTGAGCTTCGGCGTCATCTACCTCTTGGCGCTCTACATGCTGCTGCCGCTTTATTCGGCGATCGAGAAAATCCCGACGCCGTTGATCCAGGCGGCAGCCGATCTCGGTGCCGGACCCTTCCAGAGGTTCCGCAGGGTCATCCTGCCGCTCTCCAAGGACGGCATCGTGTCGGGTTGCAGCCTCGTCTATCTGACGTCCGTCGGCGTCTTTGCCGCCCCGCTGCTTCTTGGCGGCCCGAATGCGGTCATCTTTCCCGAGGTCATCGCGACGCTGTTCCACGGATCGAACGACAAATGGCCGGAGGGCGCCGCCTTCTCGATGATCATGCTGGCGGTGTCGTTGACGACCGTCGGACTGTTCATGCGGGTCGTCGGCGGCCGCTCGGTCCGGCTGATGTGAGGGCGGAATGATGCGAACCTATTTCAACGATCTTCCCAAAACCGCACTTGGCGCATCCTATTGGCTCTTTGCCGTCTATCTGGCGTTGCCGCTGACGCTGATGGTGGCGATGAGCTTCAAGGATGCGAACTTCATCGCCTTCCCAATCGGCAACTGGACGCTGTCCTGGTACGGCAAGGTGGTCCAGGACAAGCAGTTCCTCGAAGCCTCGCTCTATTCGATCGGCATTGCACTTGCGACCACCGTCTCGGCGACGATCATCGGCGTCTGGATCGCACTGCTCGTTTCTGCAGAAAATATCTGGGGCAAGGCGGTCATCTTTGCACTCGCTTGCCTGCCCGCCGTGGTTCCAGGACTGATCAACGCGATCTCGATGCGCATCTTCATCCGCGCCGTGGACATTCCGACCGGAACCTTTGCGATCGTGCTGGCACATACGGTTCATGCCGTCCCGTTCGTGGTCATCATGGTCTTGACCCGGCTGCGTTCGATGCCGGCCAATCTGGTGGATGCGGCGCGCGATCTCGGCGCCGATCCCTTCGTCGCCTTCCTGCGCGTCACCATCCCGTATCTGATGCCGGCGCTCTTCGGCGGGATGATCTTCTGCGTGCTGACCAGCATCGACGACTTCGTGCGCACCTTCTTCCTCGGCGGCTACCAGCCGACCTTGCCCATGCTCATCTTCGCCAAGGTGCAAGGGGGCATGTCGCCGGAGATCAACGCCATGGCGACCATCGTGCTCGTCGTCACCACCGCCATCGGCATCTATGCCGAACATCATACCCGCCGTAGCAGGAGCTGACGCCAATGCAGCCTGTCGTCCATTTCAAGAACATCAACAAATCCTATGGGGCGCTGACCGCCGTCGATGATCTCGACCTTTCGATCGCGCCCGGCCAGTTCGTCACGCTGCTCGGCCCTTCCGGCTGCGGCAAGTCGACGACGCTGCGTATGCTCGGTGGCTTCGACAGCCCGACTTCGGGGGAGATCTACCTCGAGGGCAAGCCGATTTCGCACCTGCCGCCCAACAAACGCAACGTCAACATCGTCTTTCAGGACTATGCGCTGTTTCCGCATCTGACGGTCGGCCGCAACATCGCCTTCGGCCTGGAACTGAAGGGCATGGAGAGCGCCGCGATCCATCGGCGGGTCACGGAGCTTCTCTCGCTCGTCGCGCTTGAGGATCATGCCGATCGCATGCCCGCGCAGCTTTCCGGAGGGCAGCGCCAGCGCGTTGCCCTGATGCGGGCGCTGGCGCCCGATCCGAACGTGCTCTTGCTCGACGAGCCGCTTTCGGCACTCGATGCCAAGCTGCGCCAGCAGATGCAGATCGAGCTCAAGTCGATCCAGCAGAAGACTGGCAAGACCTTCATCTTCGTCACCCATGACCAGGAGGAGGCGCTGACCATGTCCGACGTCATCGTGGTGATGAACAAGGGCAGGATCGAGCAGATGGGCGGCCCCGACGAACTCTATGCCCGGCCTCGCAACCGTTTCGTCGCGAATTTTATCGGCCAGAGCAATTTTCTCGAGGGCACCGTTGCCGCTGTATCCGATGGAATTGCCGCCATCAATTGGCGCGGCAACTTGGTGCACGCGGACGTCAACGGAGCGGCACCCGCAGCCGGCAACAATGTCACCTTGGCCCTGCGTCCGGAGGCGCTTTACTGCGTGTCGCGCAGGCCCGAGGGGCGCCCCTCGCTCAACGGCCGCATCACAGAACGCGTCTTCAAGGGTGCGCACACCGCGCTCACCGTCACGCTCGATGACGGCAGCACACTTGCGGTGCAGATCGACCCGGTGGCGCTTTCACATATCGAAGGGGACGACGTCTGGGTGGGGTGGCGCGAACGCGATGCCGTCCTGTTGGCGAACTGAAGAGGAGACCGGGGATGAGCACAAGTCAACAGCAGGAGCGGCTTGCGAAGCTGAATGCGCAGGTAAAGCAGGATCTCAGCTATCTCAACTATCCGCCGGAAAACTGGTCGAAACCCGTCAGGACAGCGGCGGGCGACGCGGTCAGCGACGTGGTGGTGATTGGCGGCGGCATGTGTGGGCTCGTCGCATGGCATGCGCTCACACGCGCTGGCATCGCCAATCTGCGGATCGTCGATCGCGCGCCGAAGGGTTTTGAAGGGCCCTGGGTTACCTATGCGCGGATGGAAACCCTGCGCTCGCCGAAAATCCTTCTTGGCCCGGCGCTCGGGGTTGCCTCACTCAGCTTTCGCGCCTGGTTCACGGCACTGAACGGCGAGGCGGAATGGAAGGAACTCTTCCGGATCCCGCGGCCAATGTGGATGGACTATCTGCGCTGGTATCGCGACGTCATGGACATTCCGGTCGAGAACGACACAAACGTCACCCGTGTTGTGCCGCGCGCCGACGGGCTTCTGGAGCTCGAAATAGCCGGCGGGGCAAAGCCTGCGATCATCACCCGGAAACTGGTGATGGCGACAGGCCGCGACGGGCTCGGTGAGCCGACCATTCCCGCTTTCGTCAGGGGCATGGAGCGGCACACGTCCTGGGCGCACTCGGCCGATGACATCGACTTCGATCGGCTAAAGGGCAAGCGCGTCGTCGTCATCGGTGTCGGCGCGTCGGCGGTCGACAATGCGGCGGAGGCACTTGAGCAGGGGGCAGGGGAGGTTCGCCTTCTTGCCCGGCGCAAGGAGATGCCGACAGTCAACAAACTGATGGGGATCGGCTCTTATGGCGTCACCGCAGGTTTCGCGGAAATCTCACCGGAGTGGCGCTG
Organism: Ensifer sp.; assembly: GCF_035999185.1. Lineage (GTDB taxonomy): Bacteria > Pseudomonadota > Alphaproteobacteria > Rhizobiales > Rhizobiaceae > Ensifer. Next base: position 31,580 of record NZ_DASYHB010000195.1, on the reverse strand, counting down.
GCGATTGATGGATTATGCGGCCAAGCAGCAGACGCCGGCGCCGCATAACTCAACCCTTCGGGTCAGTCGACATCCGAACGCTTCCTTCCACTTCGACTGCGGCATCCGGTCGATGAAGGAAGACGGCGGCGAGGTCGTCATCACCACCACCAGCGGCCGCATCTTCCGCACCGATTTCGTCATCCTTGGTACCGGCTTCTCCATCGATCCGCTGAGCCGCGGCGAGCTTGCGCCGCATCAGGACAAAATTGCCTGCTGGGAGGACCGCTATGATCCGCCGGCAGGGGAGGAGAATCCCGGGCTTGGGCGCTTCCCCTGGCTGAAGGGCGACTTCTCCTTCACCGAAAAGGAGGCGGGAACGGCGCCCTGGCTGAACGACATCCATTGCTTCAACTACGGTGCTTCCGTCAGTGTCGGCAAGGTCAGCGGTGACATCCCGGCCATCAGTGAGGGCGCCCTCTGGCTGGCGCGCGGCATCGCTTCTTCCCTGTTCATTCGTGATGTCGATTATCACTGGGAGGCGCTGCTGGCCTACGAGAAGCCTGAACTCGACGGGACCGAATGGGTGGACGCCGACGCCAGTGAGCCGGCGCAGAAGACCGCCTGAACCTCTCGCACTTGCAGACGACTGGAAAACCAATGACTGTTCCATCGACAAACGACGTGATCGACACCGTTCTCGGGCTCGAGCGCTTCCCCGACCTTGAGGCACTGCGCGAACAGCGGGCGAAGCTGAAGCACCTGAGCGAGACCAGCTACCAGGCAGCCCTCCGTCCCGCAGAGCCACGCAACTTCTCCTATGCGCTGCGCGCTGCGCTTGCGGCCCGCATGGCCACGCTCTGGAAATCGCAGGAGCTTTCCGCGCACTTCCGCACCCTGCTCGAAAGAGAGGAGGGGGGATCCGGTCTTGCGGCGATCGTCGATCCGGGGAGCCGACCCGAGGGGTCAGATGCGCGGCTTGCGGCGATCCTTGTCCATGTCGACCTGGTCACGCTTTCGCCCAAAGACGCGACGCGCGCCAACATCGAAAAGCTCGCCGCCGCAGGCCTTGACGATCGCGACATCGTCACGCTCGCCGGCCTCATCGCCTTCGTGAACTATCAGGTCCTGGTGGTGGCCGGCCTCAAGATGCTGAGGGATAACTGACATGGCGCAACCCGTTCACGAATTCACCATCGAACCGCTCGACTGGAAACCTTACGTCAAGCCGGTCGACGTCAATACTGCAACGCCCGATCAACTCGACGCGCTGAAGATCACGCCATCGAACAAGAAGATCTCGGACTATGTCCTGGTACTCGCCAACGACCCGGAAACCTTGAAAGAACGCACGCCGCTGTTCAACGACATCATGTACAGCGAAGGCGGACTTTCCCGGGGTGGGAGAGAGATCGGAGCGCTCGCCGCCTCCTTCGTCAACCGCTGCATCTATTGCGCTTCGGTCCATGCGGCGCGCTACATCCAGCTCGAAAAGCGTCCGGAGGTGGTGGACGAAATTTATGGCAGCGGCCTTGATGCGAACCTACCGGATTTCGAGCAGGCCCTGTTCAATTTCGGCGTCGACCTGACGGCCCATCCCGACAATGTCGGCGCCTACCAGTTCTATCATTTGCGCGAGATCGGGCTCGACGACCTGCAAATCCTCGATCTCATCCATGCGGTCGCGATTTTCGGTTGGGCCAATCGGCTGATGCATACGCTCGGCGAACCGCACCGGCTGGACTGAGTGGAACACGCGTCTGGCGCCTTGCGCGCCTGGCGATAAACTTGGGTTGCTTCGCTGTTGATATGCGATCATACAACCTTTGATGGATGAGTTGGAAAAACGGGCTGCGAGCGCGCCGATGAAAGACGAGTTCGCCCGGCAGTCCTTCGAGAGCATGCCTCTTGCGGAGATCGTGAAAGGCCTCGGCTTCCCTCCCGACGTGCAACCCATGTTCGTCGGTGTCGGACAGAACAACCGCGTCTACGATGTCGGCGGCGAAATCCTGCGCATTCCGCTGCATGCGGAGGCCGAGCGCGCCCTTGAACGCGAAGCTCGGGTGCTTGCGGCGCTGGGTCCGTTGCTTTCAACCGATGTGCCGCGGCTGAAGCTTCGGCGCATCGGAACCCGTTGTTCTCGCTTCATCGTCGACTTCCGGGACAAGCACTAACGACGCTGGCTGAACTGGACGAGGACGAGCAACGTGCGCTGGCAACGGATCTCGGTGATTTCTTATGCGTCTTGCACGCCGTCCCCGTTGCCTTGCTGCCCGAGCGCACGACAGCTCCGCCTTCGACGGACTGGCACGACCTGCTCGTGCGCTGCGAGACACTGGCCTTTCCTTTAATTGCTCCGAATGCCGTCCCCCAGCTGCGTCAGGCTTTCCGCGACTTCCTGAACGTCTGCGACAGGCTTCCGCGCTTAATCGTTCACGGGGATTTCGGCACGGGCAACATCCTCGTGCACGAAGGCCGCCTCACCGGCGTGATCGATTTTTCCGGCTGCGAAGTCGGCGACCCGGCCTATGACTACGCGAGCCTTGCCGCCGGTCTTGGAGACGTCTTTGTCGACACGATCCTGCATCGCCTTCAATCCGACCAGGGGATCCGCAGGCGCATGAGTTTTTATCGGCTCACCTTCCCCTTGCTCGATATCCTGCACGGTCTGGAACACGATGACCACGATGCCCTGCGGGCAGGCGTCGAGGCGTTCGCAGATTGATTGAAATCGACCGAATGCATGCACGGACGATACGGCCCCGCCAACCAGCCATCTTTCATCCGATCCCGCCGGCGACAAACATCTGCGGATGTGTGAATATGCGCATGACAAGCCCAACGATATCGGGCCCGCAGGAGCAGTCACTGCTGTGGATCGAAAGCTTGCAGCCATCCTTTCGGCCGATGTTGCCGGCTTCAGCCGCCTTGCGGCGCTGGACGAGGAGGGGACCGTTCGTGCGCTTGATCTCTGCCGTGGGGTGATTGCCGAATTGGTCAGCGTGCATGGCGGCCGCATCTTCGGCAGCGCAGGCGACGGCTTTGTCGCCGAGTTCCCAAGTGCGGTTCAGGCCGTCCGGTGCTCCGTTGAAATCCAGCGCCGTCTGTTGAACCTCCCGGATCAGCCCCCATCCGATCGCCGCCTGGAGTTCCGCATCGGCATCAATCTCGGCGATGTCGTTGTATCCGGGGGCGATCTTCTCGGCGACGGCGTCAACATCGCGGCGCGGGTGCAGGCGTTCGCCGCTCCGGCAGGCATCTGCATTTCCGCAGCGGTTCGCGATCATCTCGACGGCAAGGTGCCGTTTGCGCTCATCAGCCTCGGCGAGCAGAACTTGAAGAACATCCCCCGGCCAATCTCCGTCTATCGGGTCGATTGGCAGAACGACGCGCCGGTCGAAGGCGCGATGGTGCCCGTGCCACCAGTTGCGGCCCGCCGTGGCAAGGACCAGCCGTCGATCGTGGTCATGCCCTTCGACAACCTCAGCGGTCACGGCGACGAGTATTTCGTGGACGGTGTTGTCGAGGAGATCACCGCCGCGCTGTCGCGCGTTCGGGATTTCTTTGTCATCGCGCGACAATCCGCATTCACCTACAAGGGGCGCTTCGCCGACGTGCGCGAGGTCGGCAGGGAACTCGGCGTCAATTATGTGGTCGAAGGCACTGTTCGCCGGGGCGGCGACCGGTTGCGCATCTCCGTGCAACTGGTCGACGCGGAGACAAGGACCCAGTTCTGGTCCGATCGCTACGAGGGCGCGATAGAGGATGTTTTCGAGTTCCAGGACCGCATTGCGGCGCAGGTAGCGGGGGCCATTCATCCCGCCATTCGCGATGCCGAGATCGAGCTTTCCAAGCGCAAGCCGCCCGCCAGTCTCAGGGCCTACGATCTCGTCATGCGCGCCTACCCGAACCTTTGGGGTCGGCGAAGAGAAACCAACAGCCAGGCGATCGAACAGCTTGGCCAGGCGATCGCCGCCGATCCGGGCTACGGCCGCGCGCACGCGCTTTTGGCGTGGTGCCACGCCGCAAACGCCTCCTACCTCTGGAGCGAACAGCCGGAGCATGAGTTGGAAAAGGCGTGCGCAGCGGTCGAGGCTGCGGGGTTGATCAGCGATGATCCAACCGCGCTGACGGCTGCGGGCGCGGCCATGAGCATCTGCGGCGACCAGGAACGCGCCACCATCTTTCTCGAAAAGGCGCTGACGCTTGATCCCAACAATGCCTGGGCGTGGGCGCGCCTGGGCTGGCTCGCAATCTACAAGGACGAAGCCGCGCGCGCGACGGAACGTTTTCAACGTGCGATGACGCTCAGCCCAAGAGATCCGCTGGCATTCAACATGAGGTTGGGCATGGCCTTTTCCCTGGCCATGGGCGGCGCTCTTTCGCAGGCCATTGCAATCGCCCATGACGTCGTCAACACCTATCCTGACGTGACCTGGACCTATCGCCACCTCGCCGCCTGGTCGGCGATGAGCGGCGATCTTCAGACCGCCCGTTGGGCTGCGCGAAAATTGTTGGCAGGCGAACCCGGCTTCACCATCGAAAGGTATCGAGCCTTGCCCTGGTTCAGGAACATATCGCAGTGGGAGGATCAGATGGCCGCGGGTTTGCGGCAGGCAGGATTGCCGGAACGCTGACCCTTCTTGAAGTCACGATGCTCTAGCCTGGAAAAGGCAAGCCATAGCGCTCCCGTATGGTTTTTTCCGCATAGCGACGACGATAGACACCGCGATCCTGAAGGATCGGAACTACCTTTGCGACGAATTCTTCTATGTCGTCGGGTGCTCGTGGCGGCTGGAGCGTATAGCCGTCGACTGTGCCGTCGGACCACAGGTCGATGAGGCCATCTGCCACCTCTTCCGGTGTGCCGAGCAGCAGGCGGTGGTGCCCCTCCGAGCGCCGCACGGCCTGCCGTGCCGTCAGCCTCTCGTGCGTCAGCAGATCGGAAAGGCCAAGGCCCATCCCGACGGCCTGCAGACGGTTCGGATCCGGGATGAAGCGTTCGGCGTCGAGCACCGCGTCCGGATCGAAGCCATCGGGATCAATGCCGTTCTCCCTGGCGAAGCGCGCAAGCAGTCCGTCTTCCGAACCGGTGCCGCTGAAGAGCTCGTGCTTGCGCAATGCTTCTTCCTTCGTCTCGCCGAGGATCACCACCAACCCGGGCACGATCCGGATGCCCTTCGGGTCGCGACCAAGGGCAGTGGCGCGGTCCCTGACCTTTTTGCCAAAGGCCTTTCCGGCGGCGCGGGAGAGGATGTTGCAATAGATGATCTCGCCATGGCGGGCGGCGAGTTCGATGCCGCCTTCGGACGCACCTGCCTGCGCGATCACCGGGTGGCCCTGCGGGCCGCGCGGCACGTTCAGTGGTCCCCTGACAGTGAAATGATCGCCCTCATGGTCGATGGCGTGGGCGGCGTTGGCGTCCCAGAACCGGTCTTGCGAAACGTCCCCTTCGCGGGCCGGATCCCAGCTCGCCCAGAGCTTCTTGGCGACGTCGAGAAATTCGGACGCCTTGGCGTAACGCTCGTTGCGCGGCGGCAGCGGCGCCGAGCCGAAGTTGGCAGCTACGTTCGGATTGAACGACGAGACAATGTTGATGATCAGCCGGCCGCCGGAAACGATGTCTGTCGATTGGGTGCGGCGGGCAAGGTTGTAGGGCGAATTGTAGGTCGAAGACATCGTGGCGACGAAGCCGATGTCGGGTACCTGTGCCGCAAGTGCCGTACAGAGGATCAGCGGGTCGATGGTATGGAACGGCCGAGTGTCGGGATCCGTCATCAGGGCCGGATGGTCGGAAAAGAACACCGCGTCGAACAGGCCCCTATGGGCGAGTTCGGTCAGGCGACGATAGTAGTCGGGATCGTAGATGTCGTGACGGTTGCCGCTGCGGTATCTCCAGGCCGCCGGCAGATAGCCCGTGGTGTTGATGCCGACGTTGAGATTGAGCGTGCGGGACATGGGGATATCTGTCCTTCAATAGGCCGCGGTGAAGCGGCGGCGGATGAACCGCCCCTTGTCGAATTCATCGAGTATCGCGATGGCGAAATCGGCTTCGGAGATCTGGCTGTCGCCGGCTTCGTCGCGCAGCAGAGCATCTTCGCCCAGTCTGAAGCGGCCGGTTCTCTCCCCGGCCTTGATGGATAGGGGCGGGGACACATAGGTCCAGTCGAGGTCGTGCTCGCCGCGTTTGAGGCTGCGCAGGATCTCGCGGTTGCGCAGCGTATGGGCCTTGTGTTCGGCGGGATAGAAATCGCTATCGACCACGTCGACGCCCGGGCTTGCCTCAAGGCTTCCGACCCCGCCGACGATGATGATGCGGCGGACTCCGCCGCGCTTGACGCCTTCGAAAAGCGAGGCATGCGCCTTCTCGATGAGCACTGCGGCATCTTCGGCCGAATGGCGGCGCAGGCCGGGACTATAGGCGCTGATGACCGCGTCGTGGCCGGCGACGATCTTTGCCACCTGTTCCGGATCGGCGATGTCCGCCTTCAGGACCGTCAGGTGTTCGGCGGGTTCAAGCGGGCTAGCGCGCGTCACGGCCGTCACGCGATGACCGCGCGACAAGGCCTCCTTGCGGATGTTGCTGCCGATGTTTCCGGAAGCACCGAAGACGACGATGGACATGATCAATCTTTCCTAAGCTAGAGGGCAGGTATGGCTTTCAGCGGTCGATTGGCGCCGACATTGCGCTGCATGGCTGAAAGCGAGGACCGCACGGCCTCGTAGCCGTGGTCGCGCATGACGTTTTCGTAGTCGTTCACGGCGGCGAGCAGCGGTTTGCTGTGGCGCCGTGCGGCCACAAGCTCGCAAACGAGCAATCCGGCATCGTAAAGCGCCGTGTTGCCGCCAAGTGCGCGGAAATAGGTCATGGCGTGGATGGCGTCGCCGAGCAGCGTCACCGGCCCGCTTTGCCATACTGCACCGGGCGTGGAGCTCCTGACCTTGAGGAAGGCGACCGTCGACGGGTCGCTGTGGCGGATGAGCTTCAGGATACGCTCGTCCCAGTGACCGATGCGCTGAAGGAGGGTTTCGAGGAGTGCCGCACCGTCGCGCGTTTCAAGCACCTCGTCCGGCCCGAGTTCATCCGTATCGTAGGCCGTGTTCCACCAAGTGTAGCTGGTGGAGTTGTTGAAATGGAAGCCGGTGATGCCGGCATGTCCTGGGTCCTCGCCGCCGATGAGGTCATGACGTGCGCAGGCGGATGGATCGACCCTGTGGCTGGTGATCATCAGTCCACGTCCGTCGCGTGGACGAATGTTGGTATTGAACTCGGTGAGAAGCGGCGAGATACCGTGCCGTGCCGCGGCGTCGAGGGTGATCTTGCCGGCAAGACGCCGCACGCCCGTGTCGATGCTCTTGAGATCAGGCAGCAACTGGCGACGGATTGCAGACCCCGCGCCATCGGCGCCGATCAGCAGATTGGCGTGTACGGCCGAGCCGTCGGAAAAGTGCGCAATCACCGTCCCGTCCGCAAGCGGCTCGTAGCGCTCGAAGCGCTTGCCGGTATGGAACGCGCCGTCGAGCCCGGACAGAAGGATCTGCCTGAGCGTGATCCGGCTGACCGACTTTTCGATATGGGTGTCTTCGGGCTCACGGTCTGCCTGTCCGGCATCATCCAGACGGTTGAACCGTTCGTCGAGGATCAGGTTTTCGGTTGGAGCAAGGCCGAGCGTGTCGAGAAATGTCTGGTAAAGATGCGGCGGCAGGTTTGCCTTAAGCGCGTCGAGACCCCGTTGCCGGATGCGCATGCGAAAACCCTGCACATAGTCCGACCGGACCGGATCCCGCTCGAAGACGGCGGTTTCGATGCCGTTCTTCTTCAGGCCTTGCGCCAGTGCGAGGCCGCCCGGCCCGCCACCGATAATGGCAACATCGACGAATGGGATGGTCATGGCTGATACTCGGGGATTGCTGCTGTGGCGACTTGCTCGAGGATGAAGTCTGCGACGCTGCGGGGCGACCGGCCGAGCAGGCTCTGAACGACATCGGTCGTTGTCGCGGCGCGGCCGCTCGCAATCAGCCTTACGAACTGCGCAACGGCGCGATGCTCGAAGTCGCCATCTCCAGGGACAGTCTGGGGCGGCTTCTCAAGGGTCGCAACCGGCCGTTTCAACGCGGACGCCAGCAGCGCGGCAATCTGCCGAAACGAGACGATGTCCGGGCCGGTGAGGTTGAGCGTGCGGCCCCGAACTCGGTCGGCAAGAAGCTGGTCTACGGCGACATCGGCGATGTCGCGCGCGTCGATATAGCCAATGCCGGCGTCGAGGTTGGCGGCGACGACCTGACCGTTCGTGATCGCCAGCCTGATGGTGTTGGCGAGCGAGACCTGCATCCAGGCGTTGGGCCGAAGCGAAACCGTTTCGGTCGGCAACTCAGTGAGGTAGCGCTCCACGGCAGCGTGTGCCGCACCGGAGATCGAGTTGCCCGCCGGTTCGATCGTCCAGTCGGAGCCCGAGATCTTGACGATGCGGGCGACGTCCGCTGCGACAGCCGCGTCGGCGACGGCGATCTGATCTGTGACGAGCCTGGCACTGATCGGCGACAGAAGGAGAAGCCGTCCAACCCCTTGAACAGCCGCGTCGAGTGCGCGTCGATCGCCGAAATCGCCTGGAGCGATCTGCACGGCCCCACCAAATAGCGCACCTGCTGCATCGGGCCGCCGGGTAAAGACGCGAACGGGCTGCCCGCGGGCGAGCAGTCGCTCGACGATGAGCCGGCCGAGCTTGCCCGTGGCGCCGGTCACGAGGATCGGTCGGTTGCTCATGCAGCTGTCCGCCGCAAAGCGGCTTCAAGCGGCCGCTCGTCGATCCAGCCGAAGATGTCGAAATCTTGAGGAATGAAGTCCCAATCGAGAAGGAAGCGCTTGAAGTGGTCGAAGGCGGCGATCTGGCCCTGGTCCAGTGTCAGCGCGAGATGGCGAGCTACGTCCGGTCCGTTCGCCGCCCAGACCGCATCCTCGCCGACGCCGATCTCGTTGGCGATGAAGCGAACGGCCGTATCCGGGTTGGAAGCCGCCCAGTCGCCAACGCCCGCAACTGTCACGACAAGATCGACGACAAGGTCGAAGTGCTCGTCAAGAAAGCGGGCGTCGACCGTCAGCGGTCTTGGCGTGCCGTTGTTGATGCGGATCTTCGCGTCCGGGTGGAAACCGAATTCCGACACCACGACGGCGCCGATCTGGTTGGCGAGCACGATGCCTTCCGCGCCCTTGACGAAAAAGGCGTCGATCCTGCCTGACGCGAGCGCCAGCAACTCGTCGCCGTAGGGGTAGCGGCGCTTCAGGCCTAGGAAGGCGGCGTTGCCGCGCTCGATCAGGTTGCCCTCGTCGGTATCGAGATAGACGAGATCAACATCGCCGTGATCGAGGCCATCGAGCGAAAGCGCTGAAACGATGCCCTTCAACGCGGTGGCGCGCTGAAAATCGACCACATCGGATTTGGGCTTGCGCGGCACGCCGATCCGGCGCCCTTTCAGGTCTTTGGCGACCGCGATCCCCGAGCCGGGAAGCGCGATGATCGCCTGAAATTCGTCCGTCGTGGTGATGCCGACGACCCGCGTTTCACGCCCGCCGGACCGCGCCCAGATTGGCGGAATATTGCCTCCCTGCCGGAACGAATAATCCAGCGCATGGGTAAAGTGGCTCTGGCGGACCGACGGATCCTTGCTGTCGCGGATCGAGCGGACGGTAACGCCGGCGCTCTGAAACTGCTTGTCGACCCAGCCGAGCTGATGGGCGATCGACAAGGGGGTCGGGGCGGGGCAGCGGGTGTACCAGACGGAAGAGAGGGAAGACATAACGGAATTCCTAGCGGCCGCCGACGACGGCAAGACGGGGTTGCTGGGGAGGCCGAACGGGAACCGGCTCGAGCGCGACGGCAGGGGTGGCTGCGTGCCGGCTGAACGCGGCCTTGGCGAGCATTGTCCGGATGAGGTTGTTTTGCGGCGCGTGCGCCTTGCCGGAAAGTGCGTCGCGATGGTGGCGCTCCAGCGGATTGTCGCGGCTGATGCCGGGGTTGCCGCCCAGTTCCAGGGCCAGCGTGGTCACCGCGATCGCATTGGCGATCACCGTGTGCTTGACCGCGGCGGCATCGGCGCCGAAAGCGCGTCCGCTGTCAAAATCCTCTGCAATCGAGCGCAGGAGCCTGCGATTGACCGTCAGCAGTACCTCGATTTCGCCGAGGCCGTCCTGGATGCGGGGCACGGTCGAGAGCGGTGCGCCGAGGCTTGCGGGTGCCCGCGTGGTGGTAAACTCGATCAGCCAGTCGCGTGCGCCGCGGGCAGCACCGTCGTAGATCGCCGGGACGAGGGAAAAGTACCAGGCGCCCATGCGTTCGTCGCGCTTCAGGCCTTCGCTTGCAGGTGCGAAATCGAGAACATCTTCCAGCGGGATCGCGACATCGTCGAGGATCAGGTCGTCGCTGTTGGTTGCCCGCATGCCCGTCGCGTTCCACGTCCTTTCAACACGGATGCCATCGGCCGACGTAGGCACCAGGAAAGAGCCCAGGCGTGGCTCCGGCTCGTCGGTGACCGCCAGCACTGACACCCAGCGCAGCAGCGGGATGCCGGTCGCATAGGTCTTGTGGCCGGTGATGCGCCACTGATCGCCAACGCGCCGGGCAACGGTTTCCGGCAACGACCCATGTGATGGCGAACCGACGCGCGGTTCCACCTGCGCGGCATTGATCAGCGCCACGCCCTCGCGATTGGCTCTGGTCACGCGCTCTATCAAATGCTGCGGCCACTTGCCTGACGTGCGCACCGAGTAGTGCTGGTTATAGTGCATCGAAAGGACGAGGGCGGTCGAGGGCTCCCCGCGGGCAATGGCCGAGACGACGGCCAGCGCCTCCGTCAATCCGCCGCCGAGACCGCCATGCTCGGGCGCTGTCACCAGGCCAAGCAATCCTGCCTCGTGGAGCGCATCGAAATTGGCGAATGGGAATTCGCCGGTTTCATCGTAGTGGCGTGCTGTCAGGCCAAAGCGTCTTCCAAGCTCTTCAGCCTTCGCGATCACCGCTTCGAAATGGGTGGGATTCGTCATCGGCTTCTCTCGTTCAGGCGACAGCGCGGGTTTCGAGCTCGGCCCAGGGACGACGGTCGACCCAGGTGTCGATCTCGAAGTTATTCGCCAGGAACCCCCACTCATGCAGGAAGTCCTTGTAGTGGCCGATCGCCTCGACCAGGTCCGGATCAAGACCGATACCGAGATGTTTGTGCAGATCCGGGCCGTTGGCCGCAGCGACAACCTCTTCCGATGCGCCGACCTCGCGCGCGACGAAGCGGCGTACCTCGTCCGGATGCTCCTCGGCCCAGGCGCCAGCCTGCTTCAACGTCGCGATCAGCTTGGCGACGAGATCGGGGCGATCTTCCGCGAGCCGCTCGTCGACGGTTAGCACCCGCGGCGAGCCGGAATTGATGCGGATCTTCGGGTCCGGGTGGAAACCGAATTCCGCGACCGTGTGGGCTGCAAAGAGGTTGGCAACGGCGATGCCGGGCGTGCCCTTGACGTAAATGGCGTCCACCTCACCACGCAGGAGTGCCGCGACTTCCGGACCGTAGGCCTGGCGATTTCTGAGGCCGTAGAGTTGCGGTCCTTCTCTGCCATCGAGCACGCTTTCGGTAAGCTGGATGTCGACGATTTCGACGTCGGAAGGAGCGAGCCCTTCGAGTGACAGGGCGGACACGAGACCTTTCAACGCAGTGGCAGCCATGAAATCGACAATACCCGGCGGGCGTCGCGCGATGCCGAAGCGCCGGCCGACGAGGTCGCGCGTCGTTTTGATCCTGCTGCCGGGCAACGTGATGATCGCCTGGAATTCATCGGTCCAGGTAATGCCGACCAGACGCGTCGGATTGCCCTCCGAGCGGGCGCGGATCGGCGGAACATTGCCGCCATGACGAAACGAATAGTCGAGATGGTGATCGAAGTGGCTGGACCGGATGGAGCGATCCTTGCTGTCGATAATCGAATTCAGCGTGATGCCTTCAGTGGCAAATGCCTTGTCGAGCAGCCCAAGCTGGGTCGCAAGACCCACGGGCGTCGGCACAGGACAGCGGGTGTACCAGATTTGTGAGATGGCATTTTTGCGTGTCACGGGTTTCTCCGCTGTCTTTGAAGGGATGGGCCGGGAAGCGTTTTTCTTCCGAACGCCGTTGCGTAGTCTGTCATTGCGAAAATTGCGGTGATGTTGGACTTCTGTTCCAGATATGGCCGTTAAAATGAGAAAAGTGGGAACGTAGTTCCTAAATCGTAGTGATCGTGAGTTGAAATTACCAAAACAGATTTGACAAAGCCTATGTATTTAGTCAACAATAAAATTGATCGGCGGTGAAAGACCATGCCGAGGTGAAGGTTCGCTGTTGGCGGACAGCCAAACGGAGAGGCGACATCGATGCCGGCGCTGGTGAGAATTGGGCGAACGCTTCGACGAACGCTGTTGCAGGCAGTTCCGACCATCCTCGGAATAGTGATCCTGAACTTCTTCCTCCTGCAGCTGGCTCCCGGCGACGCAGCCGATGTCCTGGCCGGTGAGGCGGGGTCCGCGACCGAAGAAAGTGTCGCTGCGCTGCGGGCTCGGTTCGGCCTCGACAGTCCGGTACTCGAACAGTTGGCGACCTATCTCGGCAATCTCGCGCAGTTCAGCCTCGGCTTTTCGCCGCGTTACGGCATGCCGGTTGCCGATCTGATCGCCCAGCGTCTGCCTGGAACACTGACGCTGATGGCGGTTGCCCTCCTCATTGCCATCCTGCTCGGGGTCGTTCTCGGGTCGCTGATGGCCACGTTTGCCGGGCGCATCCCCGATCGGCTGCTGTCGGTGTTCTCGCTGCTCTTTTACTCGATCCCGAGTTTCTGGATCGGCCTGATGCTGATCGTGCTCTTCTCGGTCAAGCTCGGCTGGCTGCCGAGCGGCGGTGCAGGCACAATCGGCTCGCAGCTGAAAGGGCTCCCGTTGTTGCTCGACAAGGCCCGCTATATGGTGCTGCCGGCAACCTCGCTCGCGCTCTTCTACGTCGCGATCTACGCGCGGCTGACACGCGCCGCCATGCTCGAAGTCAAGAACCAGGACTTCGTTCGCACCGCCTATGCCAAGGGTCTGACGCCGTTCGGGGTGACCGCGAGGCACATCCTGCGCAACGCATTGATCCCGATTACCACCATGGCCGGCATGCATATCGGCGGCATGCTCGGCGGCGCCGTGGTGGTGGAAACGGTCTATAGCTGGCCCGGTCTCGGCAGACTTGCCTTCGAGGCGGTGATGGGCCGGGATTTCACCGTGCTCCTCGGCATCCTGCTTTTGTCCTCTCTTCTCGTCATCATCGCCAATGCCGCAGTGGACCTTGTTCACGCCTGGCTCGACCCTCGAATTGGAGCCCGCTGATGTCCGCCGATTTCGGAGCCTATCCGGCTGTCACCGGCGGCGCTTATGCCGCACCCGCCACGAACGAGCAGGCGACTGCGCCGGAGCGGCCGGCCTGGTCCAATGTGAAGGCGCCAGATGCGCGGTCCCAGCAATCCGCGGCGGTCGCGATCACCAATGGGCGCAGAGCCCTCGGTGTCTTTCTCGCCAACCCCAATGCATTGTTCGGGACGGCATTCCTCGCACTCGTGATCGGTGTCGCGCTGCTGGCGCCGGTGCTATATCCCGACGACCCGTTGTCCATGGTCGGAAAACCTTTTCTCTGGCCGGGCCAGGACCCGGCTTTCCCGCTCGGCACGGATTCGCTCGGACGCGACGTGCTTGCCGGTATCCTGCACGGCTCGCGCATTTCCCTGTTCGTGGGGTTGATGGCAACCGCGCTCGGTCTCACCTTCGGCGTGATCGTCGGCGCGATTGCCGGCTATTTCGGCGGCTGGGTCGATGATCTCCTGGTGCGGCTCGTCGAGATCTTCCAGACGCTTCCGAGCTTCGTCCTTCTGGTCGTACTCGTCGCCATCGTCCAGCCCTCGGCGACAACGGTGACGCTTGCGATCGCCGTTATCTCCTGGCCGACGGTGGCAAGGCTGACGAGAGCCGAGTTTCGCGCGATCCGCGAGAAGGATTTCGTCATGGCCGCTCGCAGTCTCGGCTACGGCCATTCGCGGATCATCTTTCGCGAGATCCTGCCGAACGCGCTGCCGCCGATCATCGTCACCTCATCGGTCATGGTCGCAACCGCCATCTTGATGGAATCGGCACTCTCCTTCATGGGCCTCGGCGACCCGAACGTGGTGAGCTGGGGATCGATGATCGGCACAGGCCGCGAACTGGTCAGAACCGCCTGGTACCTGACAGCCCTTCCGGGCCTCGCGATCGTGTTCACGGTGCTTGCTCTCAATCTCATCGGTGACGGATTGAACGACGCGCTCAATCCCCGCTTCTCTGGGGATCGTTGACGATGGCGCCGTTGCTTCAGGTCGAGAACCTCACCATCGGCTTTCCGCGCGCCGAACCGGTCCGTAACCTGTCGTTTGAGGTCAGTGCAGGCGAGACGCTGGCGATCGTCGGCGAATCCGGCTCAGGCAAATCGCTGACGGCGCTCGCCCTGATGCAGCTGCTGCCGCGCGCAGCACGGGTCACCAGCGGCCGCATCGTCTTCGACGACCACAATCTTCTGGGCCTCGATGCGCGCGAGATGCGGCAGCTGCGCGGGCGCGACATCGCCATGATCTTTCAAGAGCCGATGACGAGCCTCAATCCTGTCATGTCGATCGGCCGGCAGATCGGCGAAGTGCTGAAGGTGCACGAAAAGCTCTCGGGCCGGGCGGCGCGCGAACGGACGATCGAGCTGTTGAAGCTCGTGCGTATTCCTGCCGCCGAAAAGCGGGTCGACGACTATCCGCACCAATTGTCGGGCGGCATGCGCCAGCGGGTGATGATCGCCATGGCCGTTGCTTGCCGGCCGAAACTCTTGATCGCCGACGAGCCGACGACCGCGCTCGACGTGACGATCCAGGCGCAGGTGCTCGACCTGCTCGATACGCTCAGGCGTGAGCTGAAAATGGCGGTGGTGCTGATCACGCACGACCTCGGTGTCGTCGCGCAATGGGCCGACAAGGTTGTCGTCATGTATGCCGGTCAAAAGGTCGAGCAGGCGCTGCCCGGCGATCTCTTCAACGATCCCTTGCATCCCTATACGCGCGGGCTTCTGTCTGCCTCGCCGCGACTGAAGAACGACTTTCACTATCTGAGCGGTCCTTTGACCGAAATCCCGGGATCGATCGTCTCGGCGGCAGGCGAGGCGGGTTGTCCCTTCAAGCCACGCTGTCGCGAGGCGCGCGCGAGCTGTGGCCATCAGGTGCCGCCGTTGATTGCGCGAACGCCGGACCGCCTCGTCGCCTGCCCGTTCACTTCGTCCCTCAAGGCCGTTCCCGATGCCGCTCATCTCAGCCACTGATCTCAAGACCCATTACAAGACCCGCGACGGCCTCCTGCGCTCGGTCGATGGCGTCGATCTCGTGGTGGAGCGCGGCGAGACCGTCGGGCTTGTCGGCGAAAGTGGTTGCGGCAAGTCGACCCTCGGCAAGACGCTTCTGCGCCTCGTCGATCCGACGGCGGGGCGGATCGAGTTCAAGGGCGAGGACATCACGGTTCTCGACCAGGGGAGGCTCAGAAACGTCCGAAAATCGATCCAGATGATCTTCCAGGATCCGTTCGCCTCGCTCAACCCGCGCCACACGATCGGTGAAATTCTCGAAGCGCCGCTGATCGTGCACAAGGCCGGCAGCAGGACGGAGCGCCGGCGCACGGTCGCCAGCATCATCGCCAAGGTCGGGCTGCCCGCCGATGCCATCAATCGCTACCCGCACGAATTCTCAGGCGGGCAGCGGCAGAGGATCGGTATTGCCCGCGCCCTGCTGCTCAATCCGGATCTGATCGTGTGCGACGAGCCCGTTTCGGCGCTTGACCTGTCGATCCAGGCCCAGATCCTGAACCTCCTGGTGGAAATGAAGAAGGAGTTCGGCCTCTCCTACCTCTTCATCAGCCACGACCTTTCGGTGGTGCGTTACTTCTGCGACCGGGTTCTGGTCATGTATCTCGGCCGTATCGTCGAAAGCGCCGACAACGAGACGCTCTGGTCCGACCCACGCCATCCCTACACGCGCGCTTTGATGGCGGCCGTGCCCGATCCTTCGCGACCGAGGCAGGCGGCTCCTCTCGGCGGCGACCTGCCGAGCCCGAGCAACATTCCATCGGGCTGTCGATTTCACACACGCTGTCCGCTGGCGACCGAGATCTGCCGCGTCACCGAACCCGAATTCCGCGCCATCAAGCCCGGCCACCAGGTGGCCTGTCATGTCGCGGACCACATCAACTGAAATGGAGAACTTGAATGGTTGAGTATCGCTATCTCGGGCGCAGCGCCCTCAAAGTGTCGCCGCTGACACTCGGGTCAATGATGTTCGGCAACCAGACGCCCGACGACGTCGCCTTCCGCATCATCGACAAGGCGCGCGAACAGGGCATCAATTTCATCGACACGGCTGACGTCTACCACGACGGCAAGTCGGAAGAGGTGGTCGGGCGCGGCATCAAGGCGCATCGCGACCACTGGGTGGTGGCAACGAAGTTCGTCAATTCGCGTGCGAAGGGGCCGAACCTCGGCGGCTATTCGCGCAAGTGGGTCTATCAGACGGTCGAGAACTCGCTGCGCAATCTCGGCACTGATTATATCGACATCCTCTATTTCCACCGCGCCGTTTTCGATGCGCCGCTCGAAGAGCCGGTCAGGGCGATCGCCGACCTGATCAAGGCCGGCAAGCTGCGCTATTTCGGCGTCTCGAACTTCCGCGGATGGCGCATTGCGGAAGTCGCACACCTCGCCGACCAGCTCGGGATCGATCGGCCGATCGCCAGCCAGCCGCTCTATAATATCGTCAACCGCACCGCCGAGGCTGAGCAGCTGCCGGCAGCTGCCGCCTACGGGCTGGGTGCCGTGTCCTACAGCCCGCTCGCGCGCGGGGTCCTCACGGGCAAGTACAATCCCGGCGAGGCTCCTGCCGCCGATACCCGCGCAGGGCGTGGCGACAAGCGCATGCATGACGTGGAGTTCCGCGAGGAATCGATCGCAATCGCCAAGCAGATTGCCGCCCACGCTCAGGCCAAGGGCATCGCAGCCGCCGATTTTGCGCTCGCCTGGGTGCTCAACAACCGGCTGATCACCTCGACCATCGCAGGTCCCCGCACGGAAGAACATTGGGATAGCTACATCCGCGCACTCGACGTCAAGCTCGATGCCGAAGATGAGGCACTGGTCGATCGCCTGGTCGCGCCCGGCCATCCGTCGACGCCGGGCTTCACCGATCCGGGCCATCCGCTCGAGGGTCGCGAACCACGTTTTGGAGCGGCGGAGGCCGAGATCATTCCGTTGGCCCGTTCGCAGCGCGTCGCCTGACCGGTTTCCGCCGGCATCTGGCACACGGCAGTCGAAAGGCAGGGAGCCCCGGATTATCGACCCGGGGCTTTTTCTTTCATCCTTTACTCAGCCGCCGCCGCTTGATCATGTCGCAGGCCGAGGAGACGCCGGGCATTGCCGCCGGCGACC
The DNA here is from genome assembly GCF_035999185.1 of Ensifer sp. Classification (GTDB taxonomy): domain Bacteria; phylum Pseudomonadota; class Alphaproteobacteria; order Rhizobiales; family Rhizobiaceae; genus Ensifer. The sequence continues at coordinate 14,081 of NZ_DASYHB010000195.1, read as the reverse complement.
AGACGCGCCTGCTGCTCGTCCAAGCCCGCTTGCGCCAGGCTCTGCCGCAACGCGTCTGCGTCGAGAGCCGCAAGGATCGGCCAGTCCGTGCCGGCAAGCACCCGCTCCGCACCGAAGAAGCCTGCCAGAGTGCGGATGATGTCCGGATCGTGCCCCATCGTGTCGAAGTAGATGTTGGGTCGCAGTCCCGCCGCCCGTGCGGCGCGACCGTAGATGCCGCCGCGCGCCGCCTGTACGATTGCGCCAAGACCAAGCGTCGCGAAAACCAGGTGCAGGTCCGGCAGTTCGTCGAGCAGCGAAGACTGGATCACTGACAGGAATGCGACACCGTTCATCAGGCCGCGACCGAGCGAGTTGCCGAGAGTGCCGGCACCTTTGATCAGAACATCGGCGTTTGGGTGAGCCACTGGATGCACGAAGACCGGTACCTTATGCCGAGCCGCGACTTCGAGCGTCGGGCGGACCGAGGCATCGGCGATGAACGTGCCGTCGCGTGAACTGTCGATCACCAGTCCCGAAAGACCGAGTTCTACAATCGCCCGTTCTGCCTCGCGGGCCGCCTCTTCGCCGGCGAAGGCATTGACGACGGCAAAACCGGTGAGCGTGGGATGATCGTGCGCAAGCGTCGCCAGCCAGTCGTTGGCTTCCCGGACGGCTGCAAGCGGCACGCTCCCCTCCATCCCGAAGAGGCTTTCGATCGTCGCCGTGACAACCGCGAGGGATACGCCGCCTTGTTTGAGTTCATCGACAAGCGCCTGGGGCGTGGTGATCTTCCGGTGTATCTCGGGCGCAAATGCGCCCGAGGGCTTTTCGTATCTGCCGCCGGGACGCCAGGCTGGCGGCCAGAGATGGGCGTGGATGTCGACAATATCGAGCGGCGCGGTCATTCGGCTGCAACCTTTCTCGCTTCGCGTTCGGCGATACCAGCCTTGACGAGCGGCACGACATCGCGTCCGTAGGTGACGGTATCTTCGGTCGGGTAGAAGCCGCGAACGAGGAAGTTGGAGACCCCGGCGTCGTAGTAGTCGAGAATGGCGTCTGCGACCTGTTCGGGCGTGCCGACGAGCGCCGTCGAGTTTCCGCCGGCGCCGCTTGCTTCCGCGACTTCGGTCCAGAGCCGCTTGTCGAGGACCTTGCCGCGACTGGCGGCTTCTCGCAGGCGAACGGAGCCGACATTCGACGGCAGCTTCTCGCCGTTGCCGCCGGCCGAGCGCGCAACCTGGGACTTGACCTTCTCAAGAATGTCCGCGGCCTTGGCCCACGCCGCATCTTCGGTTTCCGCCACGACGGTGCGAAAGGCGAGGGTGAAACGGATGTCATCGGCCGCGCGACCGTTGGCAACCGCTGCCGCTCGTACCTTGGCTATGGTTTCCCGTGCGCCGTCGAGGGGCTCGCCCCAGAGCGCATAGACATCCGCATGCTTGCCGGCAACGGCGATCGCCGCGTCCGACGAACCGCCGAAGGATATCGGGATGCGCGGCTTCTGGAACGGCTTCACCTGGCTGAATGCGCCCTTGAATTTGTAGAAATGCCCCTCGTGATCAAAGGGCTGATCGCTTTCCCAGACCTTCTTCAGCACCTCCAGATACTCGTCGGTTCGGGCGTAGCGGGTATCGTGATCCTCGAAGTCGCCGTCGCGAGCCTGGTCCGTGTCGGATCCGCCGGTGATGATATGCACCCACAAGCGGCCCTCTGAGAACTGATCCAGGGTCGCCAGTTGACGCGCGCCGAGTGTCGGGGCCATCAGGCCGGGCCGGTGGGCAAGCAGGGCGCCGATCCGGTCGGTCTGGCTGAAGACATAGGCCGCGATCTGGTTGTTGTCGGGCCACTGCGCGAATTGGCCGATGAGCAGGCGATCGATGCCCGCGGCCTCCGCGGCCTGGACGTGTTTGCGGATATAGGCCTTGTCGACGACGGGGCCGGAGGCGGGCACAATGTCGGACCCTTCTCGGTTGGACGTGTGGCCGATGAACTCGGGGCGCATGGGAAACTCCTTCGGAAAGCTAGGCACGAGAAGTATATAATCTATTTATTTGATGTATTTTGTCGATTGCGTTTTGCCGGCGGATCTTGGGATGGATTGTCGCGCGGGCATCCAAACGCGAACTTTTCCTCCATCGAGGCTGCGTTGCCGGAACCGCGCCCTCTGCGCGTAGACGTCAGGGACGCGGCAAACCGAGCGCTCTGAGTAGCTTTTTTCAGAAAAGCCGCAGACTTTAGAATTACACTATCTCGATAAATATAGTAGATTTTATATGGTCTGGCTAACACCCCGTCCGGGTGCTGGAGAAATCGGCGTTGCCTGTGCTTCGCCTGCTTTGGGGATACTCAGATGACATCTAGAAAGACCGGGACTTTGAAGTCGACGCGCCGCGCGTTCCTCCTTTCCTCCGTTGCGCTCGCCACCGCGATTGCGGCGCCATTGCTGCCGGTGCCTTCGTTGGCGGCAGATGAGCCGCCGCGCGGTGGCAGCGTCTCGATCAATATCGGCACGGAACCGCCGGTTCTCGTGCTCATCGCCCATAGCGCCGGTGCCGCCTACTACATCAGCGGCAAGGCGACCGAGAGCCTGCTGACCTATGACAAGGACTTCAACCCTCAGCCGCTGCTCGCCACCGAGTGGACGGTCAGCGAAGACGGCCTGCGCTACTGGTTCAAGCTGCGCCAGGGCGTTCGTTGGCACGACGGCAAGGATTTCACGGCTGATGACGTGGCATTCTCGATCCTGGCGTTGAAGGAAAACCATCCGCGTGGCCGGGCGACCTTCGCCCATGTGAAGGAGGCGAACGTCCTCAACTCGCATGAGGTGGAACTGATCCTTGCCAAGCCGGCTCCCTACCTTCTGACCGCCTTCGCCAGCTTCGAGGCGCCGATCGTTCCGAAGCACCTCTACGAGGGTACGAAGATTGCGGAAAACCCGCACAACGTCGCGCCTGTCGGCACAGGCCCCTACAAGTTCGTCGAATGGGTTCGCGGCAGTCACGCGCTTTTCGTGCGCAACGAGGACTACTGGGGTGCGCCAAAGCCTTATCTTGACCAGATCATCTTCCGCTTCATCATCGACCCGGCCGCAGCCGTTGCCGCGATCGAGACGGGCGAGGTGCAGGTCTCGACGGCCAATCTGCCGCTGACCGACATCGACCGCCTGAAGGCCAATCCGAACCTCGTCGTCGATACTGACCCGGCGCCCTATTCGCCGAGCATCGCCCGCGCCGAGTTCAATCTCGAGAACAAGTACCTTGCCGACATCAAGGTCCGCCATGCGATCGCTCACGCCGTCGACAAGGACTTCATCGTCAACACCGTCTACCTCGGTTACGCCACCCGTCTCGACGGGCCGGTCAGCCCGGACCTTGCGAAGTTCTACACGCCGGACCTTCCCAAATACGAGTTCGACCCGGCGAAGGCCGAAAAGCTGCTGGACGAGGCAGGCTACGCCCGTGGTGCCGACGGGTTCCGCTTCAAGCTGTTCATCGATCCGACCCAGCCGTCCGGTCCTCCCAAGCAGACCGCGGAATACATCGCGCAGGCCCTTGCCAAGGTCGGCATCAAGGTGGAACTGCGAACGCAGGACTTTGCGACCTTCGTCAAGCGTGTCTTCACCGATCGCGACTTCGACATCGCCATCGAAGGCATGAGCAACCTTTACGACCCGACGGTCGGCGTCCAGCGCCTCTACTGGTCGAAGAACTTCAAGCCGGGCGTGCCCTTCACCAACGGCTCCAAGTACTCGAACCCCGACGTCGACCGGCTGCTCGAAACGGCCGCCGTCGAGATCGATCAGAAGAAGCGCCTGCAGCTCTTCAACGAGTTCCAGAAGCTGGTGGTTCAGGATCTGCCGACGCTCGACATCGTCACCCCGGCTGTCATCACAGTCTACGACAAACGGGTGAAGAACCTGAAGCTTGGCGTCGAGCATCTCTGGAGCAACGGCGCAGACATCTATCTCGACGGGCAATCGTAAATGATCTCGACGGCGTAATCGTCGAAGACACGCGAGCAGCCGGGGGTACCGGCTGCTCGCTCCATTTTTTCAGTCTCGGAGTTGACGTGTGACGATAACCAAGGCGCTGACCCTTTCCCGCCCGACACGCGTGGACCTTCTCGCGCGCGTCCCCGATTTCGTAGCCGAGGTCGCCAAGGGCGCGGCCGAGCGAGACCTGTCGCGCACGCTTCCCTTCGAAGCCTTCGCGCTTTTCCGCGAACTGGAACTTGGCACCTTGCGCATCCCGGCCGCGCTCGGGGGACCGGGCGGTTCGGTTGCCGACTACATCGAAATGATTGCCGCAATCGGTGCTGCCGATTCCAACGTCGCCCATGCACTCCGGTCGCATTTCAACTATGTCGAAAACGTTATCCTGAGCGAACCGCGCGAGCGGGACGCCGGCGCCGTCGAGTTGATCCTCGCCGGAAAGCTCTTTGGCGGCGCCCATACAGAACAGGGCACCGTGCGCCCCGGACAGGTCACGACGACGATCGTCAGGCAGGGCGATACCTACAGGCTCAATGGCCGCAAATGGTATGCGACAGGTACGGCCTTCGCCGACTTCGCCTCGTTCAGCGCGCTGGACGAGGAAGGACAGGCGGTCGGCGTTCTCCTGCCGGTCGGCAGGCAGGGCATCACCATTCTCGACGACTGGGACGGCATGGGGCAGCGGCTGACCGCAAGCGGCGGCGTGATCCTCGACAATGTCGAGGTGTTCCCGCACGAGTTGGCCCGTCGCGCCCTCGACAATCTCGTCGGCCGCCATTGCTCGACGCTGCGCCAGTTGCACCTGGCGGCGAGTGCCGCGGGTGCAGTGCGCAACGTGCTTTCGGATGGGCTTGCCTATGTCCGCAAGCAGGCCCGCTCCGCAGCGCACAGCAGCGCCGAAACAGCCGATCAGGACCCCTTTGTCCAGCAGGTGATCGGCGAGATCGCGGCCAACTCCTTCGCCATCGACACGGCGGTCGCCGCCGCGGCTGCGGCGCTTGACCGGACGGCAGCCGCTTTGGGTCGGGGAGCCCCCGCCGAGATCGAGCCTGCCTTGATCGACAGCGCGCTGACGACGGCACGAGCGCAGCTTGTTCTTGGCCAGCTTGGATTGCGAAGCGCTGAGCGCATGTTCGAACTCGGTGGCGGTTCAGCGACGTCGCGCAACAACAACTTTGATCGCCACTGGCGCAACATCCGCACGGTCCTCAACCACAACCCGCTTCTGCACAAGTCGCGGGTGGTGGGCGACTATCTTCTGAACGGGACGACCACGCATCTGCGCGAGGGAAGGGTGTTTTGAGACGGTGCGGCGGGAGCGCCCCGCCGCAACCGGCTTCCCGCCGGGACCTCCGGCCAACAGGGCGCGATAGGCGCTTCGAGTTTGACCGATCCCTGCTCGATCAACCGCTTCACGCAGACTGAGACGGCGCCTTCGGAAACACTCACAAGATTTTGTCTTTATGGTCTTTATGGCTTCTTTCAGGGGCGCCGAACAAAGCGGGGACGATCCAAGGTGCCGCGTCGCGATGCGCTTGCCGGATCGTTTGGCGGAGGGGAGTGGGGGTCGAACCCACCCGGGACAGGCTCGCTGCCCCAACCGGATTTGAAGTCCGGCCGTCCCACCGGAGACGATTCCCTTCCGTCAGCGCTGAAAAAGGTCGCTGCGATGCGGATTTATGCGACGCAAGTCTGCCTTACGCAAGGTGAGGCCGAGCCGATCGAAGAAATCGAGGATCTCGATGGCGACCTTGCGGCCGTTGTGGACCCGGTCCCGGAAGGCGGGAGCGGTGAACCAACCATCGTGCGCCTCTGCCGCCACCTCGAGCACGATCGCTGCCATTTCTTCCACCACCGCACGGGCGAAGAAATGATCGTGCGCGATCTCATGCACCTGCCCGAGCTTCTGCGCGAGTTTCAAGATGTGACGCACGTCGCGTTCGTCGGCGCCGAGCAGGGGCACAAGATCGCGCACGCGCGGCGGACGGAATCGGCCCTCGTCGAGGAGGTGGGGATGGATGCGTAACCAGAGGCTCTCGTCGGCAGGCGATAGCCGGACCTCGTGGCCTGGCAACCGCAGGAAGGCCCCGTCGAGTACGATGCGGCCTGCAGCCGCCTCGGCCTTGAGGAAGGCGAGGAAAGCACTTTTCGGCAGGTGCGGTTTCAACAGAAGCCGCAGCTTCTCGCGGCCGATGCCGGCGAGATCGGGGCTCTCGGCGTGGAAATCGGCGAGTGTCTGCACGAGGCTCGCCTGCAATCCGGCGAGCGTTGCCGCGGAGAGTGCGTGATCGGCGACGATCTCGGCGGCGGCAGCATCCAAGAGGCGTGCGCGCGCGTCCTCGCCAAGACCACGGTCGCGCAGGAAGACTGGAAGGTCGATCGGGGCGAGATCGGTCAAAGCGGCAAGTGCCGCCGCCGGCTCCTCGTGGCGGGACGCAGAAAGGATGGCCAGCCGCTCCGGCGTCCCGCGCTTTCGTGCCGGCGGACGCAGATCGAGGAAGCGGCCGCCTCCAATGGTGCGGCTGGCGGAGGTATCGCGCAGGATGAAGCGGTCACCGATGGTCGTGGCGATCGGGCGGTCGAGAACCAGTTGCGCCAGCGCCTCCGCCCCCGGCTCAACAGGGCCGGCAAGCGGCACGATCCGCGCGCCGACCTCTGTCGCGTGGCTGTGGAGCCGCACCGGAAACCAGGTTCCGATGGGCTTTGTTTCGGAGGCGAGAATGCGAAGCGTCGCGTCGATGCGGTCCGTTGGGGCGTGCAGCGCGGACGCGACAATGACGTCGCCCCGGCGGATCGCGTCCTTCGTCACCCGATCACCGGCAAGGTTGAGTGCGCAGCGCTGGCCGGCAAATCCTTCCTCGGCCTTCCGGTTCTGCGCGTGGATACCGCGCACGCGGGCGGTCAGGCCGGCCGGGCTGACCGTGACGCTTTCGTCGAGCGCAACGCGGCCGCCGAGCACCATGCCCGTCACCACGGTGCCGGCGCCTGCGAGCGTGAAGCTGCGGTCGACGGCAAAGCGAAGCAGGCCGGCGTCGCTGCGCGCCGCGGTTTCCGTCTCGGCGGCCGCGAGCGTCGCGCGCAACGTCTCGACGCCTTCGCCGGAAAGCGCCGAGACGGCAATGATCGGGGCTTTCGAAAGACCGGTGTCGGCGAGTGCCGCGCGGATCTCGGCTGATACTTGGGCGCGTCGTTCGGGGCCGGCGAGATCCGCCTTGGTAAGTGCTACGATGCCTCTTTCAAGGCCAAGCAGGTCGAGGACAGCGAGATGTTCGCGCGTCTGCGGCATGACGCCATCGTCAACGGCCACGACCAGCAGCGCGAAATCGATGCCGCCGGCGCCGGCAAGCATCGTGTGGATCAACCGTTCGTGTCCCGGCACGTCAACGAAGCCGGTAATCGTGCCTTCGCCGAGATCGGCATAGGCAAAGCCGAGATCGATGGTGATGCCGCGGGCTTTCTCCTCGGCAAGGCGATCGGCATCGGTTCCGGTCAATGCCTTCACCAGTGCCGTCTTGCCGTGGTCGATATGCCCTGCGGTTCCGACGATCATAGCGCCTTCAATGCTTCAATTAGCAAACCGTCGTTCTCCAGGCAGCGTAGGTCGAGGACCAGCGCGCCGTCACGGATATGGCCGACGACCGGCACGGGCAGGGCACGAAGCCGTGCGGAAAGCCGTTCCGGCGCGTCGCCGCCGGCGCCCGTCAGCCGCAGCCCGGCGCTTGGGATGGTATCAACCGGCAGCGCGCCCGAGCCGACCTGGCTTTCGCAGGCGCAGGGCACCGCCTGGTAGCCATGCGGCCGAAGCAACGCATCGATTTCAGGCGCAATCCGAGCCGCCTGCGCGGCGATTTCGGACTGGGCGCGGGTCAGAAAGCGTAGTGTCGGCAGGCGTTCCTTCAGTCGGTCGGGATCGCGATAGAGTCTAAGCGTCGCCTCCAGCGCGGCGATGCGGATCTTGTCGAGGCGCACGGCGCGCTTCAACGGGTTGCGGTTGATGGCGGCGATCAGATCGCGCCTCCCGACGATGAAGCCCGCCTGCGGCCCGCCGAGCAGCTTGTCGCCCGAGAATGTCACGATGTCGGCGCCCTCCGCGACCGCCTCCGCCACCGTTGGCTCGCGTCTGAGTCCGAAGGCGGAGAGATCGACAAGCGAGCCGGAGCCGAGGTCGTTGAGGAGCGGCACACCGGCCTTGCGGGCAATCTCTGCCAGCCTCGGCGCCGGCACTTCGGCGGTAAAGCCTTCGATGCGGTAGTTGGAGGTGTGGACCTTGAGGATGACGCCGGTGTCCGGGCCGATCGCGCCCTCGTAGTCGCGCGGATGCGTGCGGTTGGTGGTGCCCACCTCCACCAGCTTCGCACCGGCGCGGGCCATGATGTCAGGCATGCGGAAAGCGCCACCGATCTCGATCAACTCGCCGCGCGAAACAATCGCGTCGCGACCGTCGCTCAGCGTGTTGAGCGCGATCAGCACCGCGGCGGCATTGTTATTGACGAGCGTCGCGTCCTCGGCGCCGGTCAGTTCACAGAGCAGACCGCGCAGGTGGTCGTCGCGCTGGCCGCGCCCGCCGCCGTCAAGGTCGAACTCCAGCGCCAAGGGATTGGCCATGGCGGCAGATGCTGCACGAACCGCCTCTTCGGCCAAAATGGCACGGCCGAGATTTGTGTGCAGCACCGTGCCCGTCAGGTTGAGGAGCGGGCGAAGGGCCGAGCGTGCGGCGGCAGCGAGTTCGTCGGCGATGCGGCGCGGCAGCCCAGCCGCAAGCGCTACTCCATCCTCGCCTGAGCGGATTTTCTCTCGGGCGACCTCCAGTCCGGCGCGGATCGCGGTGACGACGGCGAGGCGGCCGTGTTCTTCGATGAGCGCCAGGCCGTCGGGCGAGGTCAACATCTGGTCCACGGAGGGAAGGACACGAAATTCCTGCATCAATAGCCCACGAGATAGGGATTGAAACCGCCGCGACGAAATTCGGTTTCCTTCATCAGGATGTCGAGGCCGAGGCTGCCGACGTCGTCGGCGATCGGGTCGAGGCTCGGGTTCTTGACCTGGTAGAAGATCTTCACCCAGGTGTGGCATTCCCGGCAGGTCTCGGCCTTCACCGTCGCCTCCGTCGTCTCGACCGAACGATAGCTGACGCCCTTGGTCGAGCCGCAACAGAGGCACTTTACCCGTACCTCGTTCCATTGGGTGCCGCAGCAGCCGCAGGCGGCATAGCGGATGTTCTCGATCCCTTGGGCGCCCATCACCGAAGAGGTCGCCGGCCGACCGCCACAGGCGGGGCAGACACCGGGGCTGACCGGCACGAGCGCTTGCGCGTCGAGCGTCGCGGCCATTCGTGCCATGTGCACCTGCACGGCGGCTGCAGCGAAGAGATGAGGCGCGGCGCTGTCGGCTGGAACCTGATCCGAGAGGATGTTGGAAAGCAGCCAGCGCCGGTCGTCCTCACTCGCCGCACGCACCGCATCGAGCGCCAGGCGGGCGGGGTCGGGCATGGCGATTTCGGCAGCGCCTTCGAGCAGCGCATCGAACGTGGCTGCAAGTTCGGGGTCATCGACAAGCGCCGGCCGGTCAACGGGTGGCATCGCGGCGCGCGCGGCCTCTGCAATGCGCGCCGACGTGGGTGACGTGACGGGCGTCAGGGTCGCTGCGAGCCGTGCCTGCAGTTTGGAGGTCGCCGCAAGGAAGGTCAGATAAGGCGCAAGCGAATTGCTTTCCGCCAGGAAAGCGAAGCGGCGAGCCCGCGCCTGGAACAGTTTGACCGGCTCGGGCAGGAAGGCGAGAGGCGGTGTCGGCACGCCACCGATAAGGGAGGGATCGGGTTGCAGGTCTTCTGCCATCGCATCTCCGGCAATCCGGCCGGAAGCCGGGTCATGCAACAAGTAACGTTGCTACGCGCCCGACAGGACGCGCGGCGCTGTAGGAGGCGTTCATTTTGACGGGTCGGAGCCCTGGCGTCCAGCCAGTTCGCGCAACCATTTGCGATGGTGGCGGAAGGCCCAGCCGCCGGTGACCGTGCCGCGCGTCATCGCCCTGATGGTGCCGCGCGTCCAGATGGCTGCGTAGACGTGGACGATGAAGATGAGGATCGTGAAAAGCGCTGCCAGCGAATGTACGGCAACCGCGACGCGGCGCACGGGGATTGAGACGAGGTGGGGGAAATACTGTTCCCAGATCATGATGCCGGTGGTGACGAGCAGGAGGATGAGCCCCGACATGCCCCAGAAAACCACTTTCTGACCGGCATTGTATTTGCCGAGCTCGGGAAGTTTTTCCTCGTTGCCCTGAAGCAGGTCGCCGATCTTGCGGCTCCACTCCACGTCCTCACGCCGCGGCAGGTTGAGCTTCCACATCTGCGCAAAGAGCAGGAGGAAGCTTGCCACCAGTACGACGCCGACGATCGGATGCAGCCACCGTGTTGTCTGCCCGCCGCCGAAGAGGCCGGTCAAAAAGAACAGCGACGGATGAAAGAAGGAAAGGCCGGAAATCAGAAGCACGATCATGCAGCCGGCGGTCACCCAATGGTTGAGGCGGGTGTAGCCGCGATACCGGTTGACGGTGACCGGGTGCGTCGTCTCGATCTTGTCGCCGGGGGCCGAATAGATGCGTTTGTCAGCCATCACGCCTCCCTGCCGCCCGGCGTTTGGTCGCGATCTTCGACGAGTTCCTCGGCTTCTCCCTCCTCATGCGCGGTCACCTCGTTCGGGCGAGCGAATATGCCGTGAAGCATGGCGCCGGCAGCTGCAAGACCGGCAACGGCAAGGCCAACGGTCTTGGCCGGTCCCTTCCAGCCCTGGACCACCTGCGAGATTTTCGGGTCATCCGGCAGCCCGGAATAGAGCGAGGGCTGATCGGCATGGTGCAGGACGTACATGACATGTGTGCCCCCGACGCCTTGCGGATCGTAGAGGCCGGCATGGTCGTAGCCGCGCGACTTCAGGTCGTCGACACGCTCGTTGGCAAGCTCGATCATGTCTTCCTTGGTGCCGAAGGAGATTGCCTTGGTGGGGCAGGCCTTGGCGCAGGCTGGCCCCTGACCGACCGCCACGCGGTCCGAACAAAGCGTGCATTTCTTCGACACATGCGCGGTCTTCGAGACGCGTGGAATGTTGAAGGGACAGCCGGCGATGCAGTAGCCGCAACCGATGCAGTTGTCTGAGATGAAGTCGACGATGCCGTTGGAGTATTGAACGATGGCGCCGGGAGCCGGGCAGGCCTTGAGACAGCCGGGATCGGCGCAGTGCATGCAGCCGTCCTTACGGATCAGCCATTCGAACTCGTTGGTGACAGGGTTCTCATATTCCGTAAACCGCATCAGCGTGAACATGTCAGCCGTCAGGTCGTGCGGGTTCTCGTAGAGCCCGACATTTTCCTCGATATCCGGATGGGTGTCGTTCCATTCGATGCAGGCCGACTGGCAGGCCTTGCAGCCGATGCATTTGGAGACGTCGATGAGCTTGGCGACTTCGGTCAGTTGCCGCTCGGGCACCGGCACGTTGCTTGTCGCCGACACCTTGATGACGTCGCTCGGCAGGAGGTTCGACGCCAGCGGCTGCAGCGGCGGGTTGGCCGCCGCCGTGACCGGCTCCGGTGCGCGTTCGCTCGTCATGCCGAGGCTCCTTCATCTGCCGCCGGTTCGATGTTGACCAGGAAGGCCTTGAATTCCGGCGTATCGATATTGGCGTCGCCGACGAAGGGCGTCAGGCTGTTGGGGCCAAAGCCCTTGCGGGCCGCGCCCATGAAGCCCCAGTGCAGCGGGATGCCGACCACATGGACCGGCTTGCCGTTGCAGATCAGCGGACGGATGCGCTTGGTCACTACCGCCTTTGCCCACACCTCGCCGCGCGCGCTCCACACCCGCACTCTTCCACCCCTTGTAATGCCCCGTTCCGCCGCCAGTTCCTCGCTGATCTCGACGAAGAATTCCGGCTGCAGCACGGCGTTCACCCGGTTGTGCTTGGTCCAGTAGTGGAAATGTTCGGTGAGGCGATAGGACGTGCCGACGAAGGGGTAGTCGGCGCTGGTGCCCAGTTGCGCCAGGTCGTCGGGGAAGATGCGGGCGACCGGATTGCCGCGCAGCTTCGCATTGAACGGGTTTTCGACCGGGCTTTCGAAAGGCTCCATGTGGGTGGGGAAGGGCCCGTCGCGCAAGAGCTTGCGCGAAAACAACCGTGCCGTGCCCTCCGCCGTCATGATGAACGGCATGACGGTCTCGGGTTTTGCCGTAACCGCGATATCGGGCACATCGAAGCCGGCCCAGCGTTCGCCGTTCCATTCGATGAGCTTGCGGCTGGCGTCCCACGGCTTGCCCTCAAGGTCGCAGGAGGCGCGGTTGTAGAGGATTCGGCGGTTTGCCGGCCAGGCGAAGGTCCAGTTGAGGAAGGTGCCAATGTCGCCCGGATCGTTGTTGTCGCGCCGGGCCATCATGTTGCCCTCTTCCGTCCAGGAGCCGGCATAGATCCAGCAGCCGGACATGGTGGAGCCGTCGTCGCGCATCACGCCGAAATTGGGCAACAGCTTGCCCGCTTCGAGCAGCACCTTGGTCGGATCCTTGGGATCGTAAAGCGTCTGCAGTGCGCGGCCGTTCATCTCCTTGGCCAGTTCCGCCGCTTCCGGCTCGTATGGGTCCTCGTAGTCCCAGGCAAGGTTGAGGATCGGTTCGGGACAGACCCCGCCTTCCTTGCGGTAGAGCTCGCGCACCCGCAGGAAGATATTGGCCATGATCCAGGTGTCGTGCTTGGCGTCTCCAGGCGGTGTGGCGCCCGGCCAGTGCCATTGCAGCCAGCGGCCGGAATTGACCGTTGCGCCCTCGTCCTCGGCAAAGCAGGTCGAGGGCAGTTCCAGCACCTCGGTCATGATGTCAGCGGGTTTCACCTGGTTGTAGATGCCATGGTCTTCCCAGAAGTGCCCGGTTTCCGTTTGCAGCGGATCGATGGTGACGAGCAGCTTCAGCTTCGACAGCGCCTCCGTCAGCTTCGCCCGGTTGGGGAAGGACAGAAGCGGGTTGAAGCCCTGGCAGAAATAGAGGTTCACTTCGCCACGGGCCATCATGTCGAACATCCTGAGGATGTCGTAATAGGCGACATCCAGCTTTGGCAGCCAGTTGAAGCCCCAGTCGTTTTCGCGCGTCGCGGCATCGCCCCACATGGCCTTCAGGAAGCTCACCATGAATTTCGGGGTGTTCTGCCAGTAGCTCGTCTGATCGGGGATCAGCGGCTTGTTGCCGCGGGTCGACATGTAGGTGGTGTAGTCCGTCTCCTTCTCGGTCGGCAGGTTCATGTAGCCCGGTAAGGTGTGCGACAAGAGGCCGATATCGGTTAGCCCCTGGATGTTGGCGTGGCCGCGCAGCGCGTTCACACCACCGCCCGGAAGCCCAACATTGCCAAGGATAAGCTGCAGCATCGCCATGCCGCGAATGTTCTGGGCACCCTTGGAATGCTGGGTCCAGCCGAGCGCATAGAGCGAGGTCATCACCTTGTCGCGCGCCGAGGTGGCGCCGATCATCTCGCAGATCTTCAGGTAACGATCCCTCGGCGTGCCGCAGAGGTTTTCGACAAACTCCGGCGTATAGGTCGCGACCTGTTCCTTGAGCAGGTTCCAGACGCAGCGCGGGTCCGTGAGCGTTGGGTCGGTCTTCACCGTCCCGTCCTCGTTCATCTGGTATTCCCAGCTCGTACGGTCGTAGTCGCGCTTGGCCTCGTCGTAGCCGGTGAAAAGCCCTTCGGACCACCCGAATGCATCGTTCACCAGATAGGTGGCGTTGGTGTAGTTCCTGACATAGTCCCACTGCACCTTGTCGTTCTCGATGCAGTAGCGGATCACGCCCATCAGGAAGGCGATGTCGGAGCCGGGACGGATCGGGGCATAGACATCGGCAACAGACGCCGTGCGGTTAAAGCGCGGATCGACGACGATCAGCCGGGCGCCGCGATGATGCTTGGCTTCGGTCACCCATTTGAAGCCGCAGGGGTGCGCTTCCGCCGCGTTGCCACCCATGACGATGACGAGGTCGGTGTTCTTGATGTCGGTCCAGGCGTTCGTCATTGCGCCGCGGCCAAATGTTGGAGCCAAACTGGCTACCGTGGGGCCGTGTCAGACGCGTGCCTGGTTGTCG
>NZ_DASYHB010000151.1:0-4991 GCF_035999185.1 Ensifer sp. | reverse complement strand
CTTGATATGGTTTTGCCGCAAAGCTGGTGTTATGAGCAGCAGGCACATGCAGAAACAGGACCCCCAGATGTCGTCGATCGAGGCTTCCAAGCCGCAGAAGGAAATCAGCCCGTTGCTCAAGATGGTGCTGGAGCTTGGACCTCTCATGGTCTTCTTCTTCGCCAATTCGCGCGGCGAATGGCTCGCCGGGCATTTCCCGGCGCTCGCCGAGCTCGGCGGACCGATCTTCATCGCCACCGGCCTCTTCATGGCCGCGACCGCGATCGCGCTTGCCGTCTCCTGGATTTTGACCCGCACCCTGCCGATGATGACGCTGATCTCGGGCATCGTCGTCTTCGTCTTCGGTGCGCTGACGCTCTGGCTGCAGAACGACACTTTCATCAAGATGAAGCCGACGATCGTCAACACGCTCTTCGGCGCGATCCTGCTCGGCGGCCTTCTCTTCGGCAAGTCACTGCTCGGCTACGTCTTCCACTCCGCCTTCAAGCTCGACGAGGACGGCTGGCGCAAGCTGACGCTGCGCTGGGGCGTGTTCTTCCTGTTCCTTGCTATCCTCAACGAAGTGGTCTGGCGCTCGTTCTCGACCGACTTCTGGGTCGCCTTCAAGGTCTGGGGAACGATGCCGATCACCATCCTCTTCACGCTCGCCCAGATGCCCTTGATCATGAAGCATTCGCTTGACCAGGAGAACGCCGAGTGACGACGACGCTTGAGGAGAATGACAGCAACCGTCACGCGCTCCTCTGGCTGGTGGCCTGCGTCGCGGTCCTCGCCGTGCAGATCGTCACCCAGCACCTGATGGGCCGCATCTGGATCTGCGACTGCGGCTACGTCAAGCTGTTCGAACCCGTGGTCAAATCCAGCGGCAACTCGCAACACATCGCCGACTGGTACACGCCGTCCCACATCATCCACGGCTTCCTGTTCTACGGCCTCGGCCACCTGCTTTTGCGCCGCAAGCCGCTGACGGCAAAGCTTTTCCTGGCGATGATCATCGAATCCGCCTGGGAGATCGCCGAAAACACGCCCATGGTCATCAACCGCTATCGCTCGGCGACCATCTCGCTCGATTACTTCGGCGACAGCATCCTGAATTCGACCATGGATACGCTGGCGATGGTGGCGGGCTTCATGTTCGCGGCCCGCATGCCGGTCTGGCTAACGGTAACGATCGCCATCGTCTTCGAGCTTTTCACCGGCTGGCTGATCCGCGACAACCTCACCTTGAATGTGCTGATGCTGGTATGGCCGCTCGATGCGGTCAGGGATTGGCAGGCGGGGATTTGAGCGGGTTTCAGACCCTCCGCGAGACTGTCTACTTCTACCGCCACAGCTTTCCCAAAGCGCCAGAGACGCCGTGACAGGCATCAAGCTTTACCCGGATAGCATGGACCGCGAACTCCCTCGTCCCTGTGCTCGTCACAGGGATGCAGCAGCCGCGCGTCCGCGGGGCGGGAGAACTTGCCGCGCACGCCACCCATAACCGGAAGAGAAATATCCTTTCGCGCCGCCGACGCGGCGCGGCTGGATTGCTGTGACAAGCACAGGAATGAGGAATCGTGGGCGGCTTGGCCAGAAAGCTACTGCGGCCGCCAGCAGTGCTTTGCAAGCTGCCCGCCTACGAGCCCGCCGTCGCCTTCTCGATCGCCGGCAGCAGCCCGTTCTTGACGCTGTTTTCGTCAAACGGGCCGACACGCTTGTAGAGGATCGTACCGTCAGCACCGACGAGATAGGATTCCGGGATACCGTAGACGCCCCAGTCGATCGCCGCCTTGCCGCGCGGGTCGACGCCGACGGCGGAGAACGGATTGCCGAGTTCGCCGAGGAAGCGCAGGGCGTTTTCGTTCTGGTCCTTGTAGTTGATGCCGACGACGGTCAGCCGCGGATCTTTCGACAGTTCCAGGATGAAGGGGTGTTCCTGCCGGCACGGCACGCACCAGGAAGCCCAGACGTTGACGAGAGTCAGCTTGCCCTTGATCGCCTGATCGGTCAGCGCCGGCATTGGTTGGCCGTCGCGTGTGGCGCCTTCGAGCGCCGGCATGTCGAGCGTCGGCGCCTTGGTGCCGATCAGCGCGGACGGGATCTCGCTCACGTCCTTGCCGGAATTGAGCTGGCTCCAGAAAATCGCCGCAAGCCCGGCGAAGATGATCAACGGCAGCGCTGCCAGCACGAAGCGCATGGGTCCGGGCCTGCGCTCTTGGTTGCCCGGAGCGGGTGCGTTGCTCATGGTGTTTCTCCCGAGGCCTGGGTGGCCGAGCGGCGGCGGACACCGGAAGCCTCGAGTTCGGCAAGCTCGCGCCGGCGCGCCCGACCATCGAGAACGACCCAGGCGATCAGGCCGAGGACGGTCAGCGTCGCAACTCCATAGCTCGTGAAGACGTAAGCGGCATGGCTCATCATTTCGCACGGGCCTCCCGGCCGGCAGCGCGTGCGGCAAGCCGCCTGAGCGCGGTCACACGTCGGCGCAGGATTTCGTTACGCATCGCAGCGACGTGCAGCGTGAAGAACAGGAGCGTAAAGGCAATCGCCATCACGACGAGCGGCCTCAGAAACTCCGGATCGATCGTCGGCCCGTCGAGCCGCATGACGCTTGCCGGCTGATGCAGCGTGTTCCACCACTCGACCGAAAACTTGATGATCGGGATATTGACGAAACCGACGAGCACGAGGATGGCCGAAACCTTGGAGGAGCGCGCCGGATCGTCGATCGCCCGGTTCAGCGCCATCAAGCCGAGATACATCAAAAACAGCACGAACACCGAGGTCAGGCGCGCATCCCACACCCACCAGGTGCCCCACATCGGCTTGCCCCAAAGCGAACCGGTGACGAGCGCAAGGAAGGTAAAACAGGCACCGATCGGTGCAGCCGCGCGCGAAGAAACGTCGGCGAGCGGGTGTCGCCAGACGAGCGTGCCAAGGGCTGCCAGCGCCATCACCGAATAACACATCATCGACAGCCAGGCGGCCGGAACGTGCACATACATGATGCGCACCGTCTCGCCTTGCTGGTAATCACCCTCGGTGGTGAAGGAGAGCCAGAGGCCGACCGCAAAAAACAATGCCGTCAGCCCGGCAAGCCAGGGCAGCAAACGGTCGGCCAGCGCCAGGAACCGCGTCGGGTTGGCGAGATCGCTGAATTTGCGGATGGCCAGGCTGTTTTCGCTCATCTTGGCTCTTTAGCGCTTAAGACCTGCGGCTGCAATTGATCCGCGTCAATCGCGCGATCACATTGAGTTGGGGATGCCGGATCATAAACGTGATCGATCTGAAGAACTTAGCGCGAATTCGCCGGAAAGGCTGCAAACAGTTTCGCCCGATCCCGGCCGATTGCGTCAATCGGACGCGTGGCGAAGAGCGGCAGCGGCGGCAGCCGGACCGATGACGGCGAAGAAAAGCGTGATTGCCGCAAGGATCATCAAAGGCGGCAGGAACGGCGCGGGGTCCTCGATCGCCGCGTAGACGGCGCTGACACCGAAAATCAGCACGGGGATTGCCAGCGGCAGCACGAGGATCGAGACGAGCAGACCGCCGCGCGGCAGCGACACCGCAACCGCTGCACCCACGGCCCCGATCAACGTGATCGCCGGCGTGCCGATCAGAAGCGTCAGCGTGGTGGCGCCAATCGCAAGCTCGCTCATGTTCATGAACAGTCCGAGCAGCGGCGAGGCGATCACCAGCGGCAGGCCGGTCGACGCCCAGTGGGCGGCGCATTTGACGAAGACGGTCAAAAGCAGCGGCGTTTCCTGCATCAGCATCAGGTCGAGCGAACCGTCGTCGCGCTCCGCCTGGAACAGCCGATCGAGGCCGAGCAGCGAGGCCAGCAGCGCCCCGATCCACAGGATGGCGGGTCCGATGCGTGAAAGCAGGTTCAGATCCGGTCCGACCCCGAAGGGAATGACTGCGACCACCGTCATGAAGAAGAGCACGCCGATCATCGCGCCGCCGCCTGCGCGGATCGACAGTTTGAGATCGCGGAAGAACAGCGCCATCATGCCGGCATTCTCACAGCGGCGACCACCGGCAACGCGTCTTGCATCATCCCCCTAAGCATCATGCCAGTGGTCTCCCGCCAGATGCTCAAAACCCTTCATGTGCAGTTCTTTCGTCCGATCAAGCCCGAGCGGCTGGTGCGTCGCCGCGATCACGATGCCGCCCTTGCCGAGATGGGCCTTCACCAGATCCGCAAACAGCCGGTCGGCACCGGCGTCGAGTGCGGCGGTCGGCTCGTCGAGAATCCAGATCGGGCGATAGGCGACGATAAGCTTCGCCATCGCCATGCGACGCTGCTGGCCGGCGGAGAGATAACCGAAGGGCAGATGGGCGATACCTGGCAGGCCGACCGCTTCGACGGCCTCGTCGAGGGTGGCGCCCGTGCCTCCAGGCGAATTGCCCATGAAGCGCTGCCAGAAGGAAAGATTTTCCGCGACGGTCAGTTCGCGCTTCATCGCGTTGCGGTGTCCGAGATAGTGGCTGGCCTCGGACGGATGGGCAATTTCCGGGGGGCCATTCTGAAGTTTCAGGCGCCCGTTTTCGGGCCTCAGAAGACCGGCCAGAACACGCAGCAAAGTCGACTTTCCCGAGCCGTTTGGACCTGTCACGACAAGGGCTTCCGAAGCATCGAGAACGAAGGAAATATCGTTAAAAATCAGGTCCTCACCGCGCTTGGCGCTCAACCCTTCAGCTATGAGGCGCATGAATTCTCAGGTTCCCTTCACCCTCTTTGCCGCAGGGCAAAAAAAGTCCCGTTTCGACCTTGGTTGCTCTGGCACGATTTGGAGAAATTATCTATATAGCGGGCAACACGCCAGCGGTCGGCGTGAATTTCATCCAAGCGCCGAACATGGAATGAGTTTCCACGTACGGACAGCGGAAATGGCCGCACCCGCATCCCAAATCGCGCTTCACAGGCGCTCGGGCGTTCGTACGTCAGCTTTTGGCGATCAGACGGAACGGGGTATTATCCAGTGTCCAAGTCTCTAGACAGTTTTAAT
>NZ_DASYHB010000142.1:0-16742 GCF_035999185.1 Ensifer sp. | reverse complement strand
TAGTCTGCTATCTGTCGTGCCAACTCCGATTTCTTGCATATTTCGCATAAGACCGGGCGTGGTATGACGGATTATCGCGGGTGCAACATGAATGGTCGCTGAACGGTGCCTTTATGTCCGGATTCGGAAATGCGACCATATGCATCGACCCTGGAAGGTGATCCATGAACATTACGCTGCTCGTACAGTTTCTCGCGCTTCTGGAGGAGATGAAGGCACGCGAGGAAATCATCCCTGAGTTCGAGCGTCTGCTCGATCGCTGCGGCTTCGACTTCTATGGCGTCGTCCGGCAACCCAAGCCGCATGACAATCCGCTGAGGCTGCTGCTCGCCGGTCGGTGGCCGGAAGGCTGGCCGCAGATCTACATCCGCAAGAAGTTCGTCGTCATCGATCCGACCATCCGCTACCTCGGCCATGCTCAGCGGGGTTTTCGCTGGCGCGACACGCTGTTTGCCTTCCGCTCGGACCCGCACCGCAAGCGCATGGAAAGCATGATGATCGAGGCCCGCAACCACGGTCTCTATGACGGCTATATCTTCCCGGTGCATGGCCGGCGTGGTCTCCTCGGCAACCTGACAGTCGGCGGCCGCGTCGTCGATTTGAGCCCGGTCGAGATCAGCCTTTTCGACGCGATCGCCAAGCGGCTGTTCTGGAAGCTTTTGGATCTGACCGATCCGGAAGTCTCGGCCGAGCTCGGCTCGCGTGTCGAGGTGCAGATGACGCGGCGCGAGATGGAAGCGCTCAATTATCTGGCTGACGGCATGACCTCCAACGACATCGGCAAGGTGCTCGACATTTCGAGCCACACCGTCGACTGGTACATGAACGGCATCCAGGAAAAGCTGAAGGCGAAGAACCGACACCACGTCGTGGCGATCGCCTTCCGGCTGGGTTTGATCTCCTGACGCAAAGGCATTTGGTTTCCTGTCGCATCTGAAATTGCGCTCTGCTCGGTGACTCGCTAATACTTTATTTCGCGGGTGCAGCATTTCCCGCAATATCAAGTCATTGAGGAGACCGACTTGCCTATCTCGAAGATCCTTGTTGCCAACCGTTCTGAAATTGCCATCCGCGTTTTTCGCGCTGCAAACGAACTCGGTCTGAAAACGGTCGCGATATGGGCGGAAGAGGATAAACTCGCGCTGCACCGCTTCAAGGCGGACGAAAGTTACCAGATCGGCCGCGGCCCGCACCTTGCCCGCGACCTCGGCCCGATCGAAAGCTACCTGTCGATCGAGGAGGTGATCCGCGTCGCCAAGCTTTCCGGCGCTGACGCCATCCATCCCGGCTACGGCCTGCTGTCGGAGAGCCCCGAGTTCGTCGATGCCTGTGACGCCGCCGGTATCACCTTCATCGGCCCGCGGCCGGCGACGATGCGCCAGCTCGGCAACAAGGTCGCTGCGCGCAACCTCGCCATCTCCGTCGGCGTACCGGTGGTTCCAGCCACCGATCCGCTGCCTGATGACGAAAAGGAAATCCATCGCCTTGCCGGCGAGATCGGCTATCCGGTCATGCTGAAGGCCTCCTGGGGCGGCGGCGGCCGTGGCATGCGCGCCATCCGCGACCCGAAGGACCTGATCCGCGAGGTGACCGAAGCCAAGCGTGAGGCCAAGGCCGCCTTCGGCAAGGACGAAGTCTATCTCGAAAAGCTCGTCGAGCGCGCCCGCCACGTCGAAAGCCAGATCCTTGGCGATACGCATGGCAATGTCGTGCACCTCTTCGAGCGCGACTGCTCCATCCAGCGCCGCAACCAGAAGGTCGTCGAGCGCGCGCCCGCGCCCTACCTGTCCGATGCGCAGCGCCAGGAACTGGCGAACTATTCGCTGAAAATCGCCGCGGCGACCAACTACATCGGTGCCGGCACCGTCGAGTATCTGATGGACGTCGACAGCGGCAAGTTCTACTTCATCGAGGTGAATCCGCGCATCCAGGTCGAGCACACCGTCACCGAAGTGGTGACCGGCATCGACATCGTCAAGGCGCAGATCCATATCCTCGATGGCGAGGCGATCGGCACGCCGGCATCGGGCGTTCCGAAGCAGGAAGACATCCGTCTGAATGGCCACGCGCTGCAGTGCCGCATCACCACCGAAGACCCGGAACAGAACTTCATTCCCGACTATGGCCGCATCACCGGCTATCGCTCGGCCGCCGGCTTCGGCATTCGTCTTGATGGCGGCACGGCCTATACCGGCGCCTACATCACGCGTTACTACGACCCGCTGCTGGTCAAGGTCACGGCCTCCGGCAGCACGCCGGCCGAAGCCATCAGCCGCATGGACCGGGCTCTGCGCGAATTCCGCATCCGCGGCGTAGCGACGAACCTGACCTTCCTCGAGGCGATCATCGGCCACGAGCAGTTCCGCAACAACACCTACACGACCCGCTTCATCGACACGACGCCGGAACTCTTCCAGCAGGTGCGCCGCCAGGACCGCGCGACGAAGCTTTTGACCTATCTCGCCGACGTCACCGTCAACGGTCACCCGGAAACGAAGGGCCGCCCGCGGCCGGCCGCCGATGCGGCCAAGCCGTTGGTGCCCTTCATTGAGGGAGAAATCCCCGCCGGCACCAAGCAGAAGCTCGATGAACTCGGCCCGAAGAAGTTCGCCGAATGGGTGCGCGACCAGAACCAGGTGTTCCTGACCGACACGACGATGCGCGACGGCCACCAGTCGCTGCTGGCCACCCGCATGCGCACGCATGACATCGCCCGCGTCGCCGGCACCTATGCCCGCGCCTTGCCGCAGCTGTTCTCGCTCGAATGCTGGGGTGGCGCGACCTTCGACGTTTCCATGCGCTTCCTCACCGAAGATCCGTGGGATCGTCTCGCCCGTATTCGCGAGGATGCGCCGAACCTGCTCCTGCAGATGCTGCTTCGCGGCGCCAATGGCGTTGGCTACAAGAACTACCCTGATAATGTCGTCAAATACTTCGTCCGCCAGGCGGCCAAGGGCGGCATCGACGTTTTCCGCGTCTTCGACTGCCTCAACTGGGTCGACAACATGCGCGTGTCGATGGAGGCCGTTGCCGAGGAAAACCGCATCTGCGAGGCGGCGATCTGCTACACCGGCGACATCCTGAATTCGGCCCGCCCGAAGTATGATCTGAAGTACTATACGGCCCTTGCCGCCGAGCTTGAAAAGGCCGGCGCCCACATGATCGCCGTCAAGGACATGGCGGGGCTCCTCAAGCCAGCGGCCGCGCGGGTGCTGTTCAAGGCGCTGCGCGAGGCGACGGACCTGCCGATCCACTTCCACACCCACGACACCTCGGGCATTGCGGCTGCGACCGTACTTGCCGCGGTCGAGAGCGGTGTCGACGTGGTCGATGCGGCGATGGATGCGCTGTCGGGCAACACCTCGCAGCCGTGCCTCGGATCGATCGTCGAGGCGCTGAAGGGCTCGGACCGCGATCCGGGCCTCGACCCGGAATGGATCCGCCGCATCTCGTTCTACTGGGAAGCGGTGCGTCACCAGTACGCCGCCTTCGAAAGCGACCTCAAGGGACCGGCCTCCGAAGTCTACCTGCACGAAATGCCGGGCGGCCAGTTCACCAACCTCAAGGAGCAGGCGCGTTCGCTTGGGCTCGAAACCAAGTGGCACCGCGTGGCCCAGGCCTATGCCGACGCCAACCAGATGTTCGGCGACATCGTCAAGGTGACGCCGTCGTCCAAGGTCGTCGGCGACATGGCGCTGATGATGGTTTCCCAGGACCTGACCGTCGCCGATGTCGAGAACCCGGCCAAGGACATTGCCTTCCCGGATTCGGTCGTCTCGATGCTGAAGGGCGATCTCGGTCAGCCCCCTGGCGGCTGGCCTGAAGCGCTGCAGAAGAAGGCGCTGAAGGGCGAAAAGGCCTATACCGCGGTTCCGGGCTCGCTGCTGGCGCCGGCCGATCTCGAGGCCGAACGCAAGGCCATCGAGGACAAGCTCGAGCGCAAGGTCGACGACTTCGAGTTCGCTTCCTACCTGATGTACCCGAAGGTGTTCACCGACTATGCGGTCGCCGCCGATACCTACGGCCCGGTCAGCGTTCTGCCGACGCCGGCCTATTTCTACGGCCTTGCACCGGGCGAGGAACTGCAGCCGGAGATCGAGAAGGGTAAGTCGCTCGTCATCCTGCACCAGGCCAAGAGCGAGCCGGACGAGAAGGGCATGGTCAAGGTGTTCTTCGAACTCAACGGCCAGCCGCGCCTGATCAAGGTGCCGGACCGCAACCGCAGTGCGACCAGCGCCGTGCGCCGCAAGGCCGAGGGTGGCAATGCCGCCCATCTCGGCGCGCCGATGCCGGGCGTCATCTCGACCGTCGCCGTCAATGCCGGCCAGGCGGTCAAGGCCGGCGACGTGCTGCTCTCGATCGAGGCGATGAAGATGGAAACGGCGCTGCACGCCGAAAAGGACGGCACGATCGCCGAAGTGCTGGTGCGTGCCGGCGACCAGATCGATGCCAAGGATCTGCTGATCGTTTACGAAGCCTGAGGGTTTTCGCTCCTTTAAGCAGAAACGGCCGGGCAAAAGCCCGGCCGTTTCTCGTTTTGTGGGGCTCTCCTTAAGTGGCCAGTCCCGCCAATCCCCCCGTCATCCTCGGGCTTGACCCGAGGATCCATTCACGGGCCGCGGCTCGTGAAGCAGTCTCCGAGAGCCTGACACCTCAGGCAGGTGCTTGCGCTTGGATCCTCGGGTCAAGCCCGAGGATGACGTCTGAGAGGGAGTTCGACCTCTCCTGCTACCTCGGTGTCGGAGAGAATCAGTCGTACACGCTCAAATCTCGTAGTCGTGCGGGGCACTCAGCGACGCGATGAACTTCTTGGTGCGTTCGCGCTCGGGTGCCGAAAAGATCGTTTTCGGGGCACCGCTCTCGACGATGAGACCGCCGTCGAGGAAGATCACCTTGTCGGCGACGCGCGAGGCGAGGCGAAGATTGTGGGTCGCCATCACCATCGTCGTGCCTTCGCGGGCAAGCCGGCTCAGCACTTCGACCACTTCCTCGGCCAGTTCCGGGTCGAGTGCCGAAGTGGGCTCGTCGCAAAGCAGCACGCGCGGCGAGGGGGCAAGCGCCCGGGCGATCGCCACGCGCTGCTGTTGTCCGCCTGAAAGCGTCGCCGGCCAGGCGTCGGCCTTGTGCGCCATGCCGACCTTTTCCAGGAGTTCCATGGCACGTGCCCTGGCCTTGTCGGCCGGCCATTTCAGCACGGTAACGAGACCTTCCATGACATTGCCGAGCGCTGTTTGGTGCGGGAACAGCTGGAAATTTTGGAACACCATGCCGGTCTGCCGGCGCAGCCGCTGGACGGTCGCCCAGCCGACCCGGCTCCCGGGCCAGAACTGCACCTGTTCGCTGCCGAGTTTGATCGAGCCTGAGGTCGGGATCTCCAGAAGGTTGATGCAGCGCAAAAGCGTGCTCTTGCCGCCGCCGGACGGGCCGACAAGCGCCGTCACCGTGCCCTCGGCGAGCGAGACCGAGATGTCCTTCAGCACGAGATTGTCGCCGAAGCGTTTTTCGATGTGGGAGAGCTCGATCATGTGCGTGCCTCCAGGAAGCCGCCATAGCGGGCGAAGCGTCGCTCCAGCCTGACCTGCAGGGCCGATAGCACGGAGCTCATGGCAAGGTAGATCAGCGCCGCCAGGATGTAGAGGATCAGGGGTTCATAGGTGGTCGCGACGATGCGTTGCGCCGTCTGAAACATCTCCGGCACGGTGATGGCGGCGGCAAGCGAGGTGTCCTTGACCAGCGAGATGAAGGTGTTCGAGAGCGGCGGCACGGCGACGCGGGCCGCTTGCGGCAGGATGGTGCGGCGCATCGCCTGGCTCCAGCTCATGCCGATCGAATAGGCGGCTTCCCATTGTCCACGCGGCACCGAGGAGATCACTGCGCGAATGATCTCGGACGTATAGGCGCCGACGTTCAGCGAGAAGCCGATGAGGGCGGCGGTGAAGGCATCGAGCAGGATATTGGCGCTCGGCAGGCCGTAGAAGATCACGAAGAGCTGGACGAGAAGCGGCGTGCCGCGGATCACCCAGACGTAGAACCTGGCGATCGCGACGACCGGCGCCGGCCCGAACAGGCGGGCAACGGCAGTGACGAGCCCGAGCATCAGGCCGAAGGTGAACGAAAGCAGCGTCAGCGGGATGGTGAAGGTGAGGCCGGCCCAGAGCAGGGACGGCAGCGATTCCAGCATGAGGGGGAGCCAGTGGAGCCAGGTGGGCAAGGGGCGGGCCTTTCAAAAAGCGCGATCCGCCCCGGGGACCGGAACGGATCGCTTTTCATAGCCGAGAATGGCCGGTGGTAAAACCGGCCGGTTGCTGGAGTTACTTCGAGACGTCGGCGCCGAAGTACTTCTGCGAGATCTTGTCGTAGGTGCCGTCGGCCTTGATGTCGACGAGCGCCTTGTTGACCGCTTCCAAGAGTTCCGGCTCGCCCTTGCGGATGATGATGCCGGAGAAGTCGGCGTCGGCCTGCTCGGCGGCGATCTTCACCGGTGCGTCGGGCTTCTTCTTCTTGAAGTCGAGGAAGGAGAGGCTGTCGTTGATCGTCGCATCGGCGCGGCCGGTGAGCACGAGCTGGATCGACTGGTCGAAGCCGTCGGTGCCGACGAGTTCGGCGCCCGAAGCGGTCGCGAGCTTGCCGAAGTTGCTGGTCAGCGACTGAGCCGCGTTCTTGCCCTTGAGATCGGCGAAGCCCTTGATCTCCTCGTTGTCGCTCTTGACGATCAGCACGGCCTTGGAGGCGATATAGGGCTCGGAGAAGTCGTACTTCTTCTTGCGCTCTTCGGTGATGCCGACCTGGTTGATGACCGTGTCGTAGCGGTTGGCGTCGAGGCCGGCGATCAGGCCGTCCCACTTGCCTTCGAGGAACTCCGCCTTGACGCCGAGCTTTTCGGCGACGGCCTGACCGATCTCGACGTCGAAGCCGACGAGCGCGCCAGAGGCATCATGGTAGGTGAAGGGTGCGTAGGTGCCCTCGGTGCCGATCTTGAGCACGCCTGCGGTTTTGATCGCATTGAGGTTCTCGCCGGCCTGCGCGGAGGAAAGGGCGGCAACCTGCATCAGAGCAGCGGCAAACAGCGTGGGGAGGAGTTTCATCGTGATTTTCCATCTTCTTTCTGGCCCGGCCCGTCGTCCGGATTGAGCGGACAATCGCATAAAAAAACGGCGATCTGAGCGTATAAAACACCAATTCCCGACCGTTTTGATGAAGAATTTTCTTCGAAATGGCGCGAGCCGCGCGCAAAAGGCTCGGTTCGCGGATTTTCTGGTCCGTTGCAATTGGGCTGGTTTTCGCGACTTGAAATCGGTTTCAAAATTCGATATGCACATTTTAAGCGATTCATGCACGTTTATGCACGGTTGGAACAATGTCGGGTGAACTCCTGCTCCGTGAGCGAAAGACGCTTATCCAGGAACGGCTGAAGGCCAATGGCCGGGTGCTGGCTGTCGACCTGGCGGCTGAACTCAATGTCTCTGAAGACACCATTCGCCGCGACCTCAGGGAAATGGCGGCCGCGGGGCTCTGCGAGCGCGTCTATGGCGGGGCGCTTCCGGTCGTTCCTGCGGCGCGTAGCAGTTTGAGCGAGCGGGTGGCGATGGCACCCGAGCGCAAGGCGGCGCTCGCGCGCGCCGCGGCTGAGCTTATCAAGCCGGGCATGACCGTGTTTCTCGACGCCGGCTCCACCAACCTTGCGATCGCGCATCTGATCGAGCCGGACCTGCAGGTCACGGTCATTACCAACACGCCGCTGATTGCCGCGGCCCTCATGGAGAAACCGGGTGTCGAGCTCATCTTGCTTGGCGGCCCACTGAACCGCGCGGTCGGCGCGGCGATCAGTGCGCGGGCGCAGCGCGATGCAGAACTGCTCCGCCCTGATCTCTGCTTTCTCGGCGCCTGCGGCGCCGACGCTGCGGCAGGCCTGACGGCGATCTATTTCGAGGACGCGGAGTTCAAGCGGCTGATTGCCGAGAGAAGCCGGCGTCTCGTCGTCGCCATCACCAGCGACAAGCTCGGGACCGCGGCCACCTACACGATCGCCAGCATCGACGACAAGGCGACGCTAGTGCTCGAAGCGGATGCACCGGCTGAACAGCGCGCGGCGCTTAAGGCGACAGGCGCGGGTATTTTGATGGCAGGAGGGCCTGAGCGATGACGATTACCCATGTGGCACTGTGGACCCGCGACCTCGAAGCGATTGCCGGGTTTTGGTCGTCCTTCTTCGGTGCAGAGGTTGGCGACGTCTATGAAAGCCGGCGGCGGCCGGGCTTCCGCTCGCGCTTCCTGACGCTTGGTGAGGGGCCGGCGATCGAGATCATGCAAGGCCCCTGGGTCGCTGCGGGCGATCCGGCGGAAGAGCGGGTAGGCCTTGCCCATGTCGCACTGTCGCTCGGCAGCGAGAAGGCGGTCGATGCCATGGCCGCGCGCGCCGAGGCCGACGGCATATTGATCGCAAAGCCGCGCTTTACCGGTGACGGCTTCTACGAAGCGGTCCTTCGCGACCCCGACGGCAATCTGATCGAAATCACTGTTTGAGCCGGACGATCCGGCGCAGAGGCAAGACCATGGACCAACGTTCTCCCACCGCGACCGTCCGCCAGGGCTACATGACCCGCAACCGGCTGGCGGTTTCGCTGCTGTTTTTGATGAACGGCTTTGTTACCGGCAGCTGGGCACCGAAGATCCCCGAGTTCAAGGATCGGCTCGGCATCAGCGAAAGCGTGCTTGGCCTCTTGATCTTGATGTTCGGTATCGGCTCTCTGGTGCTGATGCCGATTGCCGGCGGCTATATCGCCCGCATCGGCTCACAGAAGGTCGTCAAGGTCACGGCGATCATCCTGTCGCCGCTGCTGCTGCTCCTGACGCTCGTGCCCAACGTCTGGACGGCGGCGATCGGCATGTTCGTGCTCGGTGGCTTCGTCGGCGCCATGGACATTGCGATGAACGCCAATGCGGTCGAGGTCGAAAAGTCGATGCGGCGTGCGATCATGTCGTCGTGCCACGCCTATTGGAGCCTCGGCGGCCTGATCGGCGCCGGCATCGGCGGTTTCCTGATGGCGCGCTTCGGTGTGCTGCCGCATGTGCTCGTCGTTACCGTGATCTGCCTATCGCTGATCGCCATCGCCTGGCCGATGATCCTTGCCGACAAGCCGCATCCGGCCGCTGCCAAGGAAAAGCTGCGCCTGCCGATGACGCCACTGCCCTGGCTGATCGGCATCATGGCGCTGTTTTCGATGGTGCCTGAAGGCACCGTGCTCGATTGGGGCGCGCTTTACCTGCGCAACGAACTCGGCGCTTCGGTGGAGCTCTCGGGCTTCGGCTTTGCCGCCTTCTCCGCCACCATGGCGACGATGCGTTTTGCCGGCGATCTCGTGCGCGACCGCTTCGGCGCCAAGCGGACCTTGCGCATCTGCACGGTCACAGCCCTTGTCGGCATGGTCATCGCCGGTACGGCGCCGAACGCCTATATCGCCATCCTCGGCTTTGCCATTGCCGGCATCGGCATCTCCAACATGGTGCCGATTGCATTCTCGGCCGCCGGCAACATGCCGGGCCTGCAGCCGGGCATCGGCCTGTCGGTCGCGACCTTCATGGGCTATTCGGGCATGCTGTTTGCACCGTCGGTGATCGGCTTTGTCGCCGAACATACGGGCTTTGCCATCGTCTTTGCCTCGGTGCCGGTGCTTTTCATCGTCGTGCTTCTCCTGTCGCACCACGCCCACCATGCGGATCACGCCAAGGGACACTGAGCCGCGAGCGCGCGCGTTTGCCCCTCATCCGGCCTGCCGGCCACCTTCTCTCCGCTTACGGGGAGAAGGAACCACGCCGCGGACTCCAGCCCTCTCGTATCCTCGGCGTATGTTGCGGGCAGAGCCAAGAGGGCTCGGCACGTCCCTTCTCCCCGGCTGCGGGGAGAAGATCGCGGCAGCGGGAGGAGGGGCTTTCGCACCAGAGGCCGCCATCAAATCGCCGTCAGGGCATGATGTCGCCGTTGACAATCAGGCTTTCCTCATCCACCTGATGGGCAAATAGCTTGGGCAAGTTGAGGAGAGTCAGTGCGGGTTCTGCCCGTATCCCCGCCCGGCTTAGTGACCACGAAGAGGCCTTCATGTCTTCCGCCTTCGATTTCGATCCGCAACCCCGCCGTGGCTCCGTCGCTGTCGATGTCGGCGGTGTGATCGTCGGGGGCGGGGCGCCGGTCGTGGTTCAGTCGATGACCAACACCGACACGGCCGATATCGATGGGACCGTTGCGCAGGTGGCAGCGTTGCACAAGGCCGGCTCGGAGCTGGTGCGCATCACGGTTGACCGTGACGAGAGTGCTGCCGCCGTGCCGAAGATCCGCGAGCGCCTCGAGCGCCTCGGCCTGGACGTGCCGCTCGTCGGCGACTTCCACTATATCGGCCACAAGCTGCTTGCTGACCATCCGGCCTGCGCCGAGGCGCTGGCAAAATACCGCATCAATCCGGGCAATGTCGGCTTCAAGGACAAGAAGGACAAGCAGTTCGCCGAGATCGTCGAGATGGCGATCCGCTACGACAAGCCGGTGCGCATCGGCGTCAACTGGGGTTCGCTCGACCAGGAGCTGCTGACGCGGCTGATGGACGAGAACAAGGCGAACGGTTTCCCGCTCACGGCCCAGGAAGTGACGCGCGAGACGATCGTGCAGTCGGCGCTGCTATCGGCGGAACTCGCCGAAGAGATCGGTCTGCCGCGCAACCGCATCATCCTCTCAGCCAAGGTTTCCGGCGTTCAGGACCTGATCGCGGTCTATGCCATGCTGTCGGCCCGCTCTGATCATGCGCTGCATCTCGGGCTTACCGAAGCCGGCATGGGTACCAAGGGCATCGTCGCTTCGTCGGCATCCCTCGGCATCCTGATGCAGCAGGGCATCGGCGATACGATCCGCATTTCGCTGACGCCGGAGCCCGGCGGCGACCGCACCCGCGAGGTGCAGGTGGCGCAGGAACTGCTGCAGGTCATGGGCTTCCGCCAGTTCATTCCGGTGGTGGCCGCCTGTCCGGGTTGCGGCCGCACCACGTCCACGGTGTTCCAGGAGCTCGCCCAGAAGATCCAGGACGACATCCGTCGCAACATGCCGGTCTGGCGCGAGAAGTATCCGGGTGTCGAAGGGCTGAAGGTCGCGGTCATGGGCTGCATCGTCAACGGCCCCGGCGAAAGCAAGCACGCCGATATCGGCATCTCGCTGCCCGGCACCGGCGAGATGCCGGCCGCTCCCGTCTTCATCGACGGCGAGAAGGCGATGACGCTGCGTGGGCCGAACATTGCCGGCGACTTCGAGACGCTGGTTTCCGATTACATCGAGAAGCGCTATGGCCGCGGCCAGGCGGCGGCCGAATAAGCGTTCCCCTCGCCGCAGATCCAAGGGTTGCGGACGGCGCTTTCGTGTGGAAGCGCCTCAGGTCTATAGACGCGCCGTCAGCAGTTTCAGCCCTGCAAAGGCGAAGAAACCGGCCATCAGGCTTTCGATCAGCCGCTTCGACTTGAGATAGGCGCGGTGCACAGGCGACAGCGAAAAGACGATCGCAAAGCCGCAGAAAATGATCAGACCCAGCACCATGCAGCCGCCGATGAAGGTGGCAGTGACGCCGACCGGTGCGCCCGCGGGCATGCCAAGCGAGACCAGCATGATCCAGTTGAAGATCGCCTTCGGGTTGGTCAGGTGGATGCCGAGCCCCTTGAGATAGAGCCGCTTGAGCGAAGTCTGCGCCTTCGCCACGGGCACGATCTTGGTGTTGTCGCTGCGCATGGCGGCGCGCAGCGCATTATAGGCCAGCCAGAAAAGATAACAGGCGCCAGCGATTTTCAGGACGATGAGGGCGTGGCCATAGGCGCGGATGAGCGCCGAGAGGCCCGATGCCGTCAGCATCGCCCAGGTATAGCTTCCGGTCAAAACGCCAAAGGCAAGCGCAAGCCCTGCCTTTCGTCCCTCGCTGACTGAGGTGGTGATGATCGCGAGGATCGCCGGCCCGGGCGAGGCGGTTCCGATCAGATAGGCTGTCCAGGCGACGAGAAGCTGCGGCAGATAGGGCGTCGGGTCGAACATGCGAGAAAGGCTCCGGCTCTGTCGCCGGAAGCTAGATCAGTTCATCGCCGGTTCGAAACGGCGAATTGTGACCGTGACAAGATACTCAGAGGATCTCGTCGAGCGCTTCGATCAGCCGGGCACACTCGTGATCGGTGCCGATGGTGATGCGCAGGAATTCGGAAATGCGGGGCTTAGCGAAGTGGCGCACCAGAACGGCGCGTTCGCGCAGCGCCTTCATGAGGTGGTCGCCCGCGTGATCGGGGTGGCGTGCGAATACGAAATTGGCGCCGGATGGCAGGACCTCGAAGCCCCGCTTGGCCAGATCCACCGTGAGCCGCTCGCGCGACGCGATGATTTTTGCCCGTGTCTGCTCGAACCAGGCTTCGTCTTCCATCGCCGCGATGGCGCCGGCCTGTGCCGGACGGCCGAGCGGATAGGAGTTGAAGCTGTCCTTCACCCGCTCCAGCGCCTCGATCAGCGGCCGCTGACCGATGGCAAAGCCGACGCGCAGGCCCGCGAGCGCACGCGACTTGGAGAAGGTCTGGACGACGAGCAGGTTTTCGTATTTCGAAACCAGTTCAGCCGCCGACTGGCCGCCGAAGTCTATGTAGGCCTCGTCGATGACGACGGGCTGATCCGGGTGGGCGGCGACCAGCCGTTCGATTGCCGCGAGCGGCAGGCCGATGCCGGTCGGCGCATTCGGGTTCGGCAGGATGATCGCGCCGCAGGGCCGGTTGTAGCCGGCAAGATCGATCTCGAAGCGATCGTTGAGCGACACCTCGACCGTGTCGATCTCGAAGAGCCGGGCGTAGGTCGAGTAGAAGCTGTAGGAGATATCCGGGTAGAGCAGCGGCGCGTCGTGTTTCAACAGGCCCGCGAAGATATGCGCGAGCACCTCGTCGGAACCGTTGCCGACGAAAATTTCCTCGGCCGTCACGCCGTAGCGCGCCGCGATCGTCTGCCGGAGTTTCAGTGCCAACGGGTCGGGATAAAGCCTCAGGTCGTCGCTCGCTGCCGCGCGGATTGCGTCCAGCACCTTCTGCGAAGGGCCGTAAGGGCATTCGTTGGTGTTGAGCTTCACCAGGTTGGCGATGCGCGGCTGTTCGCCCGGCACGTAGGGCTTCAGCGTGGAGACGATCGGCGACCAGTATTTGCTCACGGGGTCAGTTCCTGCGGTTGGCGACGAAGCGGGCGGTATCAACGAGAATAGCAGAGCGTTCGCCATAGGGGGCAAGCAGCGCTTCGGCTTCAGCCACGAGTTGCTCCAGCCGTTGCTCGGCCCAGGCCTGGCCGTGCAGGGCCACCAGTGTGCCCTTGCCGCGGGCGGCGTCCTTGCCGGTCGCCTTGCCCATTGTCTTGGCATCGGCGGTGAGGTCGAGAAGATCGTCGGCGAGCTGGAAGGCAAGGCCGATCTTTTCGCCGAAGGCGCGAAGCCGTGCGCGGTCCTCTTTCGAGGCATCGGCGACGATGGCGCCGCCTTCGCAGGCGAAGCGGATGAGCGCGCCTGTTTTCATCGCCTGCAACGTGACAATGCCGGCCTCATCGGGCGCGGTCTTTTCCGCGGCCAGATCGAGCGCCTGTCCGCCCGCCATGCCGCCGTGACCGGCGGCGCGTCCGAGCGCCAGGATCAAATCCACCTTCTGCGCGTCCGTCAGCGATGTGGAGGGTGCCGCGATGATGTCGAAGGCGAAGGTCAGGAGGCTGTCGCCGGCAAGGATCGCCGTTGCCTCGTCAAAAGCCTTGTGCACGGTCGGCTGGCCACGGCGCATGTCGTCGTCGTCCATCGCTGGCAGGTCGTCGTGAACAAGCGAGTAGCAGTGCACGCATTCGAGCGCTGCGCCGACGCGCAGCGCCGCGTCGGCGTTGCCGCCGAGAAGATCGGCGCATTCGATCACCAGGAAGGGACGCAGCCGCTTGCCGCCGTTCAGGACCCCATGACGCATCGCGGCCATGAGGTTGGCCGGCCGATCAATCTCGTCCGCCTCCCTCGTCGCGCCGAGCAGACGCTCGAGCAGAGCTTCGACGGCGCGGGCGTTGTTGGCAAGGCGACGGGTGAAAGACGATGGTTCCTGGCTCATGCGCGCTCTTTGGCATGGGCGAAGAGGGCTTTCAACGGGGATTCGTGTCGCAGCGGCGCGCTTTCTCTGGGACAGGCGCCTGCGCGCCTTGCCTTTTGCCAGAAAGCCCGTTCAACTCTGCCGGCCCATGCACTAAGAGAACGGGATGGATAGTGAGGTGGACAGTCAGGCCGTGAACGTCGTTCCGGAAGCGCGCGAGGAGGGCGAAGTGCCTTCCAGTCGCTGGTCTTCGCTTCGCCGGACATTGCGCACGCGCCGCCGCCAGATCATCCTGGCCGTTCTCGGCTTCCTCGTCCTTCCCTACGCACTGATCGTTCTTTATCTCGTCGAGTTCATTCATCCGGTCTCGACGCTGATGCTGCGCGACCTCGTCCTCTTTCGCGGCTACGACCGGCAATGGGTCGAGTTCGACGATATAGCACCTGTTCTGGTGCAGTCGGTGATGATGTCGGAGGACGGCCAGTTCTGCGCCCATGACGGCGTCGACTGGGGGCAGATGCGCGGCGTGGTCGAGGACGCGCTCGAAGGGGAATCGACCCGCGGCGCCAGCACAATCCCGATGCAGACCGTCAAGAACCTCTACCTCTGGAACGGCCGTTCGTTCCTGCGCAAGGGCATGGAACTGCCGCTGGCGGTCGCCGCCGATTTCGTCTGGAGCAAGAGGCGGATGATGGAGATCTACCTGAACATCGCCGAATGGGGCGACGGGATCTACGGCATCGAGGCGGCGGCTCGTCATCATTTCGGCATTTCCGCCGCCAAGCTGTCGCGCCGGCAGGCGGCGCTGCTGGCGGTATCGCTGCCCAATCCGAAGGAGCGCAACGCCGGCAAACCCGGCCGTGGGCTCAAGCGTCTCGCGAATTTGATCGAGCGCCGCGCCAGCCGTTCCGGCGGTTACATCACCTGCCTTTATGATTGAGATCAGAGCTTTTCATTGGAAGCTGCTGCCGGCGGGTGTCATCCTCACGTAGTAGAGTTCTGCCATCCGGGCCCTCTCTCCAGTCGAAAGGCCCGATTTTCCATGACGCCGATATCGCCATCGCTTCTCGCCTTTGGCCGCAGCGCCAACCAAGCTCCGCCACGACATCTCGGGACGCGCTTCACCGCGGATGGTCGTTTCCTGCACGAGCCGGGCAACACGGTCGTTTCCCACGTCTGCGCCGGATCATCCTCGGAGGCGGCGCTGCTCGCAGTGCGCGAGCGCCTGATGGCAATGCCGGAGGCCGGGCAATTCGCCTTTACCCATCCGTCCAGCCTGCACATGACGGTCTTTCAGGGCATTATCGAGCATCGCCGCAGGCTACGCTACTGGCCGGAGGACATGCCGCGCGACACGCCGATCGACGTCATGACCGAGCATTATCGCCTGGCGCTCAAGGATTTTGCGCCGCTCGACGGCTTCAGGATGCGCATCACAGATGTCACGCCGACTGGCCTTGCACTTGAAGGCGACAGCGCCGAAGACCGGTTATGCCTGATGCGTTGGCGCGACGCCTTCGCCGAAGTCTTCGGCTATCGTCACCCCGATCACGACGACTGCGAATTCCACATCACCTTTGCCTATGCGGCCGACTGGCTGGACGAGGCGGCCTTGCCGCGCTGGCAGGCGATGCTGGACGAGCAGTTGAACTTCCTCAAGGAGCATACGTCGGTGATCGAGCTCGATCCTCCAGCTTTCTGCGCCTTCGAGGACATGAACCACTTCGAGGAACTGATCGTTTTCTCGAACAGACCTGAAACCAAGGAAAACAGATGACCGGACTTACGCTTTATGTCGGCAACAAGAATTATTCGTCCTGGTCGATGCGGCCGTGGATCGCGATGACGGCCGCTGGCATCGAATTTACGGACGTGGTCATCCCGTTCGATTTTGCGGCCGGCAATCCCGAGATTCGGGCAATCTCGCCGACCGGAAAGGTGCCTTTGCTGCGCCATGGCGATTCCCTCGTCTGGGAATCGCTGGCGATCATCGAATACGTGGCCGAGCTCAATCCGGATGCGGGGCTCTGGCCCGCTGAGCGAGAGGCGCGTGCCCGGGCGCGCAGCTATTCGATGGAGATGCTCTCAGGCTTCCGGGCGCTGCGCGGCGCCTGCCCGATGAATATCCGCCGGCAGAAGCAGGCCCTCGATGTGGCCGGGGACGTCCGCGCCGACGTTGCCCGTATCGAGCAGATCTGGAAGGAAGCGCTAGCCCGTTCCGGTGGCCCGTTCCTCTTCGGCGCCTTCAGCGCGGCCGATGCGATGTACGCACCTGTGGTCAACCGCTTCGACGTCTACGATCTCGTTGCGGATCAGGAGACCCTCGGTTACATGGAGCGGGTGAAAGCGCACCCTGCTTTCCTGAAATGGGAAGAAGCCGCCCGCGCGGAGCCCTGGGTCGTTGTCGAAGACGAGGTCTGAAACGGCCGAGTCGAAAATTTGCGGCTGGGGACTGGTCAAACGGGAGTTGGCCATGTATAAGCGCGCCAAATTTCCGTGATTAACATCTGTTTTACACGGCCATTTCGGCTGCTGAACAGTGTTTGCCCGATAAGTGGAGAATGAAATGGCTGTACCTAAAAGAAAAACGAGCCCGTCCAAGCGTGGCATGCGCCGTTCGGCTGACGCTCTGAAGACCCCGACCTACG
>NZ_DASYHB010000120.1:0-33827 GCF_035999185.1 Ensifer sp. | reverse complement strand
CTTAATCGCGGTGCGACACTTCAAATCAAGTCCTTCCGGGTAGCACCGTAAGGCGGGGTCCGAAGGCACCTGGCAACAGAAGCCTTCACCTTCTCCCCCGCTTCGAAATGGTCTATAGATGCTTGAATAATTGACTCGTCTAATCCAGATGGGCAATGAGAAAAGCCTACGCAAGACAGTAAGCCAAGCAAGACAGTAAGATCGAGTTCGAGGAAAGACGGGACGCTCATGGGCCAGGACCACATCCGCTACGACATTCTGGCACAGGACGCTCTGCGCAGCGTCATCCGCAAGGTCCTGACGGAGGTTGCCACGACCGGTCATCTGCCCGGCGAGCATCACTTCTTCATCACGTTTCTCACCGGCGCGCCCGGCGTGCGCATCTCGCAGCACCTGAAGGCCAAGTACCCCGAACAGATGACCATTGTGGTCCAGCACCAGTTCTGGGAGCTGAAGGTCACCGAGATCGGCTTCGAAATTGGCCTCTCCTTCTCCGACACGCCCGAGCGGCTGGTGATCCCGTTCAACGCGATCCGCGGCTTCTACGATCCGTCCGTCAATTTCGAACTGGAGTTCGACGTGGCGGCTGGCGAGGAGGAAGAGCAGGAATCGGCGGAGATCACCGCCTACCCGGTTCCGGAAGACAATGGCGAGGCGTCTGCCAAGGACGACAAGCCGACCGAGCCGAAGAACGGCGGCGGTTCGGTCGTCTCGCTCGACTCCTTCCGCAAGAAAAACTGATCGAGCCAGCCTTCAGTCGGTTACGGTTGAAGCGCACAACATTGGGCAATTCAAAGTGATGCAGCGGCCTTTGCGCGTCCCGCGGGACGCGCGGCGCTGAGGGAGCCTTAAGGTCATGACCGGCGACGTCGTCAATCTGCGCCAGTTCCGCAAGCGCCGTGAGCGCACGGAAAAGGAAAAGCAGGCCGAGCAGAACCGCATCACCTTCGGACGCACCAAGGCCGAAAAATCCCTGACCCAGGCACTGAACGACAAGGCCGAAACCCGCCTCGACCAGGGCAGGCTCGAACGTCCCTCTGCGGACGAAACCGACGGCGACAAGAACTGACGCCCCCTCGCCTTCCAACGAAAAGCGATTCCGAAGCAAGGACTTGCAGCGGCTTCCCGAATCGAATTGCCAGGCAGTTGAATCAATCTCAGAGACCGGGCAATGATCCGTAAGCACTCCGCGACGCTCCACGGCCACCGCACGAGCTTCTCGCTCGAGGACGCCTTCTGGCAGGAGCTGAAGGTGATCGCCACAGAAAGGGCCATGCCCCTCGCCCAGCTCATCGCCGAAATCGACGACCAGCGCGCGCCCGACAGCAACCTTTCTTCAGCGCTGCGGGTCCACGTGCTCGCGTGGCTGAAGGCAAAGGCACCCGCGCCCGATATCGGCTGACATCGCCCCGCACCGCTGACAAGGCAAGAAATCGCCTAGCGCCTGCGGGATAACTGTGTGGCCCATGCAACAGCGGCCGCCGTTCTCGTCACCTCAGCGCACGCTTCCTCCCGAAATCGGTTGTTTTCGAACACGCTTATATAATGATCGCTTAGCCGCAGCGGCGGCTTATGCCGTCGCGCATGTGAGCGTTGGAAGTAAGCAGGTCAACGGAAAGGCGCTGCAAGCCCGGCCGTGAGCTGCACAAGCGGGAGGCGTTTCATGAGTATCTCTTCGCGACTTGGCCTTGCGGCCTGCCTGAGCCTGGTGCCCCTTCTCTCGGCCTCTCTTCAGCCGGCCCATGCAGCCGACATCACGCCGCTGATGGCGCCTGCCGCACCGGTGGAAGAAACCGAGAGCGGCTGGCAATTCGCCTTCGCCCCCTATTTCTGGATGGCGGGCCTTTCCGGCGACACGTCGCAATTTGGCCTTCCGACCGTCCATATCGACTCAAGCTTCAGCGACATCTGGAGCAATCTCGACTTCGCCGCCATGGCGACGATGGAGGCGCGCAAGGACCGCTTCAGCATCTTCGGCGACATTATCTACACGAAGCTCTCCGGCGACGGTAAGGCGCGCGGCATCTTTACCGACACGGTGGACGTGGACTCGGAGACTTTCTCCGGCCTCATCGGCATTGGCTACACGGTCCTTGAGGACCAGAACTCGCATCTCGACGTGGTCGGCGGCGCCAAGATCTGGTCTGTCGACACCACCATATCCTTCCACGGCGGCCCGCTTGATGGCGTCAGCCGCGATGACAGCAAGACCTGGGTCGACGGCATGGTTGGCGTGCGCGGCGCCTACTACTTCACGCCGGAAATCTACCTGACCGGCTGGGGCCTGGTCGGTGGCGGCGGCGCCGATATCGACTGGGACGTCGGCCTTGGCCTCGGCTACCGTTTCAACGACACGATCTCCGCCATCGCCGGCTATCGCGCTCTTGGCGTCGATTACAGCAATGACGGCTTCATCTTCGATGTCGTGCAACAGGGCCCGATCCTCGGCCTATCCATTCGCTTCTAAGGCGACGGCGTTCGGTATGGCGGCAATGCGACCGGCTATTTGACCAGCCGGATCGCGCCCGGATTGTTGATCGTGTTGTTTGCAAGCTCCGCCTTGCAATCCAACTGGAAGCTGCTGTTGCCGATCATCGTGATCTCCTGTGCGACGATGCGCACGCATTCGCCTCCGGTCTTGCCGTTGCCGGAATATTGGATCTCCCGCGAAGCCGGCATGTAGATGATCCCGGCGAGCGACGAGTTGCTGTTGCCGTTGATGGTGGCGACTGCGGTGTTGTTCCTGGCCGCGACGATCGAGAAGCCGGCCCAATCGCCGCTCGTCGACGCGGTGATCCGGAAGGTTGCCCCGCCGTGGAAATCGAGTTGCGCGCCGTTGAGCAGGAAAAATGTGACGCCATCTGCCACGACCACCGACTGGCTGGCGAGCTTCAGGCTGCCACCGTCGATGATGTAGTGTCCGGGCCGGAGAAAGACATTGCCCTTGATGTCGAGGCTCCCGTAAGTCCCGGGTTTCAACTCGACGCGATAGCCGTCCGGCGCATTGTTTGGTGTCTTGCTCGTGCCGTTGCAGTCGCCGTTGCCGCCACCGCCGCCCACGAAATTCTGCCCGCAGCCGGCAAGATTTACCCATCCCGCCGTCGTCGGCATCTTCTTGAACCGGAAAGGATCCGCGATCGGCGCAATGTCTTCCACCGCGGCCTTGCAGGCCAGTTCGAGATGCGCAAGCGTCGCCGAGACCTTGCCCGCCGCGTAGAGGCACTCCGCCTTCAGCGTCGCGGACCCGCTGAGATAGATCGACTGCGCGTCGCTCGAATTCGAGGTGATGGTGCAGCCGGATGTATCGACATTCGCACCCCCACTCACTTCGAACGCCCGGCTCGCCGTCTGGTGAAGCGCAAGGATGCACGCTTGACGCCCCGGCATGCGCGCGGCAACGCTTTGCCGGCGTATCGTGTAGGGTTGAAGCCCCCAAAATAGCGGCGCGTATTTCAGCGTGTAAGCGGTCGTGGCCGTCGTCTCCTGACCGACCGTGCCGAAGGTCACGCCGATTGGCTGGGTCGCGACGGATCCGGCATTCTCCGTGCCGATTTCGTCAACACCTTGCGGCGTGCCAAAATTGGCAAGGAAGACGCTGTCCGCCATTGCCGCGGCATCCGCCGCGGCCTGCCCTTCACCGTCGAACCGGACTGCCGCATAGGCCGCAGCATCGAGCGCTGCCTGCATCTTGGCTGCCTCAAGGTTTATCCGGGCGAGGTTTATGGCAACGGAAGCGGCCGTAAACAGCGGCACCATCAAAAAAGCTGACAGGACGGCGAAGTTGCCGCCTTCATCCTTGAGGAAACGGGCGGCGTTCTTTTGCGTATCGTTGCGCATCTTGCTTCATTGCCCCCTCGGCATGCGGCAACGACTTCGGTCCGGATCGGACCCGAGCCGCAAGCTTCACCGTTAGCAATGCGCCAAGGAGGCTGCCCCCCTTTCGGCGCGGACAGCAACATTAGTAAATAATAATTTAGAATCAGCTTCAGGATTCGTTAAAATTTGGCGAGCTCAATAGCCTCGACTTGCGCCCGAGAGGATTGAGCCTGGTGGCCGAAGCGGCGACTGACCGTTGCCGTAGATGCAGCCCCACTTGCGGCGCGCGGGCGACGCAGGATCGCCCCT
This sequence comes from Ensifer sp., assembly GCF_035999185.1. Taxonomy (GTDB): domain Bacteria; phylum Pseudomonadota; class Alphaproteobacteria; order Rhizobiales; family Rhizobiaceae; genus Ensifer. The sequence goes on along the minus strand of NZ_DASYHB010000120.1, from coordinate 29,702 downwards.
CCCGGAAACCCGGAAGGCACGCCTTCGATCACGATGATCGCTTGCTACTGCACGGTAATGTCGGGCAGGACGTCGAAGTTCAGCTTCTGGCCAGGTGCGCCGCCGGCGCTGCCGCCCGTACCGTCGGGCACGATCTGCGATGGCGGCTGCCCCTGGCTCGCGCCGCCTGTCGCTGCCGGCCCTTCCAGCGCCCGCCGCTCGGCCTCGGCGCGACGCGCCGCCTCCGCCTGCCGTTCTGCCTCCGCCTTGCGCTCTGCTTCCGCCTTGCGCTCCGCCTCGGCCCGCGCCTCGGCTTCCGCCTTCACCCTTGCGGCTTCCTCGGCCCCTGCAGCGCGCCGCCGCTCTTCGGCAACCGCACGCCGCCGCTCCAGTTCCCGCGCCTCAGCCTTCGCCTTGTAGAGCGCGAGTTCGCGGCGCAGGCGCTGCTTCTCCAGAACATTGGCCTGCAGGATCTCGACGCGCCGACGCTCGCGCTCGAAGGCGCGCAGCGACAGGAAGTTTGCAAGATCGGCCACTTCAAGGCTGACGCCGGGCGCGTCAAGCAGGCCCGCATAAACGATCCGCACACGCGGTTCGGCACCTGCAAGCGCTTCTTCGCCCGGCCGGAAGGTCAGGTCGATGCCGCCGTCGATCCGGCCGGCGGCAAGATCCAGGGCCGCCTCACCCACCAGGGCGGCGTTGCCGTCTCCGGCCGTCACGTTCTGCGCCCTCAAGACCCCGCCGGCGATGCTGAACGGAACCTTGACGACGCCGACCACTGACTGGCCCGAAAACACCGCCGTCTCCGTCTCACTTCTGATCGTATCCGCAGAGATCTGCGTCTTCAGTGCGTCGGCGCCGGCCAACAGTTGCGGCAGGGCCGCGCTGTTGACGCCGGCAACCGTCATGCCGTTGAAGGTGGCGGTGCCCGAACCGCTCGCCGAATGCGCCATCGCCTCGGGCGTCGCACCGGAGGCCTCAAGCGCAACGGAAAGGTCGAACGTGCCGGTCGCCACGGGTGCGCCCGCATGAACCCAGCCCGCCTGCGCCAGATCCCCGCCCTTCACGTCGAGACGCGACCGCAGGAAGCCCGAGCCGTTGGCATTGCCGATCTGCACCCGCCCGCCAAGCTTGCCACCGAGCCAGTCGCCGGTCGCATCGGTCAGTGAAACCTCGTCGCCCTTCCACTCCATCTTGCCGGCAAAGCCCGTGACGGCGCCATAGACGCCGGGCCAGAACTTGCCGGCCTGCACGTCGAGCGCCACGTTGAGACCGGTCCAGGCCGGCTGCGCCAGGGGCCCCTTCGAAAACGCGCCGTTGGCGTCTTCGATCGGGCCGACGATGCCCTCGCCCAACCAGGCAAGATCGAGCGTGTCGAGCGTGATCTGGCCGGTGGCGGTCCCCGGCGTCTTGCGGTCGATCGTCAATCCGCCCGTAAACGCGTTGCGATCGGCCTTGCCTTCGACGGCCGTCAGCGCAATCGCTTCCGGCGTTGTCGCAACATCGGTAGAGACCGACAGAGGCAGGCCGCTTCCCATTTGCGGCAAGGCCACGCCTTGCAAGAGCAGATAGGGCTCCAGGTCCTGCGTCTGCAGCGTCACCTTCGCCTGGCCTTCGAGGAAATGATCGCGGGAAAGATCGAGGCTGCCCTTGGCCGCGAGCGAGGTCTTCTCGGTGGTGAAGGTCACCGTCCCGTTTGCCTTGGAACCGTCAGTGCTTTGCAGCTTGATCGAGAGGATGCCGTTGGCGTCCGCATCGAAAGGCAGCGGATCAAAACCCGTCTGGCCGAGAAGCAGTCGGGTTTCCGGGTTTTCGAGCGTCGCCTCGAGCAGGATCGCCTTGCCGGCAAGCGCCTGCGCCATGTCGGGCGCCTGGTAGCTGGCGGCGATCTTGGTGCCGTTGGCCGTGCCGAAGATCCCGAAGGTCGCCGGGGCGTTGCCTTCCTTGTTGCCGGCCGTCAGCGTCACGTCGAAGGCGGTATCGCTGTAATAGGGGCCCGCCTTGATCAGCTGCCGGAGCGCTGGATGATTGACCGCATGGCGCCCGATCATTTCAAGGAACGGCGTCAGGTTCTTGGCGGCAAGCTTCATCTTGGCCGAAACCACAGGCTTTTCCAGATCGCCGCTGGCCCGGCCGGAAAAGGCAAGCTGCGCGCCGGCAAGCGAGCCGATCGCCACGCGCTCGGCCTGGAGCTGGCCGTTCTTCAGCGTCAGCACCGCTTGCACGTCCTTGGCTTCCTCGCCATAGGCGGAAAACGCGTCAGCCGACAGGTCGGCGGCAATCGCATGCTGAAGCAGCGTATCGGTGGAGGCATCGCCCGCCACCAGCCCCGTCAAGGCCTGCAGCGCCTCGAAATCGATGCGGTTGCCCTTGAGCTGCAACGACAGGTTCGGCTGTTGGTCGGCGAAAGACTGCCGCTCGATCCGCCCCTTCAAGCTCGCCTCGTCGGCGGCCACTTCCAGGTTCTCAAATTGCTGCAACGTATCGGTCAGGTTCACGGTGGCCGAAAAGCCTGCCGTCCTCAGCTTCCGGATCGCCGGGTCGACAGAGCCTGCCAACCAGTTTGCAAGGCCTGAGGGCTGGTTGGAGGCAAGCAGCAGGTCGCCGCGGAAGGTCCGCTGCCCCTTGAGGTTCAGCCGGCCCTTGGCCTCCAGTTGCGTGCGTCCTGGCAAAAGCGCCACGACATTGTCGATCACCCAGCCCGCACCGTCGGGCTGCACATCGATGCGCACGTCGCGCACGGTCGTATCTCCGACGACGATCGCCGGGAGCTTCAGGCTGGCGCGGCCAGGCACTTGCGGAATGGGAATGTCGGCAGCAATCGCGAGCATCGCCTCCAGCCGCTGGCGCATGGAGATCGCCGGATCGCGGCCGGTCTTGTTGTTGCGGCTCGGGCCAATGCGGCTGACGTCGATCTGCTGGCCGTCGGCAATCAGCAGGAACTTCTGGTCCTTGCCGGTATCGAGGGTCGCCTCGCCGGTCACGACGTAGGGATCGTCCGACGGGCCGATTTCGAAGCGATACTCCGGAACGCGGATGCTCTCGTTGGTCAGCTGGAAGTCGCCGTTGATGCGCAGCGGCGCTTTCTGGTCCGCCTCCTTGGCCTCGCCCTGCGGCCGGTTCTCGGTCAGGGTGAAACGGCCGCTGTAGACGGGCTTCAAATCGACGATGCGAAGCGACCCGTCGGTCTCGACGCCGAAGGGACGCTTGTCGGGCGTCACACGGGCCTTGAGGCTGAGGGCCCCTGCTGCATCCACCTCCGCACTGGTCAAGGAGAAGCTGCCGGCTTCGCCGTCGAGCGCGGCGCGCCCTTCGACCTTCCAGGGGCCGGCGAGCGAGCGCGCCGAAACGTCGGCGGCAAGGCCGCTGACGCGCCTCGTGCGGCCGGTCTGCTCGTCGACGAACTCGATCTGCCCGTCGTTGATCTCGACGTTTTCCAGCACGACGGTCTTGGCCGGGATCGATGCGCGCCGCCCGCGCGCCCAGTCGAGCGTGCCATCAGGCAGGAGCCTGACCTTGGCCTTCGGGCGGTCGAGACGCATGTCGAAGATCAGCGCCTCGCCGCTTAAGAACGGCGCAAGCTCCGCACTCATTGAAAACTGCGCCACCTGGATCAGCGGCTCGCCATCTTCGCTGGCGCCGACACGCACGTCGTTGAGTGTCACCGTCGGGAACGGGATCAGCCGCGCATCGACGCTGCCATGCACGACCACCGGCTTGCCCATGATGCGGCTCGCCTCGCGTTCGAACTCCTTGCGGAAATCCGTCCAGTCAATGAACCACGGGGCGATGAGCGCCGCAAACAGCGCAACGACCACAAGTCCACCGACGGCAAGCAGAATTCGCGAAAGCACCGTGCCTATATTCCCATTCCGTTCATCGGCGCATCCGCGCGCCGCAAATCGATGTGAGCGCCAGGAACTGACGCTCGCCTACGGTGCCAAGCACGGCACCGTAGAGAATTGATTTGCCGCATATTTCCTTCGGGGTCGATTCCGACTTCAGAACTATGCAGTATCACACTTTGGCCCCGGCGCATCGCCCCAAAACAGGGCGGCGCCCGGCGCCCTTCCCCGCCGCCTCAGGCGAAAATCTTGCCGGGGTTGAAGATATTGTCAGGATCGAGCGAACGCTTGATCTGGCGCATCAGGTCCAAGGCATCGCCAAGCTCGGCCTCAAGAAACGGCATCTTGCCCTGGCCGATGCCATGTTCGCCGGTGCAGGTGCCGTCCATCGCCAGAGCCCGCGCATTCAACCGCTCGACAAACGCCTCGGCGCGCGCAACGTCGGCCGGGTCCTTGTCGTCGAAGAGCAGGCCGACATGGAAATTGCCGTCACCTGCATGGCCGACGATCGGCGCCGTCAGGCCATGGGCAGCACTGTCTTCCTGTGTCGCCGCAACGCAATCCGCCAGCCGCGAGATCGGCACGCAGACGTCGGTCGACAGGATCGCAGCTCCCGGGATCAGGCTCTTTTGCGCCCAATAGGCATTGTGCCGCGCCTTCCACAGCTTTGCCCGCTCTTCCGGATTGGTGGTCCAGAGGAAGCCGGTCGAGCCGAACTCGGCTGCGATTTCGGCAAACTGGCGCGATTGCAGCTCGACGCTCTCGGCGCTGCCGTGGAACTCGACGAAGAGCGTCGGCGTCTCGGCATAGGAAAGGCCGGAATAGCCGTTGCAGGCCTTCATCTGCAGCGCATCGAGAAGCTCGATGCGGGCAACGGGAATGCCCGACTGGATGGTGAGGATAACCGCGTTGCAGGCGTCAGCGGTCGTCGGGAACGGGCAGACGCCGCCTGCGATAACCTCCGGAATGCCCTGGAGCCGAAGCGTGATCGAGGTGATGATGCCGAGCGTGCCTTCCGCGCCGACAAAAAGCCGGGTGAGATCGTAGCCGGCGGACGACTTGCGCGCTCTGTGGGACGTGCGGATCTCGCGGCCGTCAGCCGTTACCACCGTCAAGCCCAGCACATTGTCCTTCATCGTGCCGTAGCGCACCGCATTGGTGCCGGACGCCCGCGTCGAGGCCATGCCGCCAATCGAAGCGTTGGCGCCAGGGTCGATCGGGAAGAACAGACCGGTGTCGCGAAGATAGGTGTTGAGCTCTTCGCGGGTGATGCCCGGCTCGACCCGGCAGTCGAGATCCTCGGCGTTGACCTCAAGCACCCGGTTCATCCGGGCAAGATCGACCGAGATGCCGCCGTGCGGTGCGTTGACATGACCTTCGAGCGAGGAACCGGTGCCAAAGGGGATCAGCGGCACCGTAAAGCGGGCAGCGATGCGGACGATCTCGCGCACCTCTTCCGCACTTTCGGCAAACACCACGCCATCGGGCAACTGCGCCGGAATATAGGTGGTCGTGTGGGCATGCTGGGCGCGGATCGCCTCGCCCGTCTGAAAACGGTCGCCGAAACGGGCAGCCAAGGCTTCCTTCGCCGCGGTTATGCCGGCCTCGTTTCTCGCGCCAGCTCTGATTGCCTTCAATGCCACGGAAAACGCCCTTCCTCTTGCACCTGAGCTACCCCCTCGCGCAGAGGCAAGAGGAAGCGCAGTCATTTCAAGGCGCTACTGTGCAAATCGGAATCACTTTGTCCAGACGCTCGCGCACTTGATTGGCACAGTAGCCCAGGAAAACGCCGGACGTGAGACCGGAGTGTCACAAGACTGTCCGACAGCGTTGAAAACACCAACGCTTAAGAAGCCGAACGAGATGCCCCATCTGCCGAGATAGGCCCCCGCCATCGCTGCTGCAGTGATCCATTCGGGAAGCCCTTGCGTATCAACGGCGAGCGGAAGGACTTGTGACGTGCTTGGAGAGATCGGCAGAAAGCGACTGATGATGCGCTTGCCGCACCTGAGGGCAAGCATCGCGTCGGCATCGTCGGATTGCATGATTGAGCTGTTCTGCAGTTATGAACTCGCAGTCAACATGCGGGATGCTCTCGTGCTGGGCAATGGCCGCCCTGATCTCACGGACGAATATCGGCAGATCTGCCTCGAACTCGAAGAGGAGGTCGAGGTCGTGCTCTGCGCGACGGCGCTGGCCATGCGCCGTGACGGCACATAGGCGCAGGGCCGTCAGACCGGGCACGCGGACAAGCCGCGTCGCACGCCATTTGCTCATGGCGAAAAGTCACCCGACAGACCGAACGAATTCCGGCACGCGCCGCTACGTATGAGAGCGAAACGGCGGAAAACACCTGCCGTTTTCCAGGCCTTGCGCTATGATATTGGCGTGAAGGAAGGAGACGCAAATGCCGGGTCTGCTCGCTTTGCTCACGGCGTCGATCTTTTTCGGCGCCGCCATCTACATCAACTGGGCCGAACAGCCCGCAAGGCTCCACCTCGACGATCGTGCGGCGCTGGTGCAGTGGGTTCCCTCCTATCGCCGCGGCTTCGAGATGCAGGCGACGCTCGCCGTCGTCTCAGGTCTCCTCGGTGCCAGCGCCTGGGGGCAGACCGGCCATGTGCTGTGGGGTTTTGGTGCCGCGATCATCATCCTGAACTGGCCCTACACGCTGCTCTTCATCATGCCCGTGAACCGGCAGCTGGAGGCCATTCGCCCGCAGGACGGCGGCCACGAGGTCCGCGAGCTCATCACGCTCTGGGGGCGGCTGCACGCCGGGCGCAGTGCTCTCGGCGGGCTGGCGGCAACGATTTTTCTCGTCGCCGCCTGGCTCGAACTGTAGGGGCTTCGCAGCGCCGGTTGGCGCTCAGCGGACCTCCAGCGCTGCCGCCGCGTCCATTTCCTCGTGCAGCTTGCGCTCCTCGTCCGCATGCGGCTTGGTAAAGCGGGCAATCACGAGATAGGCGACCGGCGTCAGGTAGAGCGTGACGATTACCGCAAGGCCGAGGCCGCCGACGAGCACCCAGCCGAGCGCGATGCGCGCCTCGGCACCCGCACCGCTTGCCAGCACCAGCGGCACCGCGCCGACGATGGTGGCAATCATCGTCATCATGACAGGGCGAAGGCGGATGTTGGCTGCGTTCTCGATCGCCGAGCGCACATCCTGGCCGCGATCGCGCAGCTGGTTGGCGAACTCGACGATGAGGATGCCGTTCTTCGCCATGATGCCGACGAGCATGACAAGGCCGATCTGGCTGTAGATGTTGAGCGTATTGCCGGTCAGGATCATCGCAAAGACGGCGCAGGCGAGCCCGAGCGGCACCGTCGACATGATGATGAGGCCGCTGACGAAGCTTTCGAACTGGGCCGCCAGCACCAGGAAGATGATGACGAGGGCAAAGCCGAAGGTGACGAACAGGCCATTGGCGTTTTCGTTAAGCGTCGCGGCTTCGGCAAGCGGCATGATGCGCGAGCCGGGCGGCAACAAGGGTTCGGCCATCTGCTCAACCATGGTCAGCGCTTCGCCAAGCGCGAGGTCGGACTTGAGGCCGGCCGAAAGCGACACGGCGCGAAGTTGCGATTCCCGCGACAGCTGCGGCGCGACCGCCATTTCCTCGACGCTGGCAATCGTCGACATCGGCACGATCTTGCCGTCACCGGCCTTCAGGAAAATGTTCTGCAGGTCGGTTGGGTCGTTGACCGGATTGGTCGAGGACAGCAGCTTCACCGGATAGGATTCGCCGTCGACATAGACGTCGACGACGCTGTTGCCGTCGAGCATGGCCTGCAGCGCCCAGGCAAGGCCGCCGATATCGACGCCCATGTCGGAGGCACGCTCGCGGTCGATGGTGATCGATAGCTGCGCCTGGTTGGCCTCATAGTTGAGGCGGACGTTTTCGAAGCGGCCGGTGTCTTCCATCTGGCGCACCAGCTTTGCCGCGGCATCGCCGAGTTTGTTGTAGTCGTTGCCGACAAGCGCCACCTGCAGACCGCTGCCAGCGCCGCGAATGCCCAGGCTGTTCGGCTGCATCGCAAAGACGCGCACCGATGGAATACGCCCCGTCACCTTGTTGATGTCGGCGACGATCTGCTGCTGGGTGCGGTCGCGCTTGTCCCAGGGGGCCAGCGTCAGCACCATGAAGCCGCTATTGACCGAACCGCCCTGCCCGGAGATGGAAAAGATGTTGTCGATCTCGCCGGATTTGACCAGCGTCTGCAGCCCGTCCTCGATGCGGCGCATCTGCGCCTGGGCGTATTCGAGCGAAACGCCCTGCGGTGCGTTGATGCGCATCATGATCTGCGAGCGGTCTTCGGTCGGCGTCAGCTCCGATTTCAGCGTCAGGAACCCGACAGCGCCCATGGCGGTGAAGAAGCCCGCGATGACGAAGACGATCAGCGGCGCATTGAGGCAGGCGCGCAGCGTCACGCGGTAAAAGCCGGCCGCCCGCGCGCCAAAGCGCGCCATCGGTCCGGGCACCGTATGTGTCTCCTTCGTCAGCATGCGCGAGGCGAGCATCGGACAGAGCGTCAGCGATACGAAGGAGGACAAGAGGATCGCGAAGGCGAGCACGAAGCCGAATTCGCGGAAGAGACCGCCGGTCTGCCCCGGCAGGAACGACAGCGGCACGAAGACGGCGGCAAGCGTTGCCGTCGTTGCCAGCACCGCGAAGAACACTTCGAGCGTGCCGTGTACGGCAGCGGCCCGGGGCCCAAGCCCCTCGGCCCGCCTTCGCACGATGTTTTCCAAGACCACGATCGCGTCGTCGACCACGAGACCGGTCGCAAGCACGATCGCCAGCAGCGTCAGGATGTTGATCGAGAAGCCCGCCATGTAGATCGCCGCCACCGTGCCGATAAGCGCGATCGGCATCGAAATGGTCGGGATCAGCGTCGCCCGCCAGTCGAGCAGGAACATGTAGATGACCAGCGTCACGATGAAGACGGCGACGATCAGCGCGATCTCCACCTCGTGGATGGCGCCGTTGATGAAGACGGCGTCGTCGCTGGTGATCCGGAGCTGCGTGCCTTCGGGCAGGATCTGCGTCTGGATGGTCTCGACGACCTTGCGCACGCCCTCGGAAATATCGACCGTGTTGGACTGCGCCTGACGCACGATGCCAAGGCCGATGCCCTGGCGGCCGTTGGAGCGCAGCGCCGTCGTGCCGGTGTCGGGGCCGAGCGTGACGGTCGCGACGTCGCGCAGGCGCACATTGTTGACGAGGATCAGGTTTTCGAACTGCTCCGGCGTCTGCAGGTCGGCCGTGGCACGCACGGAAATATCCTGGCTGGCGCTGGTGAGCTTGCCGGCCGGCACGTCATAGGAGGCATTCGCCAGCGCGGTGCGCAGGTTTGCGACCGTCACCCCGCGCCCGGCGAGTTTCGCCTGGTCGAGGTCGATGCGGAAAATCTTCTCCTGGTCGCCATAGACGGCGACGTCGGCAACCCCTTCGACAGCGGCGAGCCGATCGCTGATCTCGTTTTCGACAAGCAGCGTCATGTCTTCCATCGACATGGTATCGGAGGTCAGCGCCAGCCGCATGATCGGCTGGCTGTCGGCATCGGCTTTGACGATGCTCGGCTCGTCGACATTGTCGGGCAGCTGGTTGCGTACCCGACCGAGCGCGTCGCGAATGTCGTTGGAGGCCTGGCCGATATCGGTCGTGTCGGAAAACTGCAGCGTCACGCGGCTGCGGCCGAAGGACGATGTGGAGGAAATGTCGCGGATGCCCTGCACGCGCGAGACGGCGCCCTCGACCACCGAGGTGACCTCGCGGTCCATCGTCTCGGGTGCTGCACCGTCAAGCGTCGTCGTTACCGAGATGACCGGCTGGTCGACCTGCGGCAGCTCGCGGATCTCGATGCCGTTCCAGGCGGCAAGCCCGGCGACGACGATCAGCGTGTTGACGACCAGCGCAAAGATCGGCCGGCGGATGAAGAGTGCGGTAAAGCCGGTCTTGCCGCGCTCGCGGGCGGACATCTTGTCGCCGCCTGCGCCGTGACCGCCCCCATGACCACCATCGTGGCCGCTCGCCTGACTGTCGCCCCCGCTCACTTGGTTTCCTCCGCAACCTTCTGCGGTTCTTCCTTGCGCTCGCGCCCGGCGATGCGCACGTCGCCGCCGTCACGCAGCCGCTGCACGCCTTCCGTGACGATCTCGTCACCCTCCGAAAGGGCGGCGTCCACCAGCACCTTGTCCGGATTGCGCTGGATGATCTTCACCGGCACCTTCTCGCTCTTGTCGCCGGCAACGCGCCAGATATAGGAGCCTTCCGAACTCCACTGGATCGCCAGCGGATCGACCGTCGGATAGGTGTCGCCGTCAAACGCGACGGTCACGGAAAAGGACATGCCTGCCCTCAGCTTATCGTCGGGATTTTCGAGCCGCGCACGCACCCTGAGCGTCCGGCTTGCCTGGTCGAGGCGGTTGTCGATCGCGTGGATCGCGCCGTCGAGCTGGTTGGCCGGCTGGGCGATCGCGAAAGCGGTGACCGGCTGGTCGACGCTGATCTTGTTGGCGAAGCGCTCCGGCACCCAGAAATCGACGAGGATCTCCGAGCGATCGTCGACGACGGCGATCGGCGCCGTCGTCGTGACGTAATCGCCGACATTGACGGTGATGATGCCGACCACGCCCTTGGAGGGCGCGACGATGTCGCGGCGCTTGAGGTCGAGCTCGGCGGTCTTCAGCGCCAGCTCCGCCGTCTGCATGGCGATCTCCGCGTCGCGGACGTCGACCGCAGACACCGCCCGCGCCGTGCTGAGGTTGCGGTAGCGCTCGACCTTTTCCCGCGCACTGTCGCGTGTCAGCCGCGCCTGGTCGGCGGCAATCTTCTGGTCGTCGCTGTCGAGCTTGGCAATCACCTGGCCTTGAGCCACCTTTTCGCCGGAGCGGACGAGAATTTCGGTAAGGTTGCCGGTTGCAGTTGGCGTGACTGTGACGGAGTGGATCGCCTCGCCGTTGCCGATCGCGTTCAGCCGGTCGTTGACGACGGACGTGCCGGAAGGTCTGACCATGACGAGGACGGCATTGTTGCCGCCCTGGCCGCGGCCGTTGCCGCGTTCGCCACCCTGGCCGCCACCACCGGCGCCAGGCTTCGACAGGGCATCGATCAGCGGGTGCGAGACGCCGATGGCGGCAAGCGTTTCACCGGCGCCGGGCACAAACCGCACCCAGACGGCTGCGCCCACGAGAAGCACAGCGGCGCTCACCGCAAGCTGTTTCCAAACCCGCATTCAAGTCTCCGAATAAAGCATAAAACACGCCCCAGCGCGGCGCGGCCGGCGGTTCGTTCCGATTGGGCGGAGTATCCCTGTTCGCGCGCGTCGGGGCAATGATCGAATGCCATCATTACGCAATTGTAATAAAAGCGATTTTGTTGGCGGCATGATGGCGTATTTGCACATCGTTCGACGCCGCCGCGCGTTCTATAGTGTTTCACTAGACAATCACCATTTACAGCCGCGAGGACTGCGCTATTCTGCAACCGCCGGCCGCGACGTCCCGCCGGTTTCGCTGCCTGACTTTCAGGTCTCTTGGGGAGGAGAAGACGATGTGCGATGCCTGCGTGATGGAAACGGTGAAGGCGCGCATGCTGTCGCGCCGCAGCTTCTTCAAGGCCGCAGCGGTGGGAACCGCTGGCCTTGCCGCCGCAAGCGTCGGTGCGGCCCCACCCGCCCTGGCTCAAGGGCACACTGAAGTCACCGATCTCACCCACGAGCTGCATGAGGACTTCCCGACCTTCTTCGGCCAGCAGCAGTTTTTCCGCGAGGAAAAGTTCAACTATGCGAAGGACAAGTTCAACATGTTTGAACTGCGGGTGAACGAACACACCGGCACCCATGTCGACGCGCCGCTGCACTTCTCGGCCAATGGCCTCTCGGTCGCCGAACTGCCGGTGGAAAAACTCGTCGTGCCGCTGGTGATCGTCGACATCCGCGCCAAGGCGGCCGCCGATGCGGATGCGCAGGTGACACCTGATGACCTCAAGGCCTGGGTCGCCGCCAATGGCGAGATTCCGGAAAACGCCTGCGTCGCCATGCTCTCGGGCTGGAGCGCGCATATGGGCACGGACAAATTCCGCAATGCCGATGGCGCCGGCAAGCTGCACTTCCCCGGTTTCCATGTGGAGGCCGCGAAGTATCTCATCGAAGAGAGCAAGGCGGCCGGCATCGCCGTCGACACGCTCTCGCTCGACCATGGCCCCTCGCCCGATTTCGCCACCCACTATGCCTGGCTGCCGGAAGGCCGCTGGGGGCTTGAGGCCGCCGCCAATCTCGACAAGCTGCCGGTCAAGGGCGCGACGCTTGTTCTCGGCGCACCAAAACACCGCGGCGGCACCGGCGGCCCGGCCCGCGTCTTCGCGCTGACCTAGGTCCCCGGCCTATTGAGCACAACCAGGGCTTGGCTGAAGCCAGCTTGGCGAGAACACGATCGTATTCGCGTCAACGGCAACCACATGTCCCCGATCGTCGACCGGTTCCGCACCGGCCGCGTCACGATGGGTCATGTGTGCCCAATCGCGGAAAGGACAACGGCTACGCCCAACGCGCGAAAACACCCTAGCCTCCAACGACTTCACTGATCTGCACGATGGGCGCGATGTCCGTATAGTTGGCGACGTCCGCGGCAATCTCGGCGCGGTGGGGACCTAGCGCTTCCTGGAATGTCTTGAGGCTCGGCGCGTAGACGTGGCACGCCGCGACGAACTGCGGCGCGCTTCCAGGCTCGCGACCCGCAAGGCCCTTATCGATCTCGTAGCGCAGGCAGGCATCGCCGAGCCGTTCCTGGATCAGTGGCATGTGGCGGGTGCGGTAGTAGTCGTGATCGAACTTCGAGCCGCCATCGGCCGGATAGTAGACGCTCATCTTGATCATGGTCGGGCTCCTGCCTGAACGCCGCTCCGAGCGTCCGCAACTTCTTCTAGGTCACCGACCAATAGAGCACAACCGGGTCTTGGCTGAAGCAAGTTTGACGCGAGCAAGGCCGTACTCGCTGTGAAAGGACGGCGCTCGTTTGCGGGCAAAAGTCTTCGGGAGTATCTTGGGCAGCGGTACGGGCGATGACGGGGAGTTCGTCATGGTGCCGCATGCGTTATGCCTGACATTCGCACTCGTCTCCGCGGCATCGCTTCTTGCCGGCTGCGGAACCGTGACTGTCCAGGCGGACGACACGACCGGCCCCACCACGAAACTCGAAATCACCGGCATATTGGATGACCACGGCAACCCAGACCCGGTGTTCAATGACAGCAATTGCTGCTCCCGCCGCCGAAGCGTTCCCGATCTGGCGCCCCTTACCATTGCGGCTTCAGCCGAAGACCCTGAGAGCGGCGTGCGCGATATTGCCGTCTGGATCTGGGCCATCAAAGAGTGCCGCTATGACGACAGCAGCGGGGACTATCAGATCACGCAATCGATCGTTGCCGCCGCGGGCACGGCTTCAGGCACGTTTCCGCCCGGCAGTTCCGCTCCTCTCAGCCGCAGCTCCACGGCAACCGTCCGCATGGCCGCAACGCCTTATGGGGCGTGCAACCCGAAGACAGTCACAGTCAACGGCCAGACACGTGTCGTCGCCGCGCAGCCAACCGCCTTCTGCGGCCGCCGGGTCTTCATCGTCACGCAGAACGGCAACGCCGTCCAGGGATCGAGCAAGGGCGTGCTGTTCACGACGGGACCGTTCGGCTCCAACAATCAACCCTGTTCGCAAATCCCCAACTGAACGCATCGGCAACGGCACCCCAAACGAGAGAGTGGCAATCGCCGCGACGTCCGCTATCGTCGTCGCATCAGGCGATCGATCCGGCACGTCCGCCTACCGGAGCCACCAGCGAAGGAACCCCATGAGCACCGTATCCCCACCCGGCAACCCGGAAGCCAATCCGCGCGTCAAAGCCGTGTTCGACGACATCCGCGCCACCCGCAAGTCCGATTTCATCAACAACATGTGGCTGTGGCTTGCCTTTGACCCGGAGCTTCTGGAACAGACCTGGCGCGACGTGAAAGCGGTGATGGCGACGCCGTCTGCGCTCGATCCGCTGGTCAAGGAAATGCTTTACATCGCCGTCTCCGTCACCAATGGCTGCGGCTACTGTGCCCACTCCCATACGGCGGCAGCAAAGGCCAAGGGCATGAGCGATGCCGAGCATGCCGACCTGTTGCGCGTGATCTCGCTTGCCGCCCGCACCAACCAGCTTGCGACGGCTCTCCAGGTGCCTGTCGATCCCGCTTTCGATAAAACGCCTGGGTGAACACCGCCCCAAGAATAAGCGGTCTCGAAATCGCCTGTCTTTCCACAGGCTTGGTGCGGCTGGTGCAGAAAACGGAATAAAAGAAGAACATCCTTTCTGGCCTTTCCCCACCGAATCACTACATTGAGCCGCATGATGAGTGGTTTCGACGACATTCCCTTCTTCGACGAGGAGCCGGCCCCGCGCAAGCAGCAGCCAGCCCCCGGAGGTGTTCCTGCTGCCGGCGGCATCGCCGCACGCGCCATGGCCGCGCGCGATCGCGCCCAGCCGCGCCCGGATTATCTCTCCGGCCTCAATCCGGAACAGGCGGAAGCCGTTGAGACGCTGGATGGTCCCGTGCTGGTTCTCGCCGGTGCGGGCACCGGCAAGACCCGGGTGCTCACCACCCGCATCGCCCACATCCTTTCCACCAACCGCGCCTTCCCTTCGCAGATCCTGTCGGTGACCTTCACCAACAAGGCCGCGCGCGAGATGAAGGAGCGCATTGGCGTGCTCGTCGGCCATGCGGTCGAAGGCATGCCCTGGCTCGGCACCTTCCACTCGATCGGCGTCAAGCTTCTGCGTCGCCATGCCGAACTTGTGGGCTTGCGCTCGGATTTCACCATTCTCGACACCGACGACGTCATCAGGCTGATCAAGCAGATCATCCAGGCCGAAGGTATCGACGACAAGCGCTGGCCGGCCAAGCAGTTCGCCGGCATGATCGACGGCTGGAAGAACAAGGGCCTCGATCCCGCCCAGATCCCCGAGGGCGACGCCCGCGCCTTTGCCAACGGCAAGGGCCGCGAACTTTACGCCGCCTACCAGAACCGGCTGTTGTCGCTGAATGCCTGCGACTTCGGCGATCTGTTGCTGCACCCGATCCGCATCTTCCGCATGCATGCGGACGTGCTAAAGGACTATCACGACAAGTTCCGCTACATCCTCGTCGACGAGTACCA
This sequence comes from Ensifer sp., assembly GCF_035999185.1. Taxonomy (GTDB): domain Bacteria; phylum Pseudomonadota; class Alphaproteobacteria; order Rhizobiales; family Rhizobiaceae; genus Ensifer. Next base: position 14,690 of record NZ_DASYHB010000120.1, on the reverse strand, counting down.
GGACACCAACACCGCGCAGTACATGTGGCTGCGGCTTCTGGCCCAGCGCCCCAAGGGGGTGCCGCAAAACGTCTGCTGCGTCGGCGACGACGACCAGTCGATCTATGGCTGGCGTGGCGCGGAAGTGGACAATATCCTGCGCTTCGAAAAGGATTTCCCCGGTGCCAAGGTCATCAAGCTCGAGCGCAACTATCGCTCGACCGAACATATCCTGGGCGCTGCCGGCCACCTGATCGCCCACAACGAAGGCCGCCTCGGCAAGACGCTCTTTACCGACCGCACCAATCCGGATGACGAGAAGGTGCAGGTCCACGCCGCCTGGGACTCCGAGGAGGAAGCCCGCGCCGTCGGCGAGGAAATCGAGCAGCTGCAGCGCCAGAAGCACAATCTGAACGACATGGCGATCCTCGTGCGCGCCTCGTTCCAGATGCGCGAGTTCGAAGACCGCTTCGTCACGCTTGGCCTCAACTACCGCGTCATCGGTGGCCCGCGCTTCTACGAGCGCCTCGAAATCCGCGATGCCATGGCCTATTTCCGCCTCGTCTGCCAGCCGGCCGACGACCTCGCCTTCGAGCGCATCGTCAACACGCCGAAGCGCGGCCTTGGCGACACAACCGTGCGCACGCTGCACGACTACGCCCGCGCCCGCGATATCCCGATGCTGGCGGCGGCCTCCGAGATCATCGAGACCGACGAGCTGAAGCCGAAGGCGCGCAAGGCGCTGTTCGACGTCGTCACCGATTTCCGCCGCTGGCAGACCCTGCTCGAGACTACGGTTCACACCGAGCTTGCCGAGCAGATCCTCGAGGAAAGCGGCTACACCGACATGTGGAAGGCCGACAAGTCGGCCGAGGCCCCGGGGCGGCTGGAAAACCTAAAGGAACTCATCCGCTCGATGGAAGCCTTCGAGAGCCTGCGCGGCTTCCTCGAACACGTGGCGCTGGTCATGGATGCCGAGCAGAACGAGAACCTCGACGCCGTCTCGATCATGACGCTGCACTCGGCCAAGGGCCTGGAGTTCGACACCGTCTTCCTGCCCGGCTGGGAGGAAGGCCTCTTCCCGCACCAGCGCGCGCTCGACGAGGGCGGCCGCTCCGGCCTCGAGGAAGAACGGCGCCTTGCCTATGTCGGCATCACGCGGGCCAAGCACCGCTGTCACATCTGGTTCGTCTCCAACCGCCGCATCCACGGCCTCTGGCAGTCGACGATGCCGTCGCGCTTCCTTGAGGAGCTGCCGCTCGCCCATGTGGACGTCGCCGAAAACGAGCAGTCCTATGGCGGTTATGGCCGCGGCGGCTACGGCCAGTCGCGCTTCGACAAAGCCGATCCGTTCCAGAACACCTATTCGACCCCCGGCTGGAAGCGCGCCCAGCAGCACCGCTCCGACGCCACCCGCGACAACTGGGGCACCCGCTCCGGCCACGCGGTCGAGCGCATCGGCTACGGCGAAAGCGGCCCACGCGGCCGCACCATCGACGGTGAACTGGTGGCAAAATCGACAGCCACGGAACCTTCACGCTTCTCGGTCGGCGACCGCGTCTTCCACATGAAGTTCGGCAACGGCAACATTGCCGCGATTGAAGGCAACAAGCTCACCATCGACTTCGACCGCGCCGGCCAGAAGCGCGTGTTGGACGGGTTTGTCGAGAAGGCGTGAGGCGGACACACTGGACTGTCATTCGGCACTGGGGAACTGAGCGACGATGCGGTCCGTCTGTTTGGACAATGTAGACCCGACCTATAGAATCGACACATCCGGCACGACCGAGATCGGCAAGTCCTGGCCGAAGATCATCGCACAGGTGATCTTTTTCGTCGCCATGGCAGCGTTTTGCATCTTCATCACCCTCCATTGGTTCCGCACCGACGAGCGTTTCTCGTTGGTCGTCGGTATTGTCTGGAGCGCAGTCTCCCTTTGGATCCTGCTGGCGCTTCTGCGCCAGGCAGTTGGCCTCAAAGGCAGCTTGGTCACGCTTTCCCCCGAGGGACTGATCGACCGACGACTGTCGGATGACAGGATCCCCTGGCCAGCCATTGCCTCCATCAGCGTCGCCCGCCGTGGACTGATCGTGTGGCTCACGGCGGAAGCCGAAATGGCGCTGCCATCAAAGATCCGAAGGAAGACGTCGCGCACAGGCTTGAATTCCACGCCGACGTCGCTGTCCCTTTATTCAAACACGCTTGCCGTGGGACCCAGCCGCCTTCATGACGCGCTATCGCGTTATCACCAGAGATACGGCCTGAAAACCTGAGCCGGACGGAAGGAGGCAGAATGGATTTGTCGAGAAGGTTTGATACAAAACAAGCCCGCCAATAGGTGACAGTTGACCGTAGTTGAGAGAAACCACAACTTGGAACGTCGGCTTCTGATCGACACCTCCCGCACCGTTGAAATCAAGAAATCCTGGCCCAAGCTGATAGGCGTGCTCCTTGCCAGCGCAGCGCTGTCGGCGCTTTCCCTGGCAATTCTACTGAACTGGGTTGTCGAAGCGCCGACCGGTCGTTTGTTGTTCGCCGGCTATCTCGGTGCGGTAGCTTGGCCCATTGCATTTCTCGGTGTGTGGGTCCTCTACGCACCGATGCGACCCAACGTCATCGTGTTGTCGCCCGAAGGACTTTGTGACGCTCGATTGGCTCCGGGCATGATCCCATGGCCCGTGATCGTCAGTGTCAGCGCGGTCGAATACTACAAGCAAAAGATGCTCGTCCTGACACTTGATCCGACCTCCATCGGCCACCTGCACAGAAAAATCGGCACCAAGTTTCGCCGAAGCGGTATGTTTGGAACACCTAAAGGGCTCCTTGTGGTCTCGGCTGGGGTTGCCATTGCTTTCGACGAACTTCGCGAACTCGTCCTTGCCTATCATCGCGATCACGGCCCTACAGCACCGCTGTAGAGCCTGAACCGCCTCAGACCGCCTTCCGATAGACCAGAAACCCCGACTTATCCGCCACCTTGTCGTAGAGCGTCATCGCCGTCTCGTTGGTCTCGTGCGTCATCCAGTAGACGCGCGGCGCGCCGACGGCGCGTGCCGCCTCGTAGACGCCCTCGATCAACGCACGGCCGACGCCCTTGCCGCGGGCTTCCGCATTGGTGAAGAGGTCCTGCAGGTAGCAGTTCGGCTGGATCATCGTCGTGCTGCGGTGGAAGAGATAGTGCGTAAGCCCGATCAGCCGGCCATTACTTTCCGCCACCAGCGCATGCACTGGCTCGTAAGCGTCGAAGAAGCGCGACCAGGTCATGGCGGTGATTGCGGGGTCGAGCGCGGTTTCGCCGGAGCGGCCGTAGAATGCGTTGTAGCCGTCCCAGAGCGGCAGCCACTGCTCATAGTCGGTTCTGGCTATCGGGCGAATCAAAAGGGCGTCGGTCATGTTGGTTCCTGCTCGTTCGAGGCGAATGATGCTTACCGGACAGCATCCGGGATTTGCGCGCAAGGCGCATCTTTGCAACTGACTTTTCCCCCGATAATTGCGAACATTAAACGCGCCTAAAATGACCGGATTTTCAACGACCGAGGGCGGGCGATGAGATGTCTTGGACAAGCACGACACGCTGGCTGGCGGAATTGGGGCTGACGCAATCGCGGGAGGCAGACCGGCAAGGAATTATGGTGGCAAACCTTGCGGCAGCCGTGATCGCCGTTTCTTCAACCGGCTTTGCCATCTTCTATGCGCTTTACCAGGAGCCGAGCCTCAAGAAGCTGGTGGTCTGCAATGTGCTGCTCGCGGCAGCCGCCACCATGACGCCGCTCTGGCACCGGTTTGGCAAGATCGCGTCGGCCCTCTGGGAGTTCGCCATCTGCGCCGTGGCGCTTTCGGTCATCAGCGCCCATATCGGCGGACGGTCTGGCGTGCTGTTCAATCTGCTCGGCGTCACGCCCGTCGCCTTCGCAATTCTCGGGCTTGAGCACTGGAGGCTGGTCGCCTGCCTGGGTCTCGTCTCCGCCGCCACCATTGTCATCGGCATCGCCGCCTATCCGGAGCCGCAAGCCGGCGTCTACCAGGACGAGAGCTTCCTGCTCCTCATCAACACCTCGACCATGCTCACCGTCACCCTCCTGATGTTCGCCACGATGCACTACGCCCTGTCGCTGGCGCGCGAGGCGCAGATGCGGCTGAGCAACCTCATGCTGTCGATCATGCCTGCGGAAATCGTCGAGAAACTGCACAGCGACGACCACGCAGCGACCGTCAAGAAGTTCGACACGGCAACCGTGCTGCTCATTGATATCGTCCAGTTCGTCAGGCTTTCCAACGAGATCGGCCCGGAACGGACGGTTCAGCTGCTCGACGCCTTCTTCTCGGCCCTCGATGCGGCGTCGGCCCGCTACGGCGTGGAAAAGATCAAGACCATCGGCGATGCCTATCTTGCGGCGGCAGGCGTTCCAAGCGCCCATCCGAACGGGGTCGAGGCCGCCGCCAGCTTCGGCTTCACCGCCCTTGAAATCGCCGGCCATGTCGGCAGGGCGCATGGCGTTGCGCTTGAACTGCGGATCGGCATGGCGTCGGGAGCGGTGACGGCCGGCGTTCTCGGCCGCACCCGTTATGCCTATGACATCTGGGGCGCGCCGGTGAACCTTGCGGCAAGGCTCGAGGCGATCGGCCAGGCCGGATGCATCGTCACCACCCGCGAGGTCAAGGCGGTGCTCGAGGAGAAATTCACCTTCGAAGCCGGCGAACTCGCCAACATCAAGGGCTTCGGCAAGACCGAGACCTGGCGGATGACACAGCGCCGCTAGAGAAACACAGCGGCCCGACGCGGTGCCGCGCCCCTTCACCACCTGAGAGCGGGATGCCCTAGCCTTTGGTCATCGCCGCCGTGATTGCCTCGACGTCGGTCATGATCGCATCGCCCATGAAGACGATGTTGTCCATCGAGCGTTCGCCGGCCTCGTGGTGCCCTGCTCCGCAGGCGTCGCGCACGACGACGGGGACGAGCCCGAGATCGGTCGCGTGGCGCACGGTCGGGTCGATGCCGATCTCGGTGGCGATGCCGCAGATGGCAAAGGAGGTAAGCCCGAGATCGCGCAGGATCATCGCAAGCGGCGTGCCCTCGAAGGCCGAGAATGTGATCTTGTCGAGGATCGCTTCGTTCTCACGAGGAGCAAGCTCGGGCACAAGCTCGAAGCCCGGTGAGCCGCGCAGGAACCAGGGGTGGACCGCATCGGGGTCGTCGGTGCGCTGCCAGGCCATCGCCTGGCGCATCTGGAAGGCGCCCATCAACGGCTTCGGCATCGACAGATGCCGCAGGAAGATGACAGGAAATCCGCCCTTGCGTGCCGCCTCCAGCACTTTCAGCACTTCAGCAAGGATCGCCGGGCCCTGTCTGACCTGATTGGTGATCCCCACCTGCATGTCATAGACGACAAGCGCCATCCGGTCGGGACGGCAGAAATCTTCAAGCGTTCTGCCGATTTCCAGTTTCTTGGCCATGGCACCTCCTCAAGGCCGCCTCCTCCGGCGGCCGCTCCCGGCAACAACTCGCGCCGGGAATGTGGCGCGCGAACCCGGCGGTTGCAATACGGATCAGACAGCAAGGTGCAACTATTCGGATACGAAGCGACCACCCCCAACCGGCTCAGCCGGGTCGCTCCAGCAGCTCCGCCTTCCGCATCAGCGCCACCACCTCCTCGTCGCTCGTCTGCTCGAAGTCGCGGTAGTGCAGCCCGACGGCGCGGAATGCGAAGGGGGTGGCAAGGCAGACGATGCGGTCGACGGAGCCTTTGAGCACCGCAAGCTCGCTTTTCGGCGCCACCGGCACGGCAAGCACCAGCCGACGGACGCCCATGCGGCCGAGCGCCTTGATCGCCGCCCGCACCGTGCCGCCGGTGGCGATGCCGTCGTCGACGAGGATGACCTCGCGACCTTCGGGCGATATCGGTTTGCTGTCGCCGAAATAGAGCGCTCGGCGACGCAGGATCTCGGCGTGCTGACGCTCGGTCTCCGCTTCGACATAGCCTGCAGGCGGATGCACGAGCCGGATCGCCTCGCGGTTCAGCACCAGTTCGGGCACGTCGCCATCGACCAGCGCCCCAAGCCCGAACTCCAGATGTCCCGGTGCGCCGATCTTGCGCACGATCAGGATTTCAAGCGGCGCGCCGATGCGAACGGCAATTTCATAACCGACCGGCACGCCGCCGCGCGGCAGCGCCATCACCACCGGATCATCGAAGGCCTCGCCTTCGATCACGGTCGCGAGCTGCCGCCCGGCATCCGCCCTGTCTTCAAAGATCCATGCCCCCGTAAACACCCTTGTCTCTCCAAGGTTTGGCCCAGCCGGCCTCTCACTGCTCGACGACACCGAGCTCAACCTGGGCAGCGCGCCGCGACATCAAATCCGGCAGACGAGCCACGGTCGGTGGCTCGCTCTCGCAACCGCTGTTAACAACCGTGCCATTCCCGACCAATCGTTAAAATTGCAACGGATTTGGCCGGGTTTCGTTAAGGCGCCATCGCTACCAATTGGCATCTTACATTCTGGCTGAGACGCAAGCCGCCTTTGTTGATTTTAGCACGACAGGCCGTTTCGAAATGAGCTTTCTCCCTGCCATATCCATCATTGCCCTTTTGGCGATGCTGCCGGTCCTGATTTCACTGCGCGCCTCGATGGTCGAGGGCGGCACGGATTTTGCCGCTGCCTGCGCGATTGCGGCGGCAGCGACCCTCTTTCTGATGCTCTCCGAATTCCCCACGCTTCGGCTGCTCTTCCCGATCGGGGTGGCGCTCCTGGCGGGCGCCTGCGCGTTCATGCTGTCGGGCTTCCATCGGGCACTGGATGTTTCGAAACGCATATCGACGCTGTTGGTTGCCGCGGCATCGGTCGCGGTCCTGACGTTGCTGCTTGCAGCCTTCGGCGCCAGCAGCGTCACCCTGCATGCGCTATCGGCGATCGGTATTGCCGCCGCCTTCCTGTTGAACATCGCCGTCTGTTCGCAGCACCGGCGAAGCGCCCCTGGCCCTGTCGAGCGCCTCGTCGTCATCGCCCTTACGGCCGTCGGCTGCTCCGCGCTCATCGCCGTCACCCTACTGTCGCCTGTCGCCCACGCAACCGCCTCCACGCGGATCGAGCCTGTGAGCTGGGATATCGCCTGCGCGGCCATGCGGTATTTCTACCTGCCGGCCCTGTTCCTCGGCGTCATCCTGATGATCCAGAACCGGGTGATCACCGACCTCAAGAGCGCGATCGCGCGTGACGAATTGACCGGCGTGCTGTCACGCCGTGCCCTGCTCGATCTTGGGCAGCGCACCCTGGCCATGAGTTTTGCGCGGCAGCGGCCAGCCGCCTTCCTGCTGCTCGATCTCGATTACTTCAAGCAGATCAACGACCGCTATGGTCATGCCGTCGGCGATGCGGCTCTCGGCCATTTTGCCGGTACCGTCACCGCCTGTCTTGCCGGGCGCGGCACGCTCGGGCGCATCGGCGGCGAAGAGTTCGGCATCGTCCTGCCCAATCACTCGGAAAACGCAGCCTTTGCGCTTGCCGAGGAGATCGGCCGCACGGTGCGCGACACGCCGATCGGCCGTTTCGACCGTCCGATCCAGCTGACGGTCAGCATCGGCCTTGCCGAGGCGACCCCTGGCGATACGATCAGCGACGTCATGATCCGCGCCGACATGGCGCTTTACGACGCCAAGGCAGACGGACGCGACCGCTGCACGATTGCCGGGCGCTTCCAGCCCGACGCGAGCGCTCGGGCCCTTGCCGCCGCAGCAGCGCAGATGCGTGCCGCCGACGTCAGAGCCTTCGAGCCACAACTGCTGCGCGACGCCGGCTGAGGCCGGATCGCCGCCTTGTAAAGCCGCTTCCCGAACCTATGTGAACCTGGCTGCCCGACTTCTGGCCTCTTGCATCTCTGACGATGCAAGGACAGACAGTCATTCAGGTTTATACAGCCGCCTTGCGCCGCAGGCGCGGCGCTGACGGAGGACATTTCATGCTGCGTGCCATTCGTGCCGTCACCCTTGCCGGAGTTGCCGCCTTTGCGGTGGCCGCCCTTACGGCTGCCGCCCTGCCCGCCCGGGCCGAAACGGTCGGCGAGGTCGGCGTCGACTGGCTCGGAAACGACATCATGATCGATGCCGTCAGCGACCCCAAGATCAAGGGCATCACCTGTCACGTCACCTATTTCGACCGCAGCGTCATCGACCGGTTGAAAAACGGCAACTGGTTCGAGGACCCGTCCAACAACTCGATCGCCTGCCGACAGACCGGGCCGATCGAGATCGGCGACATCGAGCTTTCCAAGGAGGGAGAGGAGGTCTTTCGCGCCGGCCTGTCGCTCGTCTGGAAGAACCTGCTCGTGACGCGCATCTACGATCGCAAGAACGACACGTTGATCTATCTTGCCCATTCGCGGGAATTGACCGACGGCTCGGCCAAGATGTCGATCACGACCATCCCGCTCTACGGCCAGACTGTCACCTGGCAAAACGGCAAGCCGCAATAAGGAAGATTGTTTCCGGCGCTATCGCGCGAGGCGACCCTTGCCGAGGGTGAAGCGCCCGCCCATTCGTGGGCGCTTCCAAAGCCTCGTCGGAGCGAAACGAGGAATTAGGCCGGCGGGAGATCCGCCTGTTCCCCGCTCTTTCCGCCCTCAGGTGCACGCACATGAGGGCCGGATGCTTCAATAGTTCGTCGGCGGAACGATGCCCTGGTAGTAGTCGCCATCACCGCCCTGGTATCCACCGTAGGGATTGCGATCGCGATAGACCGGGGTCGGTGCGGACGTTCTGTTGATGCTGCCCGTCGACATCGTATCGACGTTAGCGGTCGGCCGCTTCATCGTCGGCATGGCCTTGTGCATGCTCTGTGTTCCGGGAGGATTGTTGACGTCGATGCCCGGGTAGTAGCTGTCGGCCAGAGCCGGCGAGGCCATAACCATCGTTACGGAGAGCGCGGCAATGAGTTTCCTTGCAGAGATTGTCATAGGTACAACTCCTGTTGCTACAGCGCCGCGCGCCTTACCGGACGCTCAAAGGTCGCCGTAGAGCTTTGAACTTCTGCATGCTTTTGTCCGTTGCTCGGCTACGATCAAAGGAAACATGCAGTAAGACCAGGCACCCGGCCTCCGTTCAGGCACCCGGCAACACCGGTAAAGTAGTACAAGTAACCCGCCCAGCCACTTGACGTTTTGTCACAATGGCATCGCCCAAGCGTGAAGTTCATTGCCGAAGTTTAACTTGACCGTCGACCTCCAGTACCGGCCGCGCAACATCTGATCATGCCAGAACGCAAAAGGCCCCGGCGCGCTGCGCCGGGGCCCTTGCAAACATAATGCGAAATGCTTCAGGCGGCCTGCGCCAGCTCGTCGGCAATGACCGTGTCGAGGTTGAGGAAGCAGACCATGGTCTTCTCCAGCGCGACGATGCCGCGGCAGAAGGCGCGCTGCGCTTCCGGAATGATTTCGGGCGCCGGCTGAAGGGCCTCGCTCTTGATCGTCATCATGTCGGAGACCTGCTCGACCAAGAGGCCGACCAGCTTGCCGGCGATGTCGGTGACGATGATCGCCGAGCGCTCGGAAGGCTCCGTCATCTTCATGCCGAGGCGGGCCGCCATGTCGATGACCGGGATCACCGCACCACGCAGGTTGATGAGGCCGAGCACGTAAGGCGGCGTGTGCGGCATCGGGGTGACCGGTGCCCAGCCGCGAATTTCGCGGATCGCCATGATGTCGATGCAGAATTCCTGGTCGCCGAGATGGAACGACACGATTTCGAGATAGGCACCGGACTGCTTGATTGCATTGGTCATGATCAGAATTCTTCCCAGTTCTCACCGGAGGCCGTCGTCGACGGCACCGAGCCCGGTTTGTTGCCGAATGCGCCCGCAAGCTTGCCCATCAGGGCTTTGGCGGGGGATGGAGTAGGAAACGAAGCCATTTTGGCAGAGCCGATCTTGCGCAGCGGTACTGCTTCGCTGGCGCCTCTCGGCGCCGGCCGCTGAGCGGAAGGCGGGGAAGCCGTTCGTGCCGGCGTAGGGGCTGCGGCCTTTGTCGATGGCGCGACCGGCGTCGGTGCGGCAGTCGGCATGGCGCGCTGCATCGAGTGTCCCTCGCGGAACTGGCCGACGAGATCCGTCAGGCGCTCGGCATCCTGCGCCAGCGTGTGGCTCGACGCATTGGTCTGCTCCACCATCGCGGCATTCTGCTGCGTCATCTGGTCGAGCTGGCCGACCGCGGTGCTGATTTCGCCGAGACCGGTCGACTGCTCGCGCGCCGCCATCACGATCGAGGTCATGAGTTCGTTGATGCGGGCCACATCGGTGCCGATCCGCCCCAGGGCGTCGCCCGTCGCCCGCACCAGCTTGACGCCGCTGCCGACCTCGGTGCCCGAGCGCGTGACCAGCGCCTTGATGTCCTTGGCGGCCCCTGCCGCGCGCTGCGCCAGTTCGCGCACTTCCTGTGCGACGACGGCAAAGCCCTTGCCGGCTTCGCCCGCCCGCGCCGCCTCGACGCCGGCGTTGAGCGCCAGGAGATTGGTCTGGAAGGCGATCTCGTCGATGACGTTGATGATCTTGCCGATCTCGTTCGAGGCGCCCTCGATGCGCGCCATGGCGGCGATCGCCTCGCCGACGATGCGGCCGGATTCCTCGGCATTGTCGCGCGTCTGGTCGACCATGCGGCTTGCCTCTTCGGCGCGCTGGGTCGCCGTGCGAACGGTCACGGTGATTTCGTCGAGCGCTGCCGAAGTCTGTTCGAGGGACGCGGCCTGCCGCTCGGTGCGGCGCGCCAGGTCGTCGGCGGCGGTGCGCATCTGCCGGCCGTTCGATTCGATCGAAAGCGCGTTTTCCTTGACGCTCGAAAGCACCACGCGCAGGCGCTCGACCGTCTGGTTGAAGTTCTGCCGGAGCTGGTCGAGATTGCCGTCGAAAGGCCGGTCGATGGCAACGGCAAGGTCGCCTTCGGCAAGCTGCGTCAGCGCGCGGCCGAGATTGTCGATCGCCGTCTGGATGCGGCGCACCGCTTCCTCGCGCTCGCTTTGCTGCAGTTCGCGTTCCCTTTCGATCTCGCGGCGGCTATGTGCCGCGCTCTGTTCCAGCGACTGTTTTTCGATCGCCGAAAGGCGGAAAAGGTCGACCGAGCGCGCCATCGCGCCGATCTCGTCACCACGGTCGAGCGCCTCGATTTTTGTCGCAAGCTCGCCCTTCTGGATCCGCTGCATGCCGTCGCTGAGGCCCTGGATGCCGCGGCGCAGCGTGCTGCCGTGGAACCAGAGCAGATAGAGCAGCGCCGCCATGGCCAGCAGGCCCGAGGCGAGTTGAAGCTGGAACGCCTGGTCTGAGGCAGAGCGCGCCTCGGCAACGCGTGTCTGCACCAGGGTGGTCGCCGCCTCGGAAAGGCTTGCCAGTGCGGTCGCGAGCCGATCACCGGCGCCGTCGATCGCGTCGTCGATCTTGCCGAACTCGCCGGCCGGCGCCTTGGCCTCGATCAGGGATTTGAGATCCGTGCCGACCGCCTGGCGCAGCTCGGCGACATCGGCATCGAACGTGGAAAGCACATCGCTGCGGCCAAGCAGCTCGGCGAGCGCCTTGATGCCGGCCGCCCTGGATTCGATCTGTTTCAGGATCTCGGCAATGCTGGCGGCGCGCGCCGGCTGCAGCACGCCTTCGTCGCGATCGACGATGCTGTCCATCGCATTGAGCACGAGATTGGTCGTCGCCAACCGGATTTCGTCGACCGTGGTCAATCCATTCTGCGCCGCGATCGCGCCCTGCAGGGCGTCGTTCGCCAGGCGGCCCTCATACCAGCCGACCCCGAGCACCGAGCCAAAACCGACAAAGGCCGCACCGGCAAGAGTGGCCAGCCGCTGGCTGACGGAGAGATTGCGCTTCAGGGAGACAGATGAGGCAGTCATAGGGAGTCCATGGTCACGGACCCGCAATAGGCGGATCCTCCTCGATCGATGCGGAAAAGCCGGGCCGATCAGACCGGATGACGCTCATGTCATGTCAGAGCGTGAACACTCTCCCCGCGTGGAAAAACACTGTCAAACAGACCTTAAACATTCGCTAAGGCAGGCCCTTGATCCCCATCGAAAGCGGTTATTTGCGTTATTGCGCATATTCTCTGCAAGCGTTGGTATTTCCGGTGTTTGCGGGCACAATCGATCAGAGCGCTTCGGCCGGGTTTTCCACCGTCGTGCAACGGCGCGACGGGACCACCGCGCCACCGCGAAAACCACGCAGCTTCCCCTCGCCGCCCGAACTGCTATGATGGCGCCATGAACACCAAGTCGCAGCGCTCGATCCGCCTTCCCCTTGCCGCAAGCCTTGCGGCCGCGATCGCGCTCGTCCTCGTGCTTGCCTTCCGCGGCTGGATGGAAAATGGCGCCGAGATGTTCCTGGCGCTCGCCCAGTCCGGGCTTTCCTGGTGTCTCTAGAACCGCCGCTTTCCTGAACCCGAGGACCAACCCTCTCGACGCGAGCAGGCATAGGACGTTCTTGAGTCTGCGGGCAGAAGATCTGCGGCAACGGGACGGGGGGCAGTCGTCAATCGGCCTCGCACAACCTGCGGCAATTGTCCCATTTGCGCGGGGTTCGTGAAGGCGGTATCAACGAGCGATCAACCGGACAGGGCCGTTTGGCCAAAACAGAATCGGCAGCACGCATGAAAACCATCCGCATCGTCCTTTGGGCCGCCGTCGTCGCCATGGCCGGCATTCTCGGCTGGCTGACCTATGAAATGACCCAGTCGAAGCAGGTGGCCACCGCCGGCCCCTTCGGCGTTCCCTTCACGCTCGTTGCCCAGGATGGCAAGGAGATCACCGAGAAGGCCTTCACCGGCAAACCGACGGCTCTCTTCTTCGGCTTCACCCATTGCCCGGAAGTCTGCCCGACGACGCTGTTCGAACTGAACGGCTGGCTGGAAAAGGTCGATCCCGAAGGCAACAAGCTGCAGGCCTATTTCATCACCGTCGATCCCGAGCGCGACACGCCGGAAATCCTCGGCCAGTACGTCTCCAACGTCTCCAAGCGCATCACCGGCATTTCCGGCCCGGCCGACAAGGTGATGGAGATGGTCAAGGGCTTCCGCGTCTATGCCAAGAAGGTGCCGACCGACCCTGCCAAACCGGACGGCGACTACACCATGGACCACAGCGCTTCCGTCTTCCTGCTCGATGCCGACGGCAAGTTCTCCGGCACGATCGCCTACGAGGAAAACCCGGAGACGGCGGTCAAGAAGCTGGAAAACCTGACGAAGGGCTAACGCCTTCACCACAAAGCACCTTTCGCAAGCGCCGGCCCCGCCCGGCGCTTTGCGTTTGCAGGGCAATCGTGATAGCGCACAGCGCAATATTTCGCCGCCGTCCAGTGCGCCGCCTTGCGGTTTGATGCAGACAGCGGATTTGCCAGCCGAAGGACAGAGCCTTGAGCGAGATCAGACTTTTCGTCACCACCACCGAGAAGCAGGCGGAAGCCGTGCTCGACCGCCTGAGTGCGGTCTTCGGCGAAGAGGATTTCGCCATCGGCACGACGGAAGTCGACGAGAAGCGCGATATCTGGGAAGCCTCCATCTACATGATGCGGGTTGACGAAGAGAGCGTGAACGAACGTCTGACCGACGCGCTTTCCGAGGATTTCGCCCACCTGCCGATCACCCGCGAAGTGCTGCCGGATATCGACTGGATTGCCAAGTCGCTCGAGGGTCTCGCGCCGGTGCGCGCCGGCCGCTTCGTCGTGCACGGCTCGCATGACCGCGACAAGGTGAGGACCGGCGAGATCGCGATCGAGATCGATGCCGGCCAGGCCTTCGGTACCGGCCATCACGGCACCACGGCGGGCTGCCTGGAAGTGCTTGCCTCGGTTGCCCGCACCCGCACCGTGAAGAACGTGCTCGACCTCGGCACCGGCAGCGGCGTGCTGGCGATTGCCGCCTGGAAGCTCATGCACGTGCCGGTGCTTGCCACCGACATCGACCCGATCGCCACGCGCGTGGCAGAGGACAACGCCCGCGCCAACGGCGTCGTCACCGGCATGACCTTTGCCACCGCCCCCGGCTTTCACTCGACTGCCTTCAGCTCCAACGGGCCGTTCGACCTGATTATCGCCAACATTCTGGCCCGCCCCCTGATGAAGATGGCGCCGCAGCTCGTCGCCAACCTCGCCCCCGGCGGCTCGGTGATCCTGTCGGGCATTCTCGCCTCACAGCGCTGGAAGGTGCTCGCCCACTACAACATCCAGCATCTGCGCCACGTGCGCACCATCTGGCGCAACGGCTGGGTGACGATCCACCTGGAGAAGTAGTCTCAAGCCCTCAGCTTGTGATCGGTGAAAGGCTCGTTGCGAAACCTTGAAGACCTGCGACCTGTCCGTCCCGGGCCTGTCTATTCGCACAGCGCGTCCGCGCTGTGAAACGACCTTCTGCCGGCAGAAGCGCGGGGCGGATACCGGCTTCGCGCGCAAAAGCCGAGCCCTGACAAAAAACGAACACGCTTCGCCGCCGAAAATCCAAACGCGCTCCGAAAACGAAAAGGCCGCCTCGTCCATCATGACGGGCGGCCTTTCGAAACTAAGGCGATGCCAGGGGCATCGCCTGCTGGCTGGCTTGTGACCAACCATGCCCGCGAGCCTGAGGAGGAGGAGTGCTCGAGCGGGCGTCTACCGTTCCGAAGCTGACCACCCTTGAGGGAGGAGGAGAACAGAGTGACCAACTATTCTCGGAACCGCAGCTTTTTGAACCACCGGATGTTCG
>NZ_DASYHB010000012.1:0-7666 GCF_035999185.1 Ensifer sp. | reverse complement strand
GGTAACCAGCTTCTTCTTGATTTCGTCGACAACGTCCTTGGAGTTTTCCATGGCCGAGGAGGCAACGTCCGTCTTGGCAGCGCCGAGGCCGAGGGCGTCCTGAACGGCCGAGAGGGCCTTGTTGTCCGAACGCATGGTGGTGGCGATCGACCAGTAAGCAGCGTTGTCAGCAGCGGTGCCGACGCGCAGACCCGACGAAATACGCTCCTGGGTGGTTTCCATCGAGGAGTTGATCGAACGCAGGGTGGCGAGTGCGCCCATAGCGGAAGAATTGGTGATGATGCTCGTCATTAGAGTGTCCCTTGATTACTTTAGACGATTTAGGGGACATACCGGACTTACCGGTGATGGCGGATCGGCTTCATGCCACTCGGTTCCAACAAACTCGGAAGAAACCAAACCCGTCATGTAAAAACGACTATCGTCGGCAAAGCTTGCGAATTGATTAAGCGCGCCCCGGCAATCGAGCCGAGGAAATTTATACTTAACAAGACTTTAATCTCGCGTTTCGAAAAGCCGACGTAGCGCTAGACGTGACACGGCTGGATCCCGACAGGCACGGGATCGCTCATGCCTGAGGCAAGCTACCTCGGCTAAACTTCGAACCAGACAAAGGACTAGCAAGCCGGCGACTTTCGCCGTGCATCTTCGACGGAGCTCTGAGTGAACGCCCAAGCCATCTTTTCGACAGCCTCGAGGCACTACCAGAAGGGGCAGTACACGGACGCGCTTGATCAGCTGAATGCGCTGATGGAACTCAATCGCGACACCAAGACCTACGTGCTCCTGGCCAAGGTCCTCGTGAAGCTCGGCTTCAAGACGGAAGCCGCCCGGGCCTACCAGCTCGCCGGCGAATCCGGCGGATCGCGGGCGGAGGACTATCTCACCGACGCGATGAAGCTCTACTTCGCCAACGGTCAGGAGGACGAGGCGCTGAGTATCGGGTTGCCACTTCTGGAGAAGGCCAAGACCGATCCGGAAATCGCCTTCATCATCGCGTCGATTTTCCTCAAGCGGGGCGAGAAGGCGATCCTGGGTCTCTTCAAGGCGCCGCTGACCCTGAGCACCAATCGCCTGCACAACGCGCTGGCCTTCAAGCTGCTGACCGCGGAGATCAACGACCTTCAGGATCGCGACGCACTCACCAATCTTTTCCGCAACAATCCGAAGAACGGGACCTTGCGGTCGGCCTATCTGGTCTACGCCCGCGAAGCGAATGACTATGCCGAGGTCGAAAAGCACGATCGCGACATCCAGAAGGCGCTGAAGGCGGGGCAGACCGATTTTCTCGCGGCAGAGGCGCCATACTACCATTCGACCTGGTGTGGGGACGAGCGGCTGAACCGAATTGCCGGCGCGCAACTTCAGCCCTACCCGCGGGGCCTCGCGGAAGCACGGCGCAACGCACCGCACAGCTGGGGCGACCGTATCCGCATCGGCTATGTCTCTGCCGATTTCTGGGAAGACCACGCCACCATGAAGTTGCTCCAGGGCGTGCTCATGGCGCACGACAAGGCACGCTTCGACGTGACGCTCTTCTGCCACACCAAGAGCGTTCACACGAGCCGTGACACGGGCGCGCGCGCAAAATGGGGCAGGATCATCGAGATCGGCGAGCTGACCGACGAAGAGGCGGCAGCGGTCATTCGTGCGGAAAACATCGACATCCTCATCGACTTGAAGGGGCACACGCTCGAAAGCCGGAGTACGATTTTCAACCAGGCGGCAGCACCTGTTCAGGTCGGCTGGCTCGGCTTTCCCGGAACGACCGTGAACGTCGATCTCGACTACATCATCGGCGACCCGTACGTGCTTCCTGACGCCAGCAAACCCCACTATCTGGAAAAATACTGCCGACTGCCGGAGACCTACCAGCCGAACGACCCATACGGGCGCCCGCGCCCGCAGCCGGCTTCCAGGCAGCAGGTCGGTCTCCCGGAGGAGGCCTTCGTCTTCGCGTCGTTCAACGCCAACCGCAAGATTTCGCTGCAGACGATCAATCTCTGGAGCGACATCCTGCGCCAGACCCCTGACAGTCTCCTGTGGCTGCTGTGCGATCGTGCGGATGCACGCGCGAACATTCTCGCCAGGTTCAAGAGCGCCGGCATCGACACCAAGCGCATCGTCCCCTGCGGCAAGCTGGTTTACCAGGATCACATCAATCGCATACCGCTCGCCGACGTCGGTCTTGATACCTTTCCCTACAATGGCCACACGACGACATCGGAGCAACTGTGGGCCGGCCTACCCGTGCTAACCCTCAAAGGCACGAACTTCGCCTCACGCGTCAGCGAAAGCCTGCTCAACGCCATCGGCGTACCGGAGCTCGTGGCGGCGGATCCGGAAGACTACGTTCGGGAGGCGGTCGCGCTCTACAACAACCGAGACAATGTCGCGGCATACCGGAAGACGCTCAACGACAACCGCTTCAAGATGCCGCTGTTCGACGCGGAACGCTTCTGCCTCCATCTGGAGACGAGCTACGAAATGATGGTCGACCGCGCAAAGCGCGGGTTGGCGCCCGATCACATCGATGTCCCGGCACTTGCCGCACGCGAAGGCTCTTTCGAACGCTGAGCGGCTTAACCATCAACGACAAAAGGCAGCGCCGCGGCGCTGCCTTTTTTGTTTGGTCGCGATGCTCGAAACAACGATACCGATCAGCTGGTCAACTAGCTGAAGGACCGCACCAGACTGCCGACGAGCAGATTCCAGCCGTCGATCAACACGAAGAACAGGATCTTGAACGGCAGCGAAATCGCCGTCGGCGGCAGCATCATCATGCCCATGGCCATGGTGATTGTGGCAACGATCAAGTCGATCACCAGAAACGGCAGCATGATCAGGAAGCCGATTTCGAAACCACGGCGGATTTCCGAAATCATGAAGGCAGGGACGACGGCGCGCAAATCGACCTTGTCGTCTACCACCACCGTCTGGCCCTTTTCCTTGGCAATGTCGATGAAGAGTTGCAGGTCCTTGTCGCGCGTGTTGGCGAGCATGAACTCGCGGAACGGTTCGGTAACGCGCGGGATCGCCTCCGTCTCGGTAATCTGGTTCTTGAGCAGGGGGTCGATGCCGTCGCGCCATGCGCGGTCGAAGGTCGGCGCCATGACGTAGAAGGTCATGAACAGCGCCAAGGAAACCATGATCATGTTGGACGGCGTGGTCGCCAAGCCCATGCCGGTGCGCAGGATCGCAAAGGCGATCACGAACCGCGGAAAACTCGTGACCATGATCAGGATGCCAGGAGCCACCGACAGGACGGTCAAAAGACCGAAGGTGCGGATGATCCACGAGGCGGCCGAGCCGTCTACGGGCGTATTGAGGATATCAGAGGGAAAGCTCTGGGCGCCGGCGATACCGGACATCGCCATCATGGCGACTATAAAGGCGACTAGCCGGACCATTTATCGAATCATTGGATGACGAAGGTTCTGAACATCACATTGGTTACGCGCCCATCGGAGCGAAGGTCAACCCGCTCCTGAATGTCATCCCGGAGATATTGAAAGCCGCGCGGTCCCTGGATCTGCTGCAGGGAGAGCGTTTTCAGGTAAGCGACAATATCCTGGTGGATCTGCTCGGCCAATTTGGGATCCGGCGCGCCGTCAAACTGCAAGGCGACTTCAAGCCGGACCCAGTTCTCCGAGGGATAAGCAAGGTTCGTTGTGATCGGCTCAAGCTGAACGACGCCGTTTGCTTCAGTCGAAATCTTCGGGAGCCCTTCTTCGCCGGTCGCATTGACGGCCGGCTCCTTGGTCGCCTCGACCTGCTCCTTCGGTGGCGGCGGTGCCAGCAGGCCTCCGACCAGCCAGCCGCCGCCACCGGCGACGAGCGTCAGCACGGCAAGCACCGCGATGGTCAACACCTTTGACGGTGGCTTCGGGCTGCTGGCGGTATCGAATTCTTCCATCGTGCCGTTCCCTGCCGATCAGATCGGCGAAAATAGATCCATGAACTGCTGGCCGTAGGGCGGCTGCTGCACTTCGGTCAGGCGACCACGGCCGCCATAGGAAATGCGCGCTTCGGCAATGCGGTCATAGGAGATCACGTTGTCGGCATCGACGTCCCGCGGCCGAACGATACCGGCGACGTTGAGGATACGCAGTTCGTGATTGACGCGAACTTCCTGCGAGCCACTGATCAAGAGATTGCCGTTCTCGAGAACCCCGGTGACGACGGCTGCGACGAGCACGCGCAGCTTTTCCGAACGTTCCGTCGAGCCGTCGCCCTCGGTCTTGGTGTTCGACCCATATTTCAGTTCGCCATCCCAGCCAAAATCGCTCGTCTGCGACTTGCCGTTGGCGCCGACATTGAAGCCACTCGAGTTCTTGCGGCTGCGGTCGGTCTTGTTGTCGAAGGTCGCGCCTTCGTTGATCTTGATGTCGACCGTCAGGATGTCGCCGACGTTGATGGCGCGTGCGTCCTTGAAGAGCGCCGCCTGCTGGTCGTTCCACAACGAATAGCCGTTTGTCATCTGGCGCGGCTGTTTCGGATACATCGCAAGCTGCGGCGTCTGGGAATATTGCAGGCCACTGCCGATCGGGCTCATCGACGGCGCCCGGCCGATCTCGTTGAACGCCTGGTTCTGACATCCCGCAAGGAGGGCGGCCCCGGTCAGCACGGCCGTTAGACGCTTTTTCATGATGGTTCCTTCGAGGTGTTCGGGTCGCTCGCACTCGAGATGATGTTGGTGAGGATCGCCGCCTTCTCGTCAGTCATCTCGCTGAGGATCAGCGACGACTGGCGTGGCGGCAGCTGCATGACGATGGCGGCAGCGATCTCGGGCCTGACCATTTCAAGTTTGCCGGCAGCGGCGTCCGGCTTCATCGTCTTGTAGATATCGACAAGGCCGAGTTCGGCCTGCTTGAGGAAATCGTTGCGGCGCTTCAGCCAGTCTTCATATTCCTCGCGCCGCTTCTCCAGCGTCGCAATGCGCTCGTCGATGCCCTTCTGCAGCGTCTCCAGATCCTTGCGCTGTAACACGTAGCGCTGGTCGCGCGCCGCGTCGGCGATATTGGTGCAGAACTGCTGGATCTCGTTCTGGGTCGCATCGCCGGCCGGTGGCGCGGTGACGTCCTGCGCAAAGGCGCCGGGCATCGAGAGCATGGTGGCTGCGGCGGCCGCGGCAAGCAGCACCTTCGAGAGCCTTCCGGATCTGTGGTTCTGAATTGCCGTCATTGCAGCACAAGCTCCGCCTGAAGGGCTCCCGCCGATTTGATGCTCTGCAGGATGGCGATGATGCCGTCCGGCTTGACGCCGATATTGTTGAGACCGGCGACCAGGGAACGCAGGCTCGATCCATTGAGGATCGCCACCGTGCCGCCGGCCGACTGGGCGTTGATCGTCGTGTTCGGTTCCATAGCCGTCTGCCCGCGAGAGAAGGGCAAAGGCTGGACAACGGTCGGCGTCTCGCTGACCTCCACGGTCAGGGTGCCGTAGCTCACCGCCACCTCGTTGACCCGGACATCCTGACCGATGACGATCGTACCGGTACGCTCGTTGATGACGACGCGCGCGGGCACATCGGTCTCGATGACGAGGTTTTCAATGTCGGCCATCAGTCGGGCGAGGTCAGCCATTTTCGGCTTTTCGACGAGAACCGCCTGGGAATCGCGCGCCTCGGCGATACGGCCGCCATACTGCTGGGCGGCATATTTGTTGATGGCCGCCGCCATGCCGACGGCCGTCGAGAAGTCGGGGTTGCGCAGTTGCAGAACGAGATTGAACCCGTCCTTGAACTTGGACGGGAGTTCCCGTTCGATGATCGCACCGTTCGGCACGCGTCCGGCTGTCGTGACACCCTGATTGAGCGTTGCGGCGTCGCCCTGGGCCGAGAACCCTGTGACGACCACCGAGCCTTGCGCGACCGCATAGATCTGGCCATCGGCGCCGGACAAGGAGGTCATGACCAGCGTGCCGCCGCGAAGCGACGTGGAATCGCCGAGCGAGCCGACGGTCACGTCGACGCGGCTGCCGGGACTTGCGAAGGGGGGCAGTGTCGCCGTCACCAGCACCGCCGCGACATTGCGCGTGCGGGAATCGCCGCCCTGCGTGGAAATACCGAGATTTTGCAGCATTGCGCGGATCGACTGGTCAGTGAACGGAGACGACCGAAGATTGTCGCCGGTGCCCTGCAAGCCGACGACAAGACCATAACCGATCAACTGGTTATCGCGACCGGCCTGGAGGGAGGCGACGTCTTTGATCCTCGACGCACCGAATGCCGGCGTCAGCGCAGCGGAAAGCGCGACGGCCAGCGTCAGGACCCATTTGAAGACATGCATTTTCATTTCGCCACCACATGAATAGTGCCGTCGGCCATGACCGTTCCGGAAACGATGACGCCGCTATCGACATTGCGCGCGCGGATCAGCTCGCCGACCGCAGCGTCCTGGAGCGGCGATCCGACCGCACTGATGGTCAGGCCGCCACTGCTGAAGACGAGACGCACGGTCGAACCGCGTTCCACCGCATACTGCTCGCGCAGAGCGCTTGCGAGAATGACGCGGCCGGGGAGAAGCGTGCGCTTGGTAACCTTGCCCTCGATCTCGCCCAGGGATTTGACATAGCCGTCGGCAAGATCCGGGTTGGTGACGTCGACGACCTCGACGCGGCTCGCATCGATCGCTTCGCCCGGATAGATCGTCTGGGTGGGGATCACCGCCGTCAGCCGCTCCGCATAGCCTGCCGAAGGCGACAGGAAAGCGGCGGCGAGCACCACGCCCGCTGCCAGCTTCAGCGCTTCGTGCGCGCGACCGGCCTTCGAAAGTCTGGTGTCTTTCGAAGGCATGGTGTCTGCGGATCGGCGAAACGTCATGTTTGCCCCCTGTTCCGTTACCTGAGGTTCTTGCTCACCGTGGCTGCCATTTCGTCGGCGGCCTGAATGATCTTGGAGTTCATCTCGTAGGCGCGCTGGGCCGAGATCAGGTCGGTGATTTCCTTGACCGGATCGACGTTGGACGCCTCGAGATACTTCTGCTTGATCTGCGCGAAGCCCGGGTCCGCAGGCGTGCCGACGATCGGCTCGCCGGATGCAGGCGTCTGCTTGAAGAGGTTTTCGCCCTGCGGCTCGAGGCCCGCCTCGTTGACGAAATTGGCGACCGTCAACTGGCCGATTTCCTGCATCGCGGGATTGTTGCCGATGCGCACCATCACCTGTCCGGAGCTGGTAAAGACGATTTCGGTGGCATCCTGCGGTACGGTGACGCCCGGAACGACGGTGTAGCCGTCGATCGTCACGAGCTGGCCTTGAGCGTTCTTGTTGAAGGCGCCGGCACGGGTATAGACGGTTTCGCCATCGGGCGTCTCCACCTGGAACCAGCCGCGACCGATCAGCGCCAGGTCGTAATCGTTGCCGGTCGAGACCATGCTGCCCTGGATGTGAAGGTTGCGCACGGCTGCCGTCTGTACGCCGAGGCCGATGATCGCGCCTTCGGGAACGATCGCCTGGTTAGAGCGGTTCGGCACGCCCTGGGCGCGTTCGGTCTGGTAAAGCAGATCGGAAAATTCTGCGCGGGCGCGCTTGTAGCCGGTCGTGTTGATGTTCGCGATGTTGTTCGCGATCACTTCCAGGTTCAGCTGCTGGGCGTTCATGCCGGTGGCGGCGATGGAAAGGGCCTTCATGTCTCGTTCCTTCAGATCTGCATGCGCGCGATTTCGA
>NZ_DASYHB010000211.1:0-10856 GCF_035999185.1 Ensifer sp. | reverse complement strand
GCATTCCGGCGTCGTCGTTCAGAAGATGTCCGAGCGTAAGGCCGAGATGGTCGAACTTCGCCCGTCGGGTGGCAACCGCGTCCGCCTGGTGTTCTTCGCTCCGACCCGCGGCCTCATCGGCTACCAGTCGGAACTTCTGACCGACACGCGCGGCACGGCGATCATGAACCGCCTGTTCCATGCCTACCAGCCTTACAAGGGCGAGATCGGCGGCCGCGTCAACGGCGTTCTCCTGTCGAACGATTCCGGTGAATCGGTGGCTTACGCGATGTTCAACCTGGAAGACCGCGGCCCGATGATCATCGACGCCGGCGAGAAGGTCTATGCCGGCATGATCATCGGCATCCACACCCGCGACAACGATCTGGAAGTGAACGTTCTCAAGGGCAAGAAGCTCACCAACATGCGCGCCGCCGGCAAGGACGAAGCTGTTCGCCTGACGCCGCCGATCCGCATGACGCTCGAGCGCGCGCTCTCCTGGATCCAGGACGACGAACTCGTCGAAGTCACGCCGAAGTCGATCCGCCTGCGCAAGCTGCACCTCGACCCGAACGACCGCAAGCGCTTCGAAAAGGCCCGCACCGCCGGCGCCGCCTGATAGCTCTCCGCGATCCAAATAGCTTTCTGAAAAACCCCGGAGCGATCCGGGGTTTTTTGCTGTGTGTGCCACCGATGGGCGACTTGCGGATAAAGTTAAAAAGGCGTTAACCTTCCATTGGGTGCCGTTAAAGTTGCCTGTGGGTTAACGCTGGGCGGCAACCGGGCGGGATTCCTGTTCGCCTTGTGTGTGTTTAGAGTCGCGAGTCATGAAGACTGTTTCGATAGAGATTCGGCCCGGAGAGCCGCAGGAAGCGTCGGCCATTGCCGATGTTCACCGCGTTTCGTGGCTGCAGGCCTATGGCGGTCTCATTCCCCATCGTCCGCTCGTCCAGATGGTCAACCGCCGTGACGAGACTTGGTGGCGCAAGGCGACCCGCGGTCCGGCGACGCTGCTCGTCGTCGACGTCGCCGGTACCATTGCCGGCTATGCAACGCTCGGCCTCAGCCGCGCCAAGGCGTTGCCGCAGGAAGGCGAGATCTACGAGATCTATCTGAGACCCGAATATCAGGGCATCGGTCTCGGGCGCGTCCTTTTCGGCGAGGCGAAAAGCCTGCTGCGCTCGCTCGGCTGCCGCGGCCTTGTCGTCTGGTGCCTCGAAGACAGCGAGCATGCCTACCAGTTCTTCCAGGGCGCGGGGGGCACGGATATCGCCGAAGGCATGGAAGATTTTGGTGACAAGCACCTGAAAAAGGTCGGCTTCGTCTGGAACTGAACGCGGGCGCGCTTCCGGCAAAATACTGAAATCAGAAACTTATTCGGGAAGCTCGTTGTTGGGCTCCGCCGCCTTGTCGCCACGCACGCCGTGATAGGTGGGCTTGTCGACGCCGCAGCGGAAGGTCGGCGCCACCTCGTCGGCGATCTTGCGGGCAAGTGCGTTCGGATCTGGGTTGGCAAGCGCATCGACATAGCCGGCGACACAACCCTTGCCGTCGGCCTTCTGCGCGACCCTTGAGATGACCAGGACCTGGCCCTGAAGTGCCGGAACCGATGCGCCCGACGCGTCCGGGTTCTCGATGAACCAACGCAGGATCGTCGCGACGGGCGTTCCGCCCTTGGCAATCCGCCACTCCACCGTTGCGCCAGCATGGTTGAACGGGATGAAGCTCTCGAACGCGTCGTCGGCGTAGCGCTGGTTCAGGTGGCCGAACGAGACGCTCTGGCGGATGTCGACTTCCTTGAGCCGAACCGGGTAACCCGCATGTCCGGGGCAGGTGAGCAGCGCGTACATGCCCACCTCTTCCGCGATCGTCTTGCACTTGTCGCGGCCGATGTCGACATAGACGCTTTCATTGGCGACGGCCGGTCCCGCCGTCATGAGAGCCAATGACAGCAATGCAACCCTTCCGTTCATCCTGAACTCCCTTGAACGACATTTGGAGACCTATAGAGGTCGTCCGGCAGCCACGAAACGACCGGTTGAATCTGCGCTACGGACGAAAGTTATGTTGCATCGCGGCATGTTTCCCTTTATCCGACAGGCAAATTTCTCAAACCGACCCTGGAGTAGATCCATGCGCATCGACGCGATTTCCATCGGAAAGAATCCACCAGAAGATGTCAACGTGATCGTTGAAGTTCCCGTCGGCGGCCATCCGATCAAGTACGAGATGGACAAGGAAGCCGGCACGCTGGTCGTCGACCGGTTCCTCTACACGCCGATGCACTACCCGGGGAACTACGGCTTCGTGCCGCACACGCTGTCTGACGATGGCGACCCGATCGACGTTCTCATCTGCAACACCCGTCCGCTGGTTCCCGGCTGCGTCATCAACGTTCGCCCGATCGGCGTGATGATGATGGAAGACAACTCCGGCAAGGACGAAAAGATCATCGCCGTTCCGTCGGGTCACCTGACGCAGCGCTACGACAAGGTGCACGAATACACCGACCTGCCGGAAATCACGCTGAAGCAGATCGAGCACTTCTTCGAGCACTACAAGGATCTGGAGCCCGGCAAGTGGGTCAAGATCTTCGGCTGGAAGGATGCTTCCGTCGCCAAGCAGCTGATCGCGGAAGCTGTCGAGCGCGCCAAGGGCGCCAAGTAAGCTTGGCAATGCAAGCTTAACGGCCGACCAGCCCAGCTAGTCGTTCTATCAAATCCTCCGGGTCGCCCTCGATCCGGAGGATTTTTTTGCGCTGCGTTTCGCCTGAGATCAGGGAGAACCTGTTCTTGGCGAAGCGCCTTGGCGAGAGAGGCAAGCAGAGCCTGGTTGGCCTTGCCTTTCTCGGGTACGGCGCGGACGCGCATCTTCAGATACTCTTGCCCGTCGGCAGCCGTCTCCAGGCCATCGACGGCATCTCGGCCGCCGTTGGGCGTCAGCCGCACCGTCAGGCGCACATGGTCGCCATGCGCGGTGAGGGCCGGCCTGGCGTCGTCAGCCAAGCAGGGCCGGCGCGATCGTGGTGTTGAGGAAGAGCTGGATGAAGTAGAGGATCACGAGCACGACCAGCGGCGACAGATCCACGCCGCCCATGTCGGGCAGCACGCGGCGGATCGGACGGTAGAGCGGCTCGGTCAACTGGTAGAGCGAGCGGCCGATCATGTTGATCGCCTGGTTGTTCACGTTGATGACGTTGAACGCATACAGCCAGGAAAAGATAGCCGACGCGATGACCAGAAACCACGCGATGTTGATGATGAAGTTCAAAGTGCCGATGACAGCAAGCATGCCGGTCTCCAAATCGTTATTGACAGACATGTAGACATTGAGACCTAAACGAGCAAGTACGCCGGTTTATCGGGCGCGATCATGTTTAACATGAGGCCGCACGATAGTCGGTTCTGACGAAAGCGTGTCGCGATCTTCCGTTTCGTTCCACGTGCTTTAAGTTTTTGATTTGTCGCCTGCCGTTATCGCCAAACCGTTGCGCAGTTTTGCGTGACGTGTCTTAGGAGCGCCTCCCTGATGTCCGCCGTTCATGCCTCGCATCGTTTTGCCGCCTTTCGGCATGTCGGTTATCGCCGTTACTTCTTTTCGCGGTTCCTCGCCTACTTCGCCATCCAGATCATTTCGGTCGCCGTCGGTTGGCAGATCTACGATCTCACGCGCGACCCCTTCAATCTCGGCCTGATCGGCCTCTTCCAGTTCCTGCCGTCGCTGGTCTTGATCCTCGTTACCGGGGCCGCGGCCGATCGCTACAACCGGCGCATGATCATGGGCATCTGCATGGTCGTCAGCACGCTTTGCGCGACGGCCCTGCTGGCGCTGACGCTTACCGGGCTGTTCTCGCCCTGGCCTGTTTACGCGATCCTTGTCGTCTTCGGCATCGAGCGCGCCTTTCTCGCGCCGGCGTCGCAATCACTGGCGCCCAATCTGGTGCCGCCCGAAGACCTGCCCAATGCGATCGCCTGGAACTCGACCTCCTGGCAGACGGCGATGATTGTCGGCCCGGTGGCCGGTGGCCTGATCTATGCGCTCGGCGCCGTCGTGCCCTATGCGGTCGGCGTTTGCTTCTTCCTGGCCGCAGCGCTCATGGTCTTTGCCATTCCGAAACCGGCCAGCCGCACTGCGCCCTCGGCCCAGAGCTGGAAGACGATCACCGCCGGCTTCCGTTACATCAAGGCGGAGAAGGTGGTGCTTGGCGCGATTTCACTCGATCTCTTTGCCGTCCTGCTGGGCGGTGCCGTCGCGCTGATGCCGGTCTTTGCCCGCGACATTCTCGCGCTCGGACCCTGGGGCCTCGGCCTGCTGCGCGCAGCACCCGGGATCGGCGCCGTCGGTATGGCCGTGTGGCTTGCGACACACCCGATCCGCCACCGCGCCGGCTTCTACATGTTCGTCGGCGTCGCACTCTTCGGTCTCGGGACCATCATCTTCGGGCTCTCCGCCACGCCCTGGATCTCGATTACCGCCCTCGTCGTCATGGGGGCGGCCGACATGATCTCGGTCTACGTGCGCGAGACGCTGATCACGCTCTGGACGCCGGACGAGCTGCGCGGTCGGGTCAACGCCGTCAACATGGTCTTCGTCGGTGCCTCGAACGAGCTCGGCGAATTCCGTGCGGGCATGATGGCGTCCGGGTTCGGTGCGGTCTTTGCCGTCGTTTTCGGTGGCATGGGCACCCTGCTTGTGTCGGGGCTCTGGGCGCTCGGTTTCCCGCAATTGCGCAAGATCGATACGCTCGACGTGCCCGAACACCGCAAGCAGCTATAACCGGATTGCGTCCAACGCTTGCCTCAACGGCAATTCGGGGGGTGGTCTACATGGTCCCTGGCGTTGAGCGCGGCTGCTCGTCGCGCAGGAAGATAAGCTCGAGAAAATTCTCCATCCAGGTGCGCAGCGGTCCGTCGTGCTGCATGCGCCCGTCGAGATGGGCCTTGCCGATCTGCGCGCCCGGCAGTTCGAAGCGATGCGCGCCATGCACCACCCATCGATGCATCATCGCGCGCGTCAGTTCGCCGTGGAACTGGATGCCCCAGGCATTGTCGCCATAACGGAAGGCTTGGTTCGGATAGGTGTCGCCGGTTGCGAGCAGCTCGGCACCCGCGGGCAAGTCGAAGCCTTCGCGGTGGAAATGATAGACCATGTCCGGCCAGTCCAAGAGCGCCTTGCCGGCCTCGGTCGCCACCAGCGGATACCAGCCGATCTCGGTCATGCCCTCGTGATGCGGGGCGACGCTGCCACCAAGATTGCGCGCCAGCATCTGCGCGCCGAGGCAGATGCCGAGATAGGGCTTGTTCTCCTTGAGTGGCACCGACAGCCAGTCGATCTCGCGCCGGACGAATTCTTCCTCGTCATTGGCGCTCATCGGGCCGCCAAAGACGATCGTGCCGCTGTGGTGTTCCAGCGTCGCAGGCAGGTCGTCGCCGAGCGCCGGGCGGCGGATGTCGAGCGCAAACCCCTTCTGCTGCAAGATTTGCCCGACGCGGCCGGCACTCGACCGCTCCTGATGCAGAATGATCAGAACCGGGTTTCTGGCGCTCTCGTCCGGCATCGGCATTTCAGATTTCCTGTTGCGGCTCTGCTTCCACGGTGGCGTTGCTTCTTGCTGCAGCCTCCTGCCGCATAAGCACCCGGTCGCGGCCGGAGACGGCGAGCAGGTCGGCAATCCGCCAGATCACGTGATCTTCCATCTCGCTGCGCTCGCCGTCGGCATAGACGATATCCCAGAGCATACCGACGAGTTCGACGCGCTGCTCCTCGGAAAGGTGCCGCTTGATCTCGGCGGTGAACTGGTAGAAGTCGATCGCCTCGCTTTCGGCGGTCTCGCCCGCTTCGATCAGCTTGGAGAGCGACGCGTCGTCGAGCTTGTAGTGCTCCTTGATGACCTTGCGCATCTTGCGCCGCTCGGACGAAAGGATCCGGCCGTCGGCCTCCATCACCTGGAAACAGAGCGCGATCACCGCCACTCTGGGATCACCATGCTGAATCCGCGTCGCCGGACCGGTCAGGCCGTCGAGGAACGTTCGTAAGCGTTCAAACATTGATCTTGCCACAGCCCCTGGAAACTCAGAACAATCGGAAGCCGGATTTTTCCGGCACTTGCTCGCCGCTCGCCGGATCGCGGACACCGGGATCATCAGGCGGGCGCCCGAAGAATGGATCGGGTATGCGTTCGCCGTTGGCATTTTCTTCCCTGGTCCCAGCCTTGACGGGGGCCTTATCGGCAACCGGCTCAGGCTTGCGCTCGACAACCTTGATCGCCGGTGCCGGTTGAGCCGGTTCCTCGCGCACCGTCTCGAGGATGACAGGCGCTTCCTCGCGTCTGACAGTCGGAGCCGTCTCATGTGCATGCGGCTCGACCGAGACCGGCGGCAGGCTGCGGATTGCCTCGTCGGCGGTGGACTGGTCGTGATCGACGGTTGCCGAAAGGGTATGCGGCGATGCCTTCCACTCAAAGGCATCGAGCCGTCCGCTGACCGGGGAAACCGGCAGCCAGGTTGGTGACGTCACGCCGTCGGCGGTCCAGGCGGGGTCGCGTGGGCTCTTCAGCGCCTGCGCCATCCAGTGGCGAATGCGGCCCTCGTCGCCGGTGTCGGCCTCTTCGATATCGGCGAGCAACAGGAAGACGCTTTCGGTCGGGTCGAGCCTTGCCGCAGCCTCCGCCTTGGTGCGGGCGAGCAGCAGTTCACGTGCCTCCAGCGCCGCCTCGGCGACCGCGGCCATCGCGACCGCATTGTTTGGCCGCAGGGCCTCGAGCTTGCGCGCCCGCTTCAGCCGATCGACGGCGGTGTCGCCGCCGCGGGCTCGCACATAAAGGCGCGCCACGTCCGGATGCGGGTCATGCTTCCAGCTCTTTTCGAGGATCGACGTTCCCTTGCGCAGATTGTCTTCGCGAAACAGCGCCTTGGCGGCGACGAGTGCTGCGGGAACCAGATGGTCGTCGAGCTTCAGCGCGGACAGCGCATCGTCGCGCGCCGCCTTCACGTCGCCCTCTAGCTTCGTCATCGCCCGGGCGGTCAGAAGCACGGCCTTCTTGCGGTCGGCCTCCTTGCGGTCGACCACATGGGCCGTGCGGCTCTGGTCGAGCAGGCGCAGGGCATCGTCCCATTGTCCGGCCTGGCTCTGGCTGTCGAGGGTCGCGAGTGCCGCCCAAGGCAGGTGCGGCGCCTTTTCCGCGGCGCGCTCGGCATATTGCCGTGCCGCTTCGTGCGCACCGAGGCGCTTGGCTTCGAGATAGAGGCCGCGAAGACCGAGTTCGCGCGTCTCGGGATCATCGGCCATCAGCTCGAACTTGCGACGGGCGTCGTCGTACTTGCCTTCGATCAACGCCGTTTGCGCTTCGAGCAGGTGGATCAGCGGCTCCTGGTCGGCGCTGATCAGGCCACGGGTGCGCGCGGTCATCTTGCGCGCCAGGTTGGCGTCGCCGGCGCCGGCGGCAATCAGGCCCGTCGACAGCGCCTGGTAGCCGCGGTCGCGCTTGCGGGCGCGGAAATAGCGGGTAACCGTGTGCGGCGACAGCCAGACGGTGCGTACCAGCCAGACGGCGATCAGCACGGCGGCGATCAGCGAGATCAGCAGCGATGCGGCGCGCATCAGGCTCATTTCGACGAGCTGGCCCTGCCAGACGAGCGAGAGTTCGCCCGGACGATCGGCGAGCCATGCGAAGCCGAGGCCGAGGCCGAGAACGATGAGGATGAAGAGCAGTATGCGGATCATGTGTCTTCCTCAGCCTGCTGTGCCTGGTTTCGCCATTGTCGCGGCAACGGCGGCATCGATCACGCCTTCGACGCGCAGGCGCTGGTCGAGCTTGGCCTTGAACGCCTCGCCGGAAGGCTTGGCGGCGGCCGGAAGGCCCTCCCATTCGAGCGCCGCGCCCTTCAGGTCGCCGTTGTTCAGCTTGTCCTCGATGCGGGCGATGATCGCTTCCGGCGTCTCGCCTTCGACGCTGCCGACTGGCCGCACGCGAATGCCGGACATGGCGCTCGACACGAGCCGATCGAAAATGCCTTCGTTCGGGTCGGGCTGGTTGAGGGCGTCGAGCATGGCATCGGCGGTCGCAGAAAATTCGCGGCGCAGATCGGTGCGCGTCGGCACGCCGACCTGGGCGTCCTGCGCCAGCGCGGCCACCGCCTGTTCGTCCGGCGCGATGCTGCGCAAAGCGTCGAGTTCGGCCAGGAACGGGCCACCGCGGTCGATCGCGGACTTGAGCGCCGTGACGGCGACGGCCTTGGCCATCTGGATATCGTTGACCGGCTCGTTGAGCTTCTGCTCGGCCGATTCGATGCGGCTCGTGAGTGCGTCCTTGTCGGCGGTTGCCGCCGTTTGCGCGTCGGCGAGCGTGGATTTGAGGCCGGCGATTTCCTTGGTGAGATTTTCCACCTGCGCCTTCAGCGCTTCGGCCTCCGCGCTGGCACCGGCGCTCGATCCGCCCTGAGAAAAGGATTGCTCCAATGCGGCAATACGGCCTTCGAGCTCGGTGTTGTCGACAACGGCTGCCGGCGTCGGCAGTGCTGCGATCTGGTCGCGCAGGGCCTGCAGTTCGGATTGCTCAACGCCGGGCTTGGCGCGATCCGGCCCCAGAACGGGGATGAAGCCGGCATATTGCAGACCGCCAAAGCCGAGCAGCGTCACGAGGCCGCCGACGATGCCAGCGGCGAGTGCGCTGGAGTTGGATACGGGTTTTTGTTGCGGTGCCGGTTCCGGATCACGCGTCGCGACGTGTGGCGGCTCTTCGGCGAAAGCCGCCGCAGCGGCATCGGCGGCCGCATCCGCGCGTTGCTCCTCGATTTCCTCGTCCAGACGGGACCTTGCGGTGCTGTCGTCACCGCTGTCTGTGGCGGCGTCTTCAGGCCTGGCATCGCTTGCGGAATTCTCGGCGGCAAGGTCCGCCATAGTCTCGCGGGGCGCTTCGGTTTCTGTCGGTTGCGCAACCGTCTTTTCCGCTTCGAGGTCGATCGTCAGCGGTTCCTTCTCGGACTTCGAGCGGCGCGGCGGGTTTTCCGATACCATGGTGACCTCTTACCGTTGGTGCCTGTCGGCTCTTCTCTCAAACCTAGTCAGCCCGAACGGGGAGGGAAAGCCCCTTCGTTCCAATTTCGGATGAATTCGGCATTAGAGAAGCCTGAAAAGGCTTTCTTCATCGGGCCTTGCGGCAATCTGCGAAACCGCGCCGACCGGCAATGCTTCGGCGATCGTGGCGCTGAGGCAAAGGTAACGCGACGCAAAGGCGGGGGCGGAAACGCCCGCTCCGATGAGGAGAGTTGCGAGCCGGCAGGTCGTCTCCCGCGAATAGAGCAGCGCGGCGTCGAGCGGGCCGTTCCGGATGGCGTCCTCAATGGCGCCAGGCGGCTGCGCAATCGGTGTCATGCGATAGCACTCCACGGCTTCATGGGCGATGCCGTGCTGAATGAGCGTGCTTTCGAGCCCGCTTGAGCGGGGTGTGCCGGTCAAATAGAGGAGGGGTTGCTCAGGCAGAATATCGAGGGTCGAGACAATGAGCTCGGCCAGCGCCTGGCCGTTTCCGTCCCCGACACGGATGTCAGCAAAGCCGAGGTCGCTCGCCGCACGTGCGGTCGCTTCGCCGACGCAAAAGCAGGGGGTGGACAGATGTTTCGCAAGGTCTTCCCCCATTGCGACGAGTACGCGAACGGCTTCGGCGCTGGTCAGGACGATCGCCACATGCGGCACATCGAGAGCGGATCTGGCAGCTGCAACGAGGTGCGTCGCCCGCATCAGCGGCATCAGCACCGCTTCGTGGCCGGCGGTCTCCAGCCGGTGTGCCGTCGTCTCGGCGGCAGGTTGCGGCCGGGTGACGAGCACGCGCATCGGCTTAAGACCAGCTTGCAAAGAAGCCGGGGCCGGCCTTGGCGCGGATCTCTTCGCCTGCCTGCTGGCCCAGCGCCTGCGCGTCTGCCGCCTTGCCCTCGATGGCGACGCGGTGATGCGTGCGGCCATCCGGCGTGAGAATCATGCCGGAAAAGCGCAGATGCGTGCCATCAGACGTCGCCAGGCCAGCGATCGGCGTGCGGCAGGAGCCGTCGAGCGTCGCAAGGAAGCCGCGTTCGCAGGCAACCGCCTCGTGGGTGCGCGGGTCGTCGATGGCCGCAAGCAGGTCGTTGATGCGGCGGTCGCCGATCCGGCTTTCGATGCAGATCGCCCCTTGTGCCGGGGCCGGCGGAAACTCTTCAGGGTCGAGCAGTTCGGTCGGAACATCGGTCATGCCGAGCCGCTTCAAGCCGGCATAGGCAAGCAGAGTCGCATCCACCTGGCCCTCCGCGAGTTTGCGAAGCCGCGTTTCCACCTGGCCGCGATAGGTGATGACGTTGATGTCGGGCCGGAGGCGACGGATCAACGCCTGGCGACGCAGCGACGAGGAACCGACGGTGACGCCATCCGGCAGTTCCGTCAGTTTTGGCGCCGTGCGGCCGATAAAGGCGTCGCGAACGTCCTCGCGCGGCAGGAAGGCGGAAAGACAGAGGCCGTCGGGCAGTTTCGTCGGCATGTCCTTGGACGAATGCACGGCGAAATCGAGCTCGCCCGACAGCAGCTGCTGTTCGATTTCTTCGGTGAACAGGCCCTTGCCGCCGATCTCGGCGAGCGAGCGATCGGTGATGCGGTCACCTTTGGTCGAGAGGACGACGACCTCGAACATTTCCGGCGCAAGACCATGGACCGCTGCGAGGCGATCGCGCGTTTCATGGGCCTGGGCAAGCGCCAGCGGGCTGCCGCGGGTGCCGATCCGGAAAGGTTTTGTTTGCATCAAAGGCTATCCATTGTTACCGGAGTTCCGTGTACCCACCTTTCGGTGCGACCGCAATCTTTGAGTAGTTCCTGATGTCTCCGCCCCTGCGCATCCTCGGCATAGAAACAAG
>NZ_DASYHB010000209.1:0-9808 GCF_035999185.1 Ensifer sp. | reverse complement strand
GGGAGCCTCAAGGGTTCTGTTGCCGGGATGGGCGAGGATATGCACGACGCGCTCACGCTTCTGTCGCACGGGCGGTTCCGCACGCAGGATTTCACCAAGGCAAGCTATCCGCTGGAGGCCATTCAGGAAGCCTTCGAGACGATCGGCGAGCGGCCGCAACACCTGAAGACCCAGATCGCCATCGCGGCGTAAACTATTGAAGTGGAGGTACCAGATGGACCAGACGAACACGTTTCTTGCTCCCCCGTCCGAAGCGCGCAGCTTCGGGTTCTTCATCGACGGGCAGTGGAAAGAAGGCGCCGACCACTTCGAACGTAGGTCGCCGGGCCACGGTACGCCGGTCACGCGCACCGTTCGCTGCACGGTCGATGATCTGAACGCGGCGGTCGCTGCGGCGCGCAATGCCTTCGAGGATCGCCGTTGGGCCGGGCTTTCCGGTGCCGCACGCGCCGGCGTGCTCTTGCGCGTCGCGGAGATCCTGCGTCGCCGCAGGGACGAGATCGCCTATTGGGAGACGCTCGAAAACGGCAAGCCGATCTCGCAGGCGCGCGGCGAGATCGATCATTGCATCGCCTGCTTCGAGGTCGGCGCTGGTGCCGCGCGCCTGTTGCACGGCGACAGCTTCAACTCGCTCGGTGACGACCTCTTCGGCATGGTGCTGCGTGAGCCGATCGGCGTCATCGGCCTGATCACACCCTGGAACTTCCCGTTCCTGATCCTGTGCGAGCGCGTGCCTTTCATCCTGGCGTCCGGTTGCACCATGGTGGTGAAGCCGTCCGAAGTCACCTCAGTGACTACGCTGCTTCTGGCGGAGGTTCTGGCCGAAGCGGGCCTGCCTGCGGGTGTCTATAACGTCGTCACCGGTTCCGGCCGCTCGATCGGGCAGGCGCTGGCCGAACATCCTGACGTCGACATGCTTTCCTTCACGGGATCGACGGCTGTGGGGCGCTCCTGCGTCCACGCCGCCGCCGACAGCAACTTCAAGAAGCTGGGTCTTGAGCTCGGTGGCAAAAACCCCATTATCGTCTTTGCCGACTCCGACCTTGAGGATGCCGCTGACGGCGCCGCTTTCGGGATCAGCTTCAACACCGGACAATGCTGCGTTTCCTCGTCGCGTCTGATCGTCGAGCGTTCTGTTGCGGCAGAGTTTGAGAAACTCCTTGTCGAGAAAATGAAAAAGATCCGGGTCGGCGATCCGCTCGACGAAGGCACTCAGGTGGGCGCCATCACCACCGAGGCACAGAACGCCACGATCCTGGACTATATAGACAAGGGCAAGGCGGCGGGCGCAAAGCTTCTCACTGGCGGCGAAACGATTGATCTTGGCCACGGCCAGTACATCGCGCCGACGCTTTTCTCCGGTGTTTCCCCCGACATGGCGATTGCGCGCGACGAGATTTTCGGTCCGGTTCTGTGCTCCATGCATTTCGACACGGTAGAGGAAGCCATCCAGCTCGCCAACGACACGGTCTATGGCCTGGCGGCGAGCGTGTGGACGAAGAACATCGACAAGGCGCTGACCGTAACCCGAAAGGTGCGTGCCGGTCGCTTCTGGGTCAACACGATCATGGCGGGTGGCCCTGAGATGCCGCTCGGCGGTTTCAAGCAGTCCGGCTGGGGCCGCGAGGCCGGCATCTACGGGGTCGAGGAGTACACGCAGGTGAAGTCCGTTCACGTCGAGATCGGCAAGCGTTCGCATTGGATCGCATAATGTCGCAAGGCTATGATTATGTAATCGTCGGAGGCGGTTCCTCCGGTTGCGTCTTGGCGGCGCGGCTCTCTGAAAATCCGTCGGCGCGCGTCTGCCTCATCGAGGCCGGCGGGCGCGACAGTCATCCGCTGATCCACATGCCCGTGGGCTTTGCCAAGATGACGTCAGGTCCTTTGACCTGGGGACTGAAGACCGCGCCGCAGAGACACGCCAACAACCGTGAAATCCTCTACGCCCAGGCAAAGGTGCTCGGCGGCGGCTCCTCGATCAATGCCGAGGTGTTTACCCGTGGGCATCCCGGCGATTATGACCGCTGGGTCGAGGAGGGCGCCGAAGGCTGGGGCTTCAAGGACATCCAGAAGTACTTCCTGCGCTCCGAGGGCAACTCGATCCTCTCGGGCGCTTGGCATGGAACGGACGGCCCGCTCGGCGTGTCGAATATTCCCGAGCCGCAGCGCATGACGCGCGCCTTCGTGCAGAGCTGCCAGGAACTCGGCATACCCTACAATCCTGATTTCAACGGCCCGCTCCAGGAAGGTTCCGGGGTTTACCAGACGACGACGCGCAACAACCGCCGTTGCTCGGCAGCGGTCGGCTACCTCCGGCCGGCCCTGAAGCGCAAGAACCTCACGGTCATCACCGGTGCGCTCGTGCTGCGCGTCGTCTTCGAAGGGCGACGCGCCGTCGGGGTCGACTATCAGGTCGATGGCAAGCGGATGACCGCGCGCGCCGACAGCGAGGTGCTCTTGACCTCTGGCGCGATAGGCACGCCGAAACTGATGATGCTTTCGGGCGTTGGTCCTGCCGCCGCACTTCGCAGCCACGGTATCGACGTGATCCAGGATCTGGCCGGCGTCGGCGAAAACCTGCAGGACCATTTCGGCGTCGATATCGTCGCGGAGTTGAAGGATCACGACAGCCTCGACAAATACAACAGGCTGCATTGGTCGATCTGGGCGGGGCTTCAATACACCCTGTTCAACTCCGGCCCAATCACCTCCAACGTAGTTGAGGGCGGGGCGTTCTGGTACGGCGACAAGACGAGCCCTTATCCGGACCTGCAGTTCCATTTCCTCGCGGGCGCAGGTGCCGAGGCCGGCGTGCCCAGCGTGCCGAGGGGCTCCTCCGGCATCACGCTCAATTCCTACACGCTGCGCCCGAAGTCGCGCGGGACTGTCACGCTTCGCTCAGCCGACCCGCGCGATCTTCCGATTATTGATCCGAACTTCCTCGCCGACCCCGAAGACGTGAAGATCTCGGTCGAAGGCGTGAAGATCAGTCAGGAGATCTTCGCCCAGCCGTCGCTCCAGAAGTACATCAAGGTCAGGCACTTCCCGAGCCGCGATGTCCGCACGGAAGCGGATTACGTCGCCTATACCCGCCAGTACGGCCGTACCTCCTATCATCCGACCTGCACCTGCAAGATGGGGCGTGACGAGATGTCGGTGGTCGATCCGCAACTGCGTGTTCACGGGCTCGACGGAATCCGCATCTGCGACAGTTCCACCATGCCGAGCCTCGTCGGGTCCAACACCAATGCGGCAACGATCATGATCGGGGAAAAGGCCGCGGACATGATCCGCGGCAATGCCTGATCAGGCTGGCCGGCGGTGAAGAAAAAGGGCGGCTCGTGGGCCGCCCTTTTCCATCAGTCCCACTTGGGAACCCAGGGAAGTTGTCCTGGTTTGATGATGCGATAACCGGTCGCCGTCAGCGCATCGATCCTTTGCATGTCGATCGACGAGAGGGTGAAATCCATGATCTCGAAGTTTGCACGGATGTTTTCCGGCTTGGTGGACATGGTGTTGAGCGGAACGCCTTTCTGGATAATCCAGCGCTGCGCCACTTGTGCCGCGGACTTGCCGTAGGTCTCGCCGATCTTGGAAAAAAGGTCGTGCTTGAAGATCTCGCCACGGGCGATCGACGCGTAGGATGTGATCGGGATTCCGGTTTCGGCTGCGGCTGCGAGCAGTTTCTCCTGGTTGACCAGCGGGTGGAATTCCACCTGGTTGGTCACGAGCGGAACGTCGATGACGGACCGCGCTTCCCGCATCATGGCCGCCGTGTAGTTCGACACGCCGATCGACTTTGTCAGCCCTCGTTCCAGAGCGGATCGAAGCATGCGGAGCGATGGGGCGATCTCGCCGTTGGCCGGCGGCCAGTGCAAAAGAAGAACGTCGACGCAATCGGTCTTCAGGGCTCGAAGGCTCGTCTCGACCGAGGGGAGAAACGTCTCGTCCGTGTAGTTGTCCGGATGCACTTTCGTGGTGATGCAAAGCTCGGGACGGGGAACGCCGCATTCCGCCAGCGCCTCGCCCGTATCGGCCTCGTTGCCATACATCTGCGCCGTGTCGAAGGCCCGGTAGCCGACGTCGATCGCGGCCTCGATGGCCCGTCGCAGCTCGTCTCCTTTCAGCGGATACGTACCGAAGCCGCGCTGAAAGCTCTTCTGGAAGTAGATGTTCATGCCTCCCCCTTGGTCGATTGCCGAGCCGGCGTCGAATGCCGGTCATTCGAAAATCGCGCCGCCCGGCTTGTCTTGCTGCGAATTAACATATAACTAGTTAGTTACTTCAGGCAATGAAAAACGGAGGATCAGCCGATGAAGAAGGTGAAGAGCGCGCAGGAGGCGGTGCGGCTCATCAAGGATGGCTCGGTCGTCGCCGTGAACTCTTCCTCGGGCCTTTGCTGCCCCGATGCCGTGTTGAAAGCGCTCGGTGAACGCTTCGACAGCGAAGGCCATCCGCGCGGCCTCACCTCCATTCATCCGATCGCCGCCGGCGATTTCTTCGGCACGCGCGGTGTCGATCACATCGCCAAGCCCGGCATGCTGGTGAAGATCATCGGCGGCTCCTATCCCTCCGGGCCAAGCAATGCCGAACCGCCGCTCATCTGGCAGATGATCCTGAAGGAGGAACTCGCCGCCTTTAACGTGCCTTCCGGCATCGTCTTCGACATGTTGCGCGAGGGCGCTGCCAAGCGTCCGGGCGTGTTGACGAAGGTGGGGATGGAGACCTTCGTCGATCCCGAGCAGGATGGCTGCGCGATGAATGACCGGGCGCGGGCCGAGCCGATTGTCAAGCGCGTGTCGTTTGAGGGCGAGGACTGGCTGCATTTCCCGGCCATCCGCCCCGATGTGGCGATCATTCGGGCAACGACCGCCGACGAGAAGGGCAACCTGACCTTCGAACAGGAGGGCGCCACGCTCGGTGCGATGGAAATGGCGCTCGCCGCTCGCAATTCCGGCGGTCTCGTGATCGCGCAGGTCAAGCGTGTGGCGGCAAGCGGTACCCTTCGTCCCCACGATGTACGCGTGCCCGGCATCCTCGTCGACATCATCGTCGAGGCACCGGATCAGTTGCAGACGACGGCAACGGCCTATGACCCGGCTATCTCCGGCGAGTTGTTCCGCCCGCTCGAGACGTTCCGCACGCCGGCGCTCGACGTCGGCAAGGTCATCGCCCGCCGGGTGGCGCAGGAGCTTGAGGATGGCTGGGCAGTCAATATCGGCTTCGGCATTTCCGCCAACGTGCCGCGCATCCTGATCGAGGAGGGGCATCACGGCAAGGTCACGTGGGTGATCGAACAGGGAGCTGTCGGCGGTGTTCCGCTGCTCGACTTCAAGTTCGGCTGTGCATCCAATGCCGAGGCCTTCGTCGCCTCTCCGCATCAGTTCTGTTACTTCCAGGCGGGCGGATTTGACTGCTCGCTGCTGTCCTTCCTGGAAATCGACGCCGAGGGCTCGGTCAATGTCAGCCGTCTTGCTGCCACCCCGCACCGTACCGCCGGCGCCGGCGGCTTCGTCGACATCACCTCCCGCGCAAAGAAGATCGTCTTCTCCGGCAACTTCAATGCCGGTGCGAAGATGCGCGTCGAGGATGGGCGGCTGGTGATCGACAAGGAGGGCCGCATCGCCAAGTTCGTGCCGAAGGTGGACCAGGTGAGCTTCTCCGGCAAGCGCGCCCGCGCTCAAGGGCAGGACATCAGCTACGTCACCGAGCGCTGCGTCATCCGCCTCGACAGCGACGGGCTCATTGTCACCGAAGTCGCTCCGGGTCTCGACCTTCAACGGGACGTGCTTGATCAGGCGGCAACGCCCCTTCGCGTTTCAAAGATGCTGAAGCGGATGGACGGCGCCCTGTTCCGCCCAGAAGCCATGGGGCTCACGCTGTGAGCGATCCGCGCATTGACCTTGTCGTCACTGATCGCGTCGCGCGGCTGACGCTCCGTCGCCCGGAAAAGCTGAACGCGATCGACGCGGATATGGTGGAGGCGCTCTCTAAGGCCTGCCGCGCCATCGAGCGTTCGGATGCGCGCGTGGCTATCCTCACGGGCGAAGGGGACCGATCCTTCTGCGCCGGTGGTGACATCGACGCGTGGAGCTGTCTCGATGCCGACACGTTTGCCCGTCGCTGGCTGCGTGATGGCCACGACGCCTTCGATGCGCTGGCGCGGCTTTCCGTGCCGCTGATCGCCGTCTTGAACGGGCATGCGCTTGGCGGTGGATTGGAACTCGCCGCCTGTGCCGACCTGCGCATCGCCGAGGCGCATGTGAAGATCGGCCAGCCGGAACCGGGTCTCGGCATCATCCCCGGCTGGTCGGGCACGCAACGCGCCTCGCGCCGGTTCGGAGCGCAGCTGGTGCGACGCATGGCACTTTTCGGCGAGGTCTACGGTGCCGAGCAGGCACTGTCACTCGGGCTCGTCGACAGGGTGGTGGCAAAAGGCGAGGGGCTTGCTTCTGCACAAGCCGATGCAGCGCGCGTGCTCCAACGTTCGCCGCGCGCGACCGAACTCACCAAGATGCTGATCAACGCGGCTGAGGGTGAAGAGAGCGAACGCGTGGTTGAGGCGCTCGCCGGCGCGGTGGCGGCAGCATTGGGCGATTTAACGGAAGGCCTGGCGGCCTATCGCCAGAAGCGGTCGCCCCAGTTCAACCGATAGCTCGGCGCCGTTCTCCGGTGACCCGGCCCTTTATAGCGGTGCCCCATGAAATCTGACGATAAAGCATTCCTCGCGGACCTCTTTCGTGCGGCGATCGAAGCCGCGGATCCGGAAAATGCCCTGCGCGCTCATCTCCCAAGCCAGCCACGCGGACGGACCGTGGTCATCGGCGCCGGTAAGGGTGCGGCCCAGCTCGCCGCGGCTTTCGAAAGGCTCTGGCACGGTCCGCTCGAAGGTGTTGTGGTGACGCGATATGGTTATGCCGTTCCCTGCGAGCGTATCCGCGTCCTTGAGGCCGCCCATCCGGTACCCGATGCAGCCGGACTGCAGGCAGCAGATGCGCTTTTCGAGGCTGTGCGTGATCTGACCGAAGATGACCTTGTCGTTGCATTGATCTGCGGCGGCGGTTCGGCCCTGCTGCCGTCACCGCCGGGTCACCTGACGCTGGACGACGAAGTGCTGCTCAATCAGGCCCTGCTTGCAAGTGGCGCGCCGATCTCGGTCATGAACGCCATCCGCAAGCAGGTATCGGGTATCAAGGGCGGTCGTCTTGCAGCCGCCTGCCATCCGGCAAAGGTTGTCACTTTGGTGGTGTCGGACGTGCCGGGTGACGATCCGGCACAGGTCGCCAGCGGGCCGACCATTCCGGACATGACGGATCGCGCTCTGGCACGTAGCCTGGTCAAGACCTGGGGCATTGCCCTTCCGGCGCAGATTGCTGCGTGGCTCGATGGCGAGGAAGGCTTGGCACCCCTCCCGGGCGATCCGGTCTTCACAAGAAACGAGGTCCGGGTGATCGCCTCGGCGAGCCTCTCGCTCGAGGCGGCCGCCGCGCGCGCCGCGTCCCTTGGCGTTCCCGCCGTCATCCTCTCCGATTCCATCGAGGGGGAGGCGCGCGATGTTGCCCGCGTTCACGCGGCCATTGCGCGTGAAGTCGCCGGTCGCGGCCGGCCGTTCTCGCGCCCTGTCGTCATTCTTTCGGGTGGAGAAACCACCGTCACGATCAAAGGCGGCGGCAAGGGTGGGCGCAACACGGAATTTCTGCTGTCGCTTGCGCTGGCGGCCGAAGGGATCGGCTTCTCGGCAATCGCTGCCGACACCGATGGCATCGATGGCTCCGAAGACAATGCCGGCGCCTTTGTCGACGGGCAGAGTATGGCGCGTTTGCGCAACCTGGGACGCGATCCTTCGGTCTTGCTTGCCGAGAACGATGCCTGGACGGCCTTCCATCACCTCGGCGACCTGTTCGTTCCCGGTCCGACCGGGACCAACGTCAACGACTTCCGGGCGATCCTGATCCGATAGATAGGACCCGCGCCATCGCGGCGCGGGCCCGATATTGCCTCACGCCGGAACCGGTGCGTCGTCGCGCAGCAGGCCCTTGTGCTTCAGGTCCGCCCAGAAATCTGTCGGGATCGGATGCGAGAACCAGGCGAGGTTCTGTTCCAGTTGTTCGAGCGTGCGTGTGCCGGCCATGAAGGACGGAACGGCCGGATGGGCGACAACGAACTGCAGGGCGGCCGCGGCGAGCGGTACGTTGTAGGCAGCGCAGACGACTTCGATTTTCGCAACCTT
The DNA here is from genome assembly GCF_035999185.1 of Ensifer sp. GTDB lineage: Bacteria > Pseudomonadota > Alphaproteobacteria > Rhizobiales > Rhizobiaceae > Ensifer. Next base: position 1,578 of record NZ_DASYHB010000209.1, on the reverse strand, counting down.
TTCGAGGATCTCGCGTGGTGCTGGCGCATAGTTGTACTTGGCGCCTTCCTTGGCGCCGGTTGCCAGGATCCCCGAATTGAAGCCGCCGCCCACGACGACGGCGGCGCCGCGCTCCTGGCAGAGCGGCAGGAAGGTATCGAGCGCCTCCTGTTCGAGCAGCGTATAGCGCCCGGCCAGCAGGAAGCAGTCGAAGTCGTGACGTAGCAAGGCTTGCTCGCAGACCTGCCATTCGTTGACGCCGACACCGATGGCCTTCACGACCTTCTCCGACCGCAATTTCTCCAGCGCCCGCCAGGCGCCATCCATCGCCTGCTCGAACACTTCGGGCTGCTCGCTGCCGCGCGTGAAGACGTCGATATCGTGGATGAAGCACATGTCCATGCGCTCCAGTCCCAACCGTTGCAGGCTGTCCTCGAAAGCCCGCATCGTGCCGTCGTAGCTGTAGTCGAAATGCATCGTGAAGGGGGCGGCGTTTGTCCAGGGCGCAAAATCGATGGTGTCGCGCCGCGCCGGGCGCAGAAGTCGCCCGACCTTGGAGGCAAGGACGAAGTCGTCCCGCTCCTTCCAGCGCAGAGCATGACTCGTGCGCAGCTCGGCAAGGCCATGGCCATACATTGGCGCGGTGTCGAAGAAGCGGACGCCGGCCTCCCAGGCGCGCGAAAACATTGCTTCTGCGGTCGCCTCGTCGATCTCGCGAAAGATGTTGCCGAGAGGTGCCGTTCCGAAGCCGAACGCGGTCACTTCCAGATCCGCCCTTCCGAATTTTCGCTTTTGCCCGGGATGCATGATTTTCCTCCATAAGTAACTGAATGGTGAATAGTATGCATGGCCCTAAACGGCTGTGCAAGCTGCATCCTTTTCGGCCTCGAAGTTTTTCGTCTTGACGGCGTCCGGCTTCAGAATATATGTAACTAGATAGTTACTAGAGATGAGGCGAGGCAGATGTATCTCACCGAAACGCAGGAGCAGGTGCGCGACATGGCGCGTGCCTTTGCCGACGAAATGATCCGCCCGATGGCCGAGGAGCTTGATCGCGAGGAGCGCTTCCCGGCAGGGCTTTACGACGAAATGGCAAAGCTCGGGCTTTTCGGCATTGGCGTACCGGAAGAGCTCGGCGGGCCGGGTTTCGATACGCTCACTTACGCACTGGTCATGGAAGAACTCAGCCGCGGCTACGCGTCCGTTGCCGACCAGTGCGGCCTGATCGAGCTCATCTCGACCTTGCTCGTCCGGCACGGGACCGAAAGCCAGCAGGCGATGCTGCCGGATATCCTCGGCATGCGCGCCAAGGTCGCCTATTGCATCACCGAGCCGGAAGCCGGCACGGACGTTTCGGGCATTCGCACCACCGCAGAGCGTGACGGCAACGGCTGGCGGCTGAACGGCGGCAAGATCTGGATCCACAATGCGCCGGTCGCCGACTACGGCTTCGTGCTCGCCAGGACTGACAAGGAAGCGGGAAACCGCGGCATGTCGATCTTCATCGTCGACCTGCATGCGGCAGGCGTCGAAAAGGGGCCGAAGGAACACAAGATGGGTCAGCGGGCGAGCCAGGTTGGCGCGCTGAACTTCGACGAC
>NZ_DASYHB010000183.1:0-14421 GCF_035999185.1 Ensifer sp. | reverse complement strand
CCTTGAGTGAGACCCTATCGAATACGTCTAAAATTCTACTTAAACCGCAGCCTTAACAAGAGCTTGCCATTTGGCGAGCCTGTCTCAGGGTGAATCAACCCTTACCTGCTTGGCCAGCCGCCAGCGCTGATAGAAGAGTGCGACCCTGAAAAGAACGAAGGTCACGGCAACCGCCACATGCAGCACGACCAGCATCGGCCGACCGCCGAAACTGGCCGGGTAGAACTCATACATGGCAATCTCGATCGCAGCTGCGACGACCCAGACGACCGGCCCCCAGGAGACGAGCAACCATAGACCAAGGGCTGCGACGGGATAGACGACAGCAAGCGCTGTGGCGGCCGCTCGCCACTCCGGCGACAAGAGATCGAACCGGCCGGCCCCGCCATGGGAAAAGCCGATCAGCATGGCCCAGTAGTTGAGGGCGAACCAGATGCACGACGCCGACACCAGACGCAGGAAGATGCCGAAGAGAATTTCGGTCAGCGACGGTTTCGGCACGTGAGCAGAATCATGAAGCATGGCCGGCAAGATAGGGCGGGTCTTCTTCATCCGCCAGCGGGAACGCTGCCCCCTCCCCTGCCGATGGGATCAAAGAGCAGAAATGCCGCAGCCTGTTCACCGGGCGCGCGGTTTCCAAGCGGAGCTGCCCCATGATAAAGCGCTTGCCTAACGACGATTTCAAAGAAGAAGGCGCGGCACGATGAACGACAGGACAAATCTTGTGGACAGCATTACCGGGCATCGCCGCATGCGCCGCAACCGCAAGGCCGACTGGACCCGCCGGCTGGTGCAGGAGAACCGCCTGACGGTCGACGACCTGATCTGGCCGATCTTCATCGTGCCGGGCGAAAACATCGTGCAGCCGATCGACGCCATGCCCGGTGTCAACCGCATGAGCATCGACAAGGCGGTGGAAGCGGTCAGGGAAGCAGCCGATCTCGGCATTCCGGCGATTGCCACCTTCCCCAACATCGACCTGTCGCTGCGCGACGAGACCGGCTCCAACAGCCTTGCCGCCGACAACCTGATCAACCAGGCGACACGCGCCTTCAAGAAGGCCGTGCCCGACATCGGCATCATCACCGACGTGGCGCTCGATCCCTTCACCAGCCACGGCCATGACGGCATTTTGCGCAACGGCGAGATCGTCAACGACGAGACGGTGGAGATGATCGCGAAAGCGGCCGTCGCCCAGGCCGATGCCGGCTCCGACATCATCGCGCCTTCGGATATGATGGACGGCCGGATCGGCGCGATCCGCCACGCGCTTGACGCCAGCGGCCACCAGAATGTCGGCATCATGGCCTATGCGACGAAATTCGCCTCCGGCTTCTACGGCCCCTATCGCGAGGCGATCGGCACCGGCGGTCTCTTGAAGGGCGACAAGAAGACCTACTACATCGACCCGGCCAATGGCACGGAAGCGATCCGTGACGCCGCGCTCGACGTCGAGGAAGGCGCCGACATGCTGATGGTGAAGCCCGGCCTTCCCTACCTCGACATCTGTTGGCGGATGAAGGAGGCCTTTGGCTTGCCGGTTTTCGCCTATCAGGTCTCGGGCGAATACTCGCAGGTGAAGGCGGCGGCGGCCAACGGCTGGATCGACGGCGAGAAAGTGATGCTGGAAACGCTGCTCGCCTTCAAGCGCGCCGGTTGCGACGGTATCCTCAGCTACTTTGCCGTCGAAGTGGCGCGCATCCTCGCCAAGGGCAGATAGATTGGCGCGGCGTTCAGGCCATCGATCCTTGTTTTGCAGGGCAGATCATCCCATATCCATCCTGCAACCAAGCGAGGCTTAAACGGATGACCATGCACAACGAAGAACTGAGGCTGCCGAGCAACGACTGGCGTGCCTATCAGGGCGTGCTGTCGCGACGTATCTTTGCCTTCCTGCTCGATTACGCGATCATTGCGCTGCTGTGGATACCGGCGGCGGTCGTCGTCTTCTTCCTCGGCATCCTGACGCTCGGCCTCGGCTTCATGCTCTACCCGGCGCTCTTTGCCATCGTCGCGATGCTCTATTTCGGCATGACAGTCGGTGGCCGCGAACAGGCCTCCCCTGGCATGCGCATGATGGGCCTGGCGATCGCCCGGACAGACGGCCGCCCGATGGACTTCCTGACCGCCATTGTCCACCTCGTCATTTTCTGGATCGCCAACGCGCTTCTGACGCCGCTGATCCTCTTGATCGGTCTGTTCACGGATCGCAGTCGCCTGCTGCATGACCTTTTGATCGGCACCGTCACGGTTCGCCGGGACATGCAGTGACAGAAGCTGGGCCGGGAAGCCATGCGGCCGTACGCGCTTGCGCGCCGCATTTCCCAAGCCCCGGCGACGGCGCTTATTGTCGTCACTGCTAAAATATAGTGTCGGCGGAGGCGGAAGCTGCAAACGAGTGAGTTGACGTTTTCCATTCTTCCGCCATGCTACTGTCATGAACAACAGCGCGAAGATTGACCTCCGCACTCGATGAACACACAGACCGCACCGTCTCCGCAATTCTACCTGACTGCACCGGCAGCCTGCCCTTACCTGCCGAACGAGATGGAGCGAAAAGTCTTCACCCACATGGTTGGCGAGCGCGCGCCTGAACTCAACGATCTGTTGACCCAGGGCGGCTTCCGCCGTTCGCAGAACATTGCCTATCGCCCGGCTTGCGAAACCTGTCGGGCCTGTATTTCTGTTCGCATCCTTGCCAACGAATTCAAGCCGAGCCGCTCCATGCGCCGCGTGCTTGCAGCCAATCACGATGTGATCTCGGCGGAGTACCCGGCGGAACCGTCAAGCGAGCAGTACAATCTTTTCCGCCGCTACCTCGACCGCCGGCACCAGAAGGGCGGCATGTCGGACATGTCGGTTCTCGACTATGCGATGATGGTCGAAGACACGCATGTGCACACGAAGATCATCGAATATCGCCTGAGGGTCGAAGGCGACGGCATCAGCGAGAAAGCGCGCGGTCCGTTGATCGCCGCAGCCCTGACCGATCGCATGGGCGACGGACTTTCGATGGTCTATTCCTTCTTCGATCCTGCTCAGGAGGAGCGATCGCTCGGCACTTTCATGATTCTCGATCACATTCGCCGGGCCAGAGAACGGGGCGTTCCCCATGTCTACCTTGGCTATTGGGTCAGGGGATCGCGCAAGATGGGGTATAAAACAAAGTTTTTGCCGCAAGAGCACCTTATGGCCCGTGGCTGGGAACGCTATGAAGGTGGAGAAACCACCTTGGAATCCGCAGCTGAGAAAACGGGTTAGACATTGAGTTCCTCCTCTGATGCCGCGATGCACCGGCGCGGCCTTGCGATCACCGGCATCGGTGGGCTTGCCCTTTCCTTCGACATTCCACTGATCCGGTCGGCTGGCGGTGACGTCTGGTCGCTGCTTGCCGTGCGCAGTCTGTCGACGTTCGTCATCGCTCTTTTCGCCTGGTTCGTGATCAACCGGATCCTCGGCCGGAAGCTCTCGCTCTTGCCGGGCAAGGCCGGCCTCGTGGTCGGCCTGTTCTACGGCATCAACTCCTGCACATTCCTGCTTGCCGTCTTCAACACGTCGACGGCAAACGTGGTCTTCATCCTCGCCTTCACCTCGATGTTTGCCGCCATCCTCTCGTGGATTTTCCTGAAGGAGCGTCCGTCAAACGCGACACTTGCGACCATGCTGGTCATGGTGGTCGGGGTGGGGCTGATCGTGCAGGATGGGCTGGAGAGCGGCCATCTCTTCGGCGATGCGATGGCAGCGTCCTCGGCGTTCCTTCTCGCCAGCGCAATTACCATCAGCCGCGCAAGCAAGCGCGACATGGCGCTGGTGCCGCTGGTGACGGCCATCTTTCCGGCTGCGGTCGCCTTCCTGATGCTGCCGGCCGGCGGCCTTACCATTGCGGCACCGGGCTACATCCTTTTCAACGGCCTAGTGATGATCCCCCTCGCCTTCTTCTGTCTGGCCACCGGGCCGCGCTATCTGTCGGCCCCGGAAGTCGGCATGTTCTACCTGCTGGAGACCATCCTCGCGCCGATCTGGGTTTGGCTGGTGTTTTCCGAAACGCCGACGACGCAGACGCTGATCGGCGGCACGATCCTAATCTTCGCGCTCATCGGCCACTCGCTCTGGCAAATGCGCAGCCGCTCGCTTCGAGCAGCCACCCCTTGCACCGACTAGATCATTTCATTGTTTCGTCGAAACAGTGAAATGATCTAACTCTCTGATATCTAGCAATTCCGGACGGAGAACCGTTCTACACTTTTCCTGGAATTGCTCTAGCGTTTCACCGGCCACTACGCGGGCCGGAGGTCCGCGTGCGACGCGGCTTCTGGTCGATACGCCGGTCATGCACCGAAGGCCGCTCCGGCGTCTGGTCGTGGCCGAGCGAAGCAAGGCGGGCATCCGGCAGCTGGACGCGCATGGCCCAAAGTTCGCGGTTGGTGTTGATCCAGCTTGCCGCCTCGTTGAGCGGCACCGGGTGACCGGTCAGCGCATCGCCGTCGCGGCGGCGCAAGCGGGTAACGAGCCCGGCAGTTTCAAGAAGCGCGATGTGCTTTTCCAGATCCTCGCCGCCGACCGAAACGGCCCTGCCGATATCGGCCACGCGCGCCTCTCCAGCAAAGAGGATCTCGAATATCCGGCGGCGGACCGGGCTGGCAAGCGCAACAAGAACATCGTCGAGAGCAGTGGCATTCGGCATCGCTGTCATCCAATTGGATGTGCATTGATCACGATGGACCCGCCGCTTACAAGCATCGAGATTGCCGCTGTTTTATTAGTATTTGCAATAGCTTAAGGTATGCGCCGAAACGAAACACGGGCTGTGCGACCTAGCAACCGCACAGCCCGTCTTTTTTCGATCAGCCGCTGAACTTTCCGCTGCGCGGGAAGCCCTTCGGGACGACACGACCGGCCGACGCGCGGTCGCCCTGCCATTCGATCAGTTCGTCCTTGGTCTTGGTGAAGACGCGGCCGGCGCTGTCTTCCCAGACAAGGCCCTCGGCGATCGTGAAGCAGCGAACGTCGGAGATGCCGCCGTCCTTGTAGCGCTGCAGCCGCACACCCTTGCCGCGCGCCATCTCGGGGATCTGGACGAGCGGGAAGACCACCATCTTGCGGTTCTCGCCGACAACGGCGACGTGATCGCCCTTGACCGGGATGATCAGCTTGGTCTCGTCCGGCATCGAGACGTTCATGACCTGCTTGCCCTTGCGGGTATTGGCGACAATGTCGCTTTCCGTCACGACGAAGCCGTTGCCGGCCGCCGACGAGACAATCAGCTTGCGCGCCGGATCGTGCACGAAGGCGGTCAGGACGTCCTGATCGTTCTCCATGTCGACGATGATGCGCAGAGGCTCGCCGTGGCCACGGCCGCCGGGCAGCTTGTCGCCGCCGAGCGTGTAGACCTTGCCGCCTGTCGTAAAGACGAGAATCTTGTCGGTCGTCTGCGCCGGGAAAGCCACCTTGAGCGCGTCGCCTTCCTTGAACTGGAGCGACGACGTGTCGGAGATGTGTCCCTTCAGCGCCCGGATCCAGCCCTTCTCGGAGATAACGACGGTGATCGGTTCCTTCTCGATCATCGCCTGCTGGATCGCTTCGACGTCCGCCTCCGGCGCGTCGGCAAAGGTGCTGCGGCGCCTGCCGATGTCGGTTGCCTTGGCAAACTTCTTTTTGACCTCGCCGATTTCCCAGGCGACGGTCTGCCACTGCTTCTCGTCAGACGCGAGCAGCGCCTCGATCTCGGCCTTTTCCTTCGAGAGCGCATCGAACTCGGTGCGGATCTCGAACTCTTCCAGCTTGCGCAAGGAGCGCAGGCGCATATTGAGGATCGACTCGGCCTGAAGGTCGGTGAGCGAGAACCGCTCCATCATCACGGCCTTCGGCTCGTCCTCTTCGCGGATGATGCGAATGACTTCGTCGATGTTGAGATAGGCGATGAGATAACCGCCGAGGATTTCCAGCCGGCGGTCGATTGCAGCCAGACGATGGCGCGAGCGGCGCTGCAGCACCTCGCGCCGATGCGCGAGCCATTCCGACAGCACTTCGTTCAGCGCCATGACGCGCGGCACGCGCCCGAGCGACAGGACGTTCATGTTCAGCGGGATGCGGCTTTCGAGTTCCGTCAGCTTGAACAGCGATTCCATCAGGATGCCGGCGTCGACCGACCGGCTCTTCGGCACCAGCACGATGCGAATGTCTTCGGCCGACTCGTCACGGATGTCTTCAAGCAGGGGCAGCTTGCGCGCGACCAGCAGCTCGGCGATCTTTTCGATCAGGCGTGACTTCTGAACCTGATACGGAATCTCAGTGACGACGATCTGGTAGCCGCCGCGGCCAAGATCCTCCTGGGCCCAGCGCGCGCGAACACGGAAACCACCGCGGCCGGTGCGGTAGGACTCGGCCATGCTTTCGCGGCCTTCGACGATCACGCCGCCGGTCGGAAAATCGGGTCCCTCGATGCCACCCTTTTGCGGGTTGGCCGGATCGTAAAGCAGATCCTCGACACTTGCGCCCGGATGACGAATGAGGTGCAGCGCCGCGTCGCACAGCTCGTGCGCGTTGTGCGGCGGGATCGAGGTGGCCATGCCGACGGCGATGCCCGTCGCGCCGTTTGCAAGCAGGTTAGGGAACGCGCCCGGGAGCACGGTCGGCTCCTGGTCTTCCTCGTTGTAGGTCGGGCGGAAATCCACCGCGTCCTGGTCGATGCCCTCAAGCAGCAGCGAGCAGACATCCGTCATCTTCGCTTCGGTATAACGCATCGCCGCGGCGTTATCGCCGTCGATGTTGCCGAAGTTACCCTGGCCGTCGACCAGCGGGTAGCGGATCGCAAATTCCTGGGACAGGCGCACCAGCGCGTCATAGATCGAGGCGTCGCCGTGCGGGTGGAATTTACCCATGACGTCGCCGACGATGCGGGCGCATTTCTTGAACGAGGAATTGGGTCTGAGGCCCATCTCGCTCATCGCATGCACGATGCGGCGGTGCACGGGCTTCAGCCCGTCGCGAACGTCCGGCAGCGCGCGGTGCATGATGGTCGACAAGGCGTAGGCGAGATAGCGCTCTTCCAGCGCCGCCTTCAGGTCAACCGGCTGAATGTGATCGTCCCCGCCTGACGGGGGAGTAAGGCTTTGTCCCATAGGTCCTTGCTAACGCAACAAACCCGGAACATCAAGGTTTTCAGGGCTTGCGCTTGTGGAGAACCCATTGCCGCGAACAACCGGTGCCAAAGCGTTCCGCTTGCCCCTGCGCAATGTTCGTGCCACGGTCGCCCGGCTATGCGTCAGAGGCGATCGCTTGGTAACGTCCGGGAAAGCATGCCGGAGCAGGAAGATGCGCGATGTCGCCAAGCGAATATAATTTCGCCGTGTTTCGTCATAGCTTCGGAAGCAGTTGATTTGGACCGATTTGCGAGGGGGATTGCAAGACCAGGGACTGGCCGACGCAGGCAGGCAGCTCAGCGCCGCCAGAAACTGCCGGATTTTGCCGGACGCCTGTGGCTCACGCCCTCTGCGGACATAAACCAGATTAGCAACGCCTCATCTTCTAGACAGATACACAATCAAAGATTTTCACGAAGGAACTCGATATGATGCATACGCGCAAGATCCGCCTGATGATGGCGAGCGCCGCGCTCCTCACCCTTTCCGGTCCGGCCTTCGCCCTCGATGGCGCCGATCTGATGAAGAAGCTCGACGCGGCGACGAACGCGAACGGCACCTCCATCACCTATGACAAGGCCGAAGTCGATGGCGACAAGGTCACGGTGACCGGCGTGCAGCTCAAGGTCGCGAGCCAGCCGGGCGAGCCGACGAACCTGAAGATCGGGGATTTGACCTTCGAAGGCGTCGAAGAAACCGAAGGCGGCGGTTACTACGCCGAAACCGTTTCGTTCCCCGACGTCAGCCTCAGCCAGGACGAAGGGAGCCTGTCGGTCAAGGACATCCTGCTTTCCGGCCTGACGATCCCGGGCAATGCGACTGGTGGGACGATCAACGACATCCTCCTTTACGAAAGCGCCAGCACCGGCCCGATCGCCGTCAGCTCCAAGGGCAAGGAAGTCTTCTCGCTCGAAAGCACCGAAGCCAACCTGGCGCGGCAGGAAAACGACGCCGGCTTCGATTTCGATGCAACCGCCTCCGGCATCAAGGCAGACCTCTCGTCGGTCGAGGACGCCAAGACGAAGGAAGCGATCGAGAAGCTTGGCCTGACCACGCTTGACGGCGCTCTGACGATGAAGGGCAGCTGGGAAGTCGAAAGCGGCAATGTCGCGCTCGAAGAGTATGCCCTCGACTTCAAGAATGTCGGCCGGCTCAACTTCGCCCTCGACATCTCCGGCTACACGCTTGCTTTCGTCAAGTCGATGCAGGAAGCGATGAAGGCGGCCGAGGCCAATCCGAACAAGGAAGAGGCCAACCAGGCTATGGGTCTCGCCATGATGGGCCTGATGCAGCAGCTGACCTTCAACAGCGCCGAAGTCCGCTTCGACGATGCCTCCATCACCAAGAAGGCGCTCGACTATGCTGGCTCGCAGCAGGGCGTCTCGGGCGACCAGATGGCGCAGTCGCTGAAAGGCCTGGTGCCGATCATGATGGCGCAGCTCAACGTGCCGGAACTGCAGAACCAGGTATCGGCCGCCGTCAACACCTATCTCGATGGCCCGAAGAGCCTGACGATCAGCGCCGCTCCGGAAAAGCCCGTGCCGTTCCCGATGATCATGGGTGCTGCCATGGGTGCCCCGAACACGATCCCGTCCGTGCTGGGCGTCAAGGTGACGGCGAACGACTGATCGCTTTCGGGTCACCGAAGACGACATTGACAAGACTTGTTTTGCGCGCCGATCCCGGCGCGCAAAGCTTTTGGCGACAGCCCACGCGGGCCCGACATTTCCGGATATTTGCAACCAGCCATTCGCGAAAATTTGTCCGTAGGCCGATGGCGCTTTTCCTGAAAATCGGGCATGTCGCAGGAGGGCTTTGGAAATTGTCCGCCCGGTCTCGGCGAAGACCGGATCGAGATGAAACGGACCGGCAAGCCCGAATAAAGCAAGCAGCTGAAATTGCGATAGAATTCCGACCGACCTCTTACCTCACGGCAGATCGACCATAAATGCTCGCCTGGCTCCAGCAATCCGTCAATTTCAAAGAAGAACTGCTGGAGGGGAAATTTTCCCCCGTCCGGGCCGATTATTATTCCGGTCCGCCGGGCAATCCGCTGCGGCTTCTGCTTCAGGCACGAACCGACTTGATGTCGATCTGGCGCGCCAGCGATTACACCGAGAAGGTCTCGCAAATCCGACTGCTCGGCCGCCAGGTCATTCTGGTCAATTCACCCGACCTCATCCGCCAGGTCGTCGTCAAGCGCCATGAAAACTTCGAGCGCAAGAGCCCGCAGATGCGCCGGGCACTGGAGTTTCTTCTGGGCGACGGGTTGTTCATTTCGGACGGTGAAACCTGGAAGCAGCGACGGCCGCTGGTGGCCGATATCGTCCATGCCAAGCGGGTCCCCGCCTTCGGCCCGGTCATGGAGAAGACGACCAGCGAGCTTGTCGAGCGCTGGAACCGCATGCCTGACGGAGCCGAAGTCAACGCCCTGCACGAAATGGCGGGGCTGACCGCCGAGATCATTGCGCGCAGCGTGTTCGGCAACCAGCTCGGCGACGACAGTGCGGCGGCCGTCACCGACGGCTTTACCAGCTATCAGTCGCTGGTCGATTCCATCAACATCGGCTACTTTCTCGGCTTCAACGACGGTTTACCGGTCTTGCGCACCCCGAGCCTGCGCCGCTCGGTCAAGCGCATCCACGGGATCATCGACAAGGTCGTGGAAGACCACCTTGCCGGGCGTGGCGACCACAACTCGATGGTTGAGCTGCTCATCCGGCGGCAACAGCGGAACCCGGAACTGAAACTTGACGTCGTCGCCTTGCGCAACGAGGCAGCGACCATCTTCATGGCCGGTCACGAGACGACCGCCGCCACTCTCACCTGGACCTGGTATCTGCTGTCCAAGGCCGGTTGGGTCGAGAAGGCCGTGCATGACGAAATCGCCCGGGTTTGCGGCGACCGCATGCCGACGATCGATGACGTCCCCCAGCTCGAATGGTGCCGGGCCGTGATCGAAGAAACGCTTCGCCTTTATCCGCCGGTTCCGATCCTTGCCCGGCAGACGCGGGAAGCGGACATGATCGGCGATGTCGCAGCCGAGCCCGGCTCGCTCGTCCTGATCGTGCCCTGGCTTCTCCACCGGACGGCGAGCCTCTTCGAAGATCCGCACCATTTTCATCCGGAGCGCTTTACCGAGGGACGGCGCCCGACGCCCTACAGCTTCATCCCCTTTGCCAGCGGTCCACGCGTCTGCCCGGGACTGCATTTCGGCCTCACCGAGGCGATCCTGTGCCTGGCGATCATCGCCCAGCGGTACAAGGTTCGCCTACGCGAACGCCATGCCGTCGAGCCGATCTGCCGCCTGACCCTGAGGCCGAAAGACGGCTTGCCGGTCACGCTGCACAGACGACAGGCTACACCGCATGACGCAGGGTGAACCGCGTTCGGCAGAACCGATCGGCAAACGCAAGGCCTGGATCTTTACCGAGGAAAATGCACCCAGCCTCGCCGACGCGCTGGCGGGCGGTGAGCGGTCTGCCGCCTTCCGGCGCTATTGGATCACCGACAATGCCTGGAACCTCGCCAATCTGCTTGCTCACTTCGGCATGAAACTGCTGCCGATGGACGCGTGCTCGCGCTTGGGCGCGGCACTCGGCCTCTTTGCAGTGCCACGCTTTCACAAGGTCGCCACGCAGCGCGCCCGCGACACGATCCGCCAGCTGCGACCGGATCTGGGCCCGGACGCGCAGGAAGCGCTGTTTCTGGAAAACTGTCGTGCTCAGGGACGTCTGATGACGGAATTTTCCGTCATCAACAGGCTGCAACGCCGTCGCGACCGGCTGCAAACCGATGGCCTCGCCCCGATCCGCAAGGCAGCGGATCAAGGCCCTGTGATCCTCGTCGGCCTCCATCTCGGCAACTGGGAAATCGGAACGATAGCGTTCCGAAACCTCGGCCTTGAGCCCTACGCTTTCTATGTACCGCCCAAGAGCCGGGCGAAGGCCTGGATCGCCAATCGGGTCCGGGGCAAGGCCGGATTGCGATTTCTGCCGCCAGGCATCGACGGCATTCGGCCGGCCCTCAAGGTGCTGAAGGGCGGCGGTGTCGTCAGCATGTTCTGCGACGAAGGTTTTGGCGGCATGATCCGCGGGCCGTTCTTCGACCGTAAGCCGCATCAGGAGGGCAATCTGGCGCTCGCCATCCGTCTGGCGCGCATGACCGGTGCAACGATTTGCCCCTGGTACGGCCTGCGCACCGATGGTTTTCGCTTCGAGTGCCAGGCCCTGGAGCCCATCCGGCTGCCGGCCGAGGATCACCCCAATGCTCGCCTGCTGGACGACATGCTGCTGTTGAACGATGCGATAGAGCCTGTCGTGCGCGCGCACCTCGACCAGTGGTACTTCCTCGACAACGCGCTTCGGCCGGAGTGACCTTCACGCTTTTTCGCGGCACCCGCTTCCATGATATCATCAGCGCTTGATGCCGTTCGCCCCTGGCCTATCTAGTTGGGACGGGGACCGAGGTCTCCGCATTCCTGACCGCTAAAACGGGAGGAGAAGCGCATGGGACTGAAGCAAGCGGATATCACCGCCATCCTTGGTCCGGTCGACGAGACGTTGATGGCCGAGCTGCTCGCAACCGGTGCAACTGCTGGCGAACTTGCAGAGGCGATCGCCTGGGTCAACAACGACGAAGCCCTGATCGGAGAAGGCCGGCATCTGCCGGCGGGCCGTGTCGCAGCGCTGATCGATATCCTGACGCCAGACAATGACGAGGAACGGAACTTCGAGACGTAGCCCATCTGGGCTTGAGCGTGAAAGACCGATGCAGGCAAGGCTGCCCGCCTGGCGGGCGACCGGGAGCATGAGGCGACTGTGTTTCGTGTTGAGGGAGGTCAACGATGGCTGCCAAGGAAGTCAAGTTCAGTAGTGATGCCCGCGATCGGATGCTGCGCGGTGTCGACCTGTTGGCCGACGCGGTAAAGGTTACGCTTGGTCCGAAGGGGCGAAACGTCGTCATCGAAAGATCCTTTGGCGCGCCGCGCATCACCAAGGACGGTGTGTCGGTGGCCAAGGAGATCGAACTCGAAGACAAGTTCGAGAACATGGGTGCCCAGATGCTGCGCGAGGTGGCGTCACGTACCAGCGATGTCGCCGGCGATGGCACGACCACCGCAACGGTGCTCGCACAGGCGATCGTCAAGGAAGGCATCAAGGCAATCGCCTCGGGCATGAACCCGATGGACCTGAAACGCGGCATCGACCTCGCCGTCGAAGCGATCGTCGCGCGGTTGAAAACGCACGCCCGCAAGATCTCCAACAACGACGAGATCGCGCAGGTCGGGACGATCTCGGCCAATGGCGACGCGGAGATCGGTCGCTACCTGGCAAAGGCCATGGAGCGCGTCGGCAACGAAGGCGTGATCACCGTCGAGGAGGCCAAGACGGCCGAGATCGAACTGGAGATCGTCGAGGGCATGCAGTTCGACCGGGGCTATCTCTCGCCGTACTTCGTCACCGATCAGGAAAAGATGCGGGTCGAGTTCGAGGATCCCTACATCCTGATCCACGAGAAAAAGCTCTCCAACCTGCAGGCGATGATCCCGATTCTCGAATCGGTGATCCAGGCAAGCCGGCCACTGCTGATCATCGCCGAGGACGTGGAGGGTGAGGCGCTCGCCACGCTCGTGGTCAACAAGCTGCGGGGTGGTCTGAAGATTGCCGCTGTCAAGGCGCCAGGCTTCGGCGATCGGCGCAAGGCGATTCTCGAGGACATCGCGATCCTGACGGGCGGCTCGGTCATTTCCGAGGACCTCGGCATCAAGCTCGAGAACGTGACGCTCGACACCCTTGGCCGTGCCAAGCGGGTCATGGTGGAAAAGGAAAACACGACCATCGTCGACGGTGCCGGCGCCAAGCCGGATATCGATGGGCGCGTCGGCCAGATCAAGGCGCAGATCGAGGAGACGACCTCCGACTACGACAGGGAAAAGCTGCAGGAACGGCTTGCGAAGCTTGCCGGAGGCGTCGCCGTGATCCGGGTTGGCGGCTCGACCGAGGTGGAAGTGAAGGAAAAGAAGGACCGTGTCGACGATGCACTGCATGCGACGCGGGCCGCGGTCGAGGAAGGCATTTTGCCCGGAGGCGGCGTTGCACTGCTTCGGGTCGTCGATGCGCTCGACGGGCTAAAGGCTGCCAATGACGATCAGCGTGTCGGCGTTGAAATCGTTCGCCGGGCGCTCGAGACGCCCGTTCGCCAGATCGCCGAGAATGCCGGGGCGGAAGGCTCGGTCATCGTCGGCAAACTGCGCGAGATGGGCGATTTCGCCCACGGCTGGAATGCCCAGACCGGTGAATATGGCGACCTCTTCCGCATGGGGGTCATCGATCCGGCGAAAGTCGTGCGAGCGGCACTGCAGGACGCAGCCTCAGTCGCCGGTCTTCTCGTCACAACGGAAGCCATGGTCGCCGAGAAACCGAAGAAGAATGGCCCCGCACCGATGCCTTCAGGCCCCGGCATGGACTTCTGACAGGCACAGGTATCCGTCCTTTCAAGCGTCGAGACGACGATGACGCGCAACCTCGGCGATCGCCAGGAGTTCCGTTTCGCCTGCTCCGTCCTGCGCCTGCACCGTCATGCCCTGAAAGATCGCGCCGGGGCGGCGCCTATGATCACAACTGGTTCGTCGATCCGGTCCAAAACATCGCCGTCGTCGCCATGACCAACACGACTTTAGAGGGCATGTGGGGGCAGTTCACGCGGGACGTCCGCGACGCGATTTACGGCACGCCCTGAAGCGGACCAGACTGCAGGCCATAAAAAAAGCCCGGCGAGACGATCGCCGGGCTTTCTTTCGTCAGGTCGCTTAGACCTTTAGTCCTTCTTCTGCGGGATCGGGCGGATCGCCAGTTCGCGCAGCTGGGCCGGGCTCGCCTCGGACGGCGCGCCCATCAGGAGGTCGACGGCCTGCTGGTTCATCGGGAAGATCGAGATTTCGCGCAGGTTCTTGGCGCCGACGAGCAGCATGACGACGCGGTCGATGCCGAATGCCATGCCGCCATGCGGAGGCGCGCCGTACTGGAACGCACGGTAGAGACCGCCGAACTGCTCTTCAACTTCCTGCTGCGACTTGCCGGTCAGCTCGAACGCCTTGACCATCACTTCCGGCAGCTGGTTACGGATCGAGCCGGACGCGATCTCGAAGCCGTTGCAGACCATGTCGTACTGGTAGGCCTTGAGCGACAGCGGATCTTCGGTGTTCAGCGCCTCGAGGCCGCCCTGCGGCATCGAGAAGGGGTTGTGGGCGAAGTCGATCTTCTTTTCGTCTTCCAGC
>NZ_DASYHB010000179.1:0-10213 GCF_035999185.1 Ensifer sp. | reverse complement strand
GCCCACCGCGACAGAAGGCTTCGGAAGCCGCCTTGTCAAAGCAACGACAAGTCAACTCGGCAGAATCAACCGCGTTTGGGAACCCTCTGGAGCGGTGATCGAACTCGCCATCGAAAAGAGCCGCCTTACTGAACAAGAGTCACAACTCGACTAGCGCGCGATTACGTAACACAGGGATAAGAACAGCACCGACGATGGCGCTTCCCATTCGCCAACATTGACCGCGCTGAGATACCGTGATCCTGGCAAGGGGAGCGAGCGCGTAACAGGCCGCAAACACCAAGAACCACAGCTTGATTGGTGCAACTATTGTCGGGCTGCAAAAAAGCCAACGAGTGCGCCCGCCGCAGCAGCCCATGCGATCGCCCTCAACGGACGTGCACGGATTTCATCGGACAGCAACTGCTCGAGCTCACCAATGCGTTCTACGGCCATCTCTTGCAGCTCCTCTGCTTCCTCTCCCATCCGATAGATGTAATCCGTCGGCGCACCTCCTGCCGTCACAGGCGCTTGCGCGGCAACAGGATCGCTCGCCGGGAACGTCGCTTTGAGAGCGTCACTAAGTTCGCCGTCGTTTCCCTTTCGGCGGGCAGCCTGCCGCTGTTTTCGCTGCTCGATCTTCAAACTGGCCACTGCGGGATTGTCCATGCGGGGCATGTTCGGTCCTCCTTCAACTGCCGTGCATAAACAACCGGTACGCGGATGACCGGTTCCACCCGCCGCCGGGAAGCCTTAGAAGTCCTAAATCGAATAGAGCGCCGACAAAAAAATAACGGCGGCGCGATTATGCCAGTGCTCGTTCGAGGTCCGCCGATTGATAGGGCTTGACCACGACCTTCGTGCGATTGTCGAGAGTTACGCCCGGTAATTGGCCCCGACCTGTAGCGAACACGACAGGCAGGTTCGGTTGTGTCTCGCGGAGGCGCTTTGCCAATTCGATCCCGCTGAAATCCGGTAGTCCTACGTCGGTTACCAGGCGGTCGATCTCCTGCGTCGCGGCAATCTGCATCGCTTCTCGCGCGTTGCCGGCCTCGACAACGACGTGACCCATGGCCGCGATCAAGTCTGCCGAATCCATTCTGATTAAAGCGTCGTCTTCAACGAGCAGTACGGTCAAGCGCCGTTCCGTTGAATCGTCAGCTGGTCCAGATGTCGCAACGGGGCCCCCTTTCTGGAGGACATCGCGGACTTTACATGCTAGTGCGTCGCGCGTGTAAGGCTTGGAAAGGAGACTTACCCCTTTATCCAGCTGCCCGCCGTGGACGATCGAGTTCTCAGTGTACCCGGATGTGAAGAGCACGCTCAAATTCGGCAGGAGTTGCTTCGCCTTGCGCGCCAATTCTGGGCTTTTCAAAGTGCCAGGCATGACAACGTCAGTGAAGAGCATGTCAATCGCGATGCCGCTCTCGATCACAGTCAGAGCTCGCGCTGCGTCTTCCGCCGTCAGCACTTGATAGCCCAGCTCCATCAGTAGGCTGACGACCGTATCGCGAACCGCAGCATCATCCTCGACGACCAGGATGGTCTCGTGGCCGCCTGTCACGGGACCGCTCGTTTTCTCCATGATGACATCTTCGGCCTTATGCGACCGCGGCAAATAGAGGCGCACCGTCGTCCCGTGTTCAGGTTCGCTGTAGATCTTTACATGCCCGCCGGACTGCTTCACGAAGCCATACACCATCGACAGTCCAAGACCCGTTCCCTTCCCCTGCGGCTTGGTCGAAAAGAACGGCTCGAACACCTTTGTTAGAATCTCCGGGGCCATCCCCGAGCCGGTATCCGTCACACTGATCGCCACGTACTGCCCAGCCGCAACCTCGTTGTTGGCACGTGCATAGACTTCGTCGAGATACGCGTTACCTGCCTCAATGGTGAGCTTGCCTGTGCCCTCCATCGCGTCGCGTGCATTGATCGAGAGATTAAGCAGTGCGTTCTCGACGTTGGTCGGATCAGCGAAGGTGTTCCACAGCCCTCCTGCGATAATCGTCTCAATCTCGATGGCCTCGCCGAGCGAACGCCTTAGCAGGTCATCCATGCCGCGAAGCAGGCGACCCACGTTGATCACTCTAGGCATGAGCGCTTGTCGACGCCCGAATGCCAGCAGCTGAGACGCAAGCTGTGCCCCACGGCTCACGCCGGTCATCGCATTCTGCAAGCGAGCGCGAGCCTTGTCCGACAGCTCGGCCTCTCGGCCGACGAGTTCGAGGTTGCCGCCGATGACCTGGAGCAGGTTGTTGAAATCGTGCGCGACGCCACCGGTCAGGTTACCGACGGCTTCCATTTTTTGCGCCTGAGCAAGCATTGCCTCAACCCGGTGCCGCTCCTCGGCCTCCGCCTTAACTTTGCCGTGCGCCTCGATCAGTTCGGCAGTTCGTTCTCTAACCTTCTCCTCAAGTACGGCGTTCCGCGCAGCCAACTGTTGGGAGGCATCGGACAGGGCGTTTCGAAGCGTTATGAATTCTCGCAATCGAGTCGGTATTTGCAGAGGCTCGAGTGAATGCCCCATACTCGCGCTTGCCATTGTCAGTGATTTGAGTGGGGTGGCGACCATCCGCCAGAGAAAGAGCGCTGCGAGCGAACTGAGAAATAGTGACGCAACGCCGCCTGCGAGCAGAAAGAGAATTGCCCTCCACAACGGCCGCTCTATGACGCTCTGACGGATGTTGGCCGCCACAAGCCAACCAGACAGCTCCGAGCGAGCATAGCCGACTAGGACTTCATGTCCGGTGGCACTCCGTCCAACGAAGACACCGTCCGCTCCCTTGGCCTGAGAAAGAAAGGCCGGAACACCAGGTTGCCCAGAAAACCGGGCATGCTCCTCGGAGCGCGTGACATAGACGCCGGCTCGATCGCCGATCGCAACGAGCCAATCACGAATGGCTATCGGCCGTACGACATCGGCGACAAGATTCGTCTCCGCGCTAACGTGCAGGAGATATCGGGGGACACCGCTGACTAGAATCGGTACGATAACGGCGACCAGCGGTTGCTGCGCCAGGGCACCCCGGAACACATTGGAGACGACCGGTTGCCTACCCGCAATGACCTCATCGTCACCTGGGAGTGGCGTGAGTGGCAACGGCGTTCCCCAAGGGCGGCGCGTATTGACCAACTGCTGTCCGGAAAGCTCGCGCAGGCCAACATCGACGCCGATGAAGGCCTTGACGGCCGTGGCTTGGCGATAGAAGGCCTCCAGATTGCCGTCCTGAAGGGCTTCCGAGGTTCCTAAGGTCTGCAAGGTGGCTTGCCAGCCGCGCAGGTGTTGGTCGACGGCCGCCGCTGCATTGTGAGCAACTTCCAGCGCTTCCTGACGGTATCGCCCGCGCTCGGACTCGGCGAAGCGAGCCAGCAGAAGGGCTGAGAAAAGCACGCCCGGAACAACAATGATCGCGAATAGGGCGAGCATGATCAGTCGCGTTGGAACGCTGCGCCAAACTTCACGAGCCATGACGCACAAATTCCAGCGGAGCCATGCTGGCAGCATTCACACGCGCCGCGCTCTTAGACAATGGGGCTGTTCGACTCCGTCCAAGCGCCAATGCTAAAGGTCTGCGCGACGGCGAGTCCGCTTAGCCGCATCTGGCGCCGCAGGGCTCAGCCACGCACGACGCGCCACATTGACGAGATCACCTCCTTCAGTGTTTTCCCCATCTTCCATTTCCAGGACCTCTTGCGACATCGCGCGCCGCTCCTAAATTCTTCCGCGTCGTGTCAATCTTGGGGAGGGGGCTATGCCCTTTTCATCATTGAAGGATCCGGTGGATCTGGCGCGGGCCTTCGCTGTGATCGAAGCCGCATGGAGTGATTTAAAGGACACCATTCCGAAAGACCGTTGGGAGGCTGAACGCACCAGGTTAGCCTACCTAGTTGCGAGCTTTACGCCCCTGGCGCTGGATGAAGACGACCTCAAGCAGAATGTCCTGCTACAGTTCCGGGGGCGCGACCACAGCAGCTGAACGATAAGCCAGGCGATGTGTTGGCGCGGTCTCTGCAACCTCCGTTGCGGCGCAACGGTTGGTCAGCATCTCCGGAAATCTGCCCCCCGGGCCCAGCTGGAAACGCACGTGCTACGTTGCCAAACTCGGCCCTGTCTCACTCCAGGCCGGGCCGTTTCGCTTTTCGTGTCTCACACGGTCCGCGTACGAGCCGCCTTCATTCCAGCAAGTCTCCGCGGGTCTTTACTGCCTGATCCGGCGACGGAAGGGGAGGTGCGATGGCGTACATGGTGATGATCGCCATGAGTGTCGCAATCAAGAATACAAGCCAGAATTCAACGGACGGCGTTGTCGCATAGCCGCACTTCCCGAATGCTCGTGCCAGCATCTCATAACGTCGGTCGCTCGCCGGGGTTCCGCGAAAACCCTTACCGACAAGGAACGATTCGATCCGGCTACCGTTTCGGACTCCGTCCAATAGGAGTTGCGTCATGTGTGCCAAACGAATGCTTCGCGCTGGGTCAGCGTCGCACGTCGTTGCCGGCCCTCGCCTTCCTCGGGTCGACGAGCGGCAGGGCGTTCTCGATCTTTCAGGTCTTGAGCCCCCGGATGAAACCGCCGAGCAGTTCGCCTACCGGCTGGCCTGCTCTCTCACGGAGCTCAAATCGCAGCTGATACGCGGTGGCTTGGCCGATCCGGAGAAGTATCGTGCCTACAGCGCGACACAGGGCTGGATCGACAAGATCGATGAGATAGCGCGCCAAGCCGCGGGCTTTGCCAGACAGCTGACGGCGGTCACCTGCATCAGATCAACGGGCGAGCCGAGCGAAGACGACGCGGTGAGCGTAAACGCACACCTTGCGATGATTGCGGAGGAGGCCGATAGCCTTCTGACTGCGGTGATCAGCGATGCCGAGGCAAGGGGGCTCCAAGCGACGGGCCCCTGGATGAAGATCCCGCTGGTAGAGTGTCGCAAATTCGAGGTGGCCAAGCCGCCAGATCCCGATCTCACCCAAGCTGATGACGCGTGGGATCGGGATTTGAACTCGTAGCTTCGGTCAGGGTTTTCTGCTGAGAAGGAGTTTGCTTGGGTGTGAGTACGTCGCGTACTGCGCGTCGGTCCTGAATCCGCGAGCGTCTCATCAGGCAGCCTTCTTCGCACTACGTGGCTTCGGTGGAGGTGGCGTAGAGCTAATGCTTGCGCGCAGCGCCGCCATGAGATCCGTAGGCTTTGGCGAGGCTGCCTTCTTTGTGAGCTTGATCGTCTTGCCTGCCATCTTGGCCCTAATCAGGTCGGAAAGCGCCGACTCGTAACGGTCGTCGAACGAAGAGGTATCGAACTTCCCAATCTTGGTCCGTATGATGTGTTGAGCGAGATCGAGCATCTCGCCCTTGATCTTGAGCTTTGGAATGTCGGCAAAGGCGTCCTCAGCCGACCGAACCTCGTAGTCAAAATTCAAGGTGTGAGCGACGAGACCGAGCCCCTCGGACCGGATCAGCAGTGAACGATAGCGCCGGAACAGGACCGCATGCGCGAGAGCCGCGACCTTGCTGGCTCGCAACGCCTCACGGATGACCGCGAAAGCTTCCTGCCCGACAGTCGACGATGGAGCGAGATAGTAGGGGCGATCGAAGTAGACCGTGTCGATTTCGGCGCATGGGATGAAGGCCGAGACCGCGAGTTTCTTGTCTGCCTCTGGAACCGCCTGCGCGACCTCTTCCGGCTCCAGCTGCACATATTGGTCCGTGTTGATCTCGAAGCCTTTAATCTGATGGTCGCGGTCGACGACCTTTCCCGTTTCGGGATCGACAAACTCGCGCTTCACACGATGTCCAGTGGCTCGGTTGATAGCCTGGAAGCTGACCCGTTCGGATGTGCTCGCGCCCGTGTAGAGTGCGACGGGGCAACTGATTTCGCCGAACCTGAGGTACCCCTTCCAGTTTGCCCGAATTGCCATCGGCCCAAGCTCCGTAACGCAACGCCCGGCGATTCAATCCTTGTGTTGCGAATGGGTTCCGAGGTCACGGAACGGGAGGCCATTGGCGGCGTTGAGTCGCTAGTTCGTTGCGTTGTAGAGAGTTGCGTCATGGCACCCCGTCCTTATTGGAAGGGCTATCTCAAGCTATCCCTGGTGACCTGTCCCGTCGCACTGGCGCCTGCGACATCGGAAAACGAGAAAGTCCGCTTCCACACGCTAAATCGCGAGACCGGCAATCGAGTTGTCAGTCGGTATGTCGATGCAGATAGCGGCAAGCCTGTCGTCGACGAAGACATCGCCAAGGGCTACGAGTTCGAGCCGGAGCGGTTTGTCGTGATTGACGACGAGGATCTGGAATCTGTCGCGCTCCAATCCGTCCGCACCATCGAGATCGAGATGTTCGTTGCTAGAGATTCGATCCCGTGGGTCTATCTGGATAGCCCCTACTATCTGACGCCCAATGACGAGGTCGGCGAGGAGGCTTTTTGCGTCATCCGTGACGCCATGGCCGCGAGTAAGGTAGTTGGTTTATCCAGACTAGTGCTAGGCCGCCGCGAACGAGCCGTCATGTTAGAGGCGCGAGACAACGGCATCGTACTATGGACGCTGCGCTACCGCGACGAGGTGCGTGACGAAACGGCCTACTTTGGTGGCATCGACGAGCTGAAGCCGGAGACCGCGCTGATCGAACTGGCGCAGAGCTTCATCAAAGCGAAGTCGAAAGACTGGTCCCCTGCAATGGTACAGGATCCGGTCCAGGAGCACTTGCTCAAGCTCATTGCTTCCAAGCGCAAAGGCGCGCGCCGTGCCAAGTCGCCATCTTCGGCCGCAGCCAAAGGCGGGAACGTTGTCAATCTATTTGAAGCGCTCAAGAAGAGCTTGGCAGAAGATGCGGGCAAAGGCCAGGTCGGAAGGCGAAAGTAGCGATCCAATGGGGATAGGCCCTCATCAACAAGGCAAGGACGGAGAGGCAGATGCCTAGCGAAGCCACCCTGCAGGCAATGGACGAGCGCATTGCGATCGCCCGACGGAACATCTCGGAACTGATGGAGCGGGCAACGGCAACTGTTGGCGCTGCTTCTGAGGAGCGGATCTCGTTGCTGCTCAGCGAGCAGCAGGCGGCGTTGGACGAACTGGTGAAACAGCGTGCGGCATTGGAAGCCGAGGGATCTGCCTAGGAAAGTGCTGTTAACAGACTGCTCGCGTGACACTCGGAATACAACCCAAACAGAACGCACCCTATGACCGCCAAGAGCATCGCACGGCGTTCCTCAACGATCATGGGTCGTCTCTTTTTGGGGAAGCGCGCCGGAATGGGGCTTCGCCCGTAACACGGCGCGCAAGTTATTGTTTGAATCCGATGAGCACGCCGTCTGCGCCAAGCGACAATTGAAGGCCCTGCCGTCGCGTGGTCAGGCGCAAAGTCACGCCTTTGTCATTGCGCAGCCAAGTATAGCCACGGCCCTGATTTCCGACTGCCCATCCCTCCTTGAGCTGGAGATAGGCGCCCGGAAAGTCCGACACATTCTTGAGTCCGTAGACGGTGCCGGACGCGGCTGTTTTCGACGCTCCGATCGAGCCCACGCCAAGCCCGCCGACGGTGATCGGGTAGGATCGACCGGCGAATTTGAGGGTACCTCCGCCGACCTCACCCGATGCGATAAAGCCCGCCTGCACCTGCTCAATCCTCACCGTGCCTGTCGATGGGCCGAGCGAGCGTGACTGCGCTAGGGCTGGCGCAACCATCATAAGGAAGGCTGCGACGGATATGGCTGTTTGCCGAAACGTCATCATTTTTGCTCCTCACGCCAAACTGCGCGCGAGGGCACAACACGCGAAACTCGAAAACGATCCGCAGGATCACCAAAAATGGGCGATATCGTTCCAGCTTAGCGTGCATCCCATCCCTTAGGGCTGACGGACAAGGCCGCCGCCGAGCAGCGCTCGGCTATGGGCAACGTATGTGCCGAGCCCGTTCTGCCGTGATCGCTGTCGGCACAGATAACGTTGTCCGGCAATGCGCTGGTCCGCGGCCGACCGCTCAGCCCGAGGGCAGAACGACTCGCCAGACCGCATTGCCGACGTCGTCGGCGACGAGGACGCCGCTACGGCGGTCGACGAGGACGCCGACCGGGCGACCGCGCGCCTCGCCTTGGTCATTTAGGAAACCGGTGAGAATCGGCTGCGGCAGGCCTGTTGGCTTGCCCTCATCGAACCGCACGAAGATCACGCGATATCCGACGGGGCTGGCCCGGTTCCAGGATCCGTGCTGACCGATGAATGCGCCGCCTACGTAGCGCGGGCCTAGCTGGCCTTCCTTGGCGAAGGTGAAGCCCAGAGACGCGGTATGAGAGCCCAGCGCATAGTCCGGCTTGATTGCCTTGGCGACTAGGTCGGGCCGGGGTGGGTCGACGCGCTTGTCAACGGCCTGACCGTAATAGCTGTAGGGCCAGCCATAAAATCCTTCGCGTTTGACCGAAGTCATGTAGTCGGGCACCAGGTCATCGCCGATCTCGTCGCGCTCGTTGACCGCGACCCACAGCTCCTTCGTGACTGGATTCCAGTCGATGCCGACCGGATTGCGTAGACCGCTCGCGAAGAGCCGGGTCGCGCCACTCTGCGGATCGATCTCGAGCACCGCCGCGCGATTCACCTCTTCTGCCATGCCGTTCTCGGCGACGTTGGAATTGGAGCCGACGCCGACGTACAGACGCGAGCCGTCCGCATTGGCGACGAGGCTCTTGGTCCAGTGGTGGTTGCGACCCGTCGGCAGATCCGCGACCTTGATAGGCTTGGCGGTGTTCTTCGTCTCGCCAGCGATATAGGGCACGCGCACCACCGCGTCGGCGTTGGCGATATAGAGCTGGTCGCCGACGAGCGCCATGCCGAAGGGCGAGGTCAGGCTTTCGAGATAGACACTCTTCATCTCTGCGACGCCGTCGCCATCCGCGTCCCGCAGCAGGCTGATGCGGTTGGCGCTGGGGGTCCGGGATCCGGCGCGCTCCATGAAGAGCCCCTGCACCCAGGCGCGGAAGCCACCCTTCTTTTCCTCCGGCTTGGGGGGCGCGTCGCTTTCGGCGACGAGGACGTCGCCGTTGGGCAATTCGTAAAGCCAGCGCGGATGCTGCAAGCCGGTGGCGAAGGCGGAGACCTGCCCGCCGGCAAGCGGAGTCGGCTTTTCGCCCTCCCTCCAGCCCACCGCTTTGGCGACCTTGATTGTCGGAAGCCACGAGGATTTCGGCTCCGGCAGCGTCGGATTCGGACCATACCCTGCCTCCTCGGGCAATGGCTTGTCGCTGCAGGAGGCGAGAGCCAGCGCCGAGAAGGCGACGCTGACGAGGAGAACAAGCTTGTGAGAGCGCGTCATACAGGCCTCCGTATCCAGGCTGGGGTTGTGAAAGGGGCAACGTGGCGGGCGCGCAGATGTTGCGACGATCAGAGGCGAAGGAGGGAACCATCGCATCGGCTGCCGGTTGTCGATGCTGGGGAGAGCTTCGCTTGCGCAATCTGCAGATCTCAGACGGGGCGCAGGACGTCACCCCGGCCGTGCTGGTCGGTGCCGGCGTCCTCGCGCTTGCGGGGCTTGCGAGCGTGCCTTTCCTCAGCCTTGGTCCGCTGTCGCTGCAGATGCTGCAGCATCTCGCGGTGATGAACATATTCTCCCCGATCATCTCCCTGGCCCTGCCGCAGCCTCGCTCAACGCGGCGCGGTTCCCTTCTGACCGCCGCGACCGTTCAAATGGTCGTTCTTGGGGCCTGGCATACGCCGACGCTCCAGCAACTCGCGGCCGCTTCGGTGCTGGCCCAGATTGGATTGATGGCCCTCTTAACTAGCGGTGCAGTGTGGTTTTGGCATGCGATCATCGGCGCCGCCCGCAGCGGCGGTTGGAGCGTGCTCTGGGCACTTCTACTGACCGGGAAGCTCGCCTGTCTCCTAGGTGCGCTGCTGATCTTCGCGCCCCGCGATCTTTACAGCCTGCCCGGTCTCGCCTTGGCGCTGTGCACCACCGGGCCGTCGAGTCTGGATGACCAGCAGCTCGCTGGGTTGCTGATGGTGACCGCGTGTCCCATGAGCTACCTAGTGGTCGGCGTCGCGCTGGCCGCACGCATGGTCAACCGGCTCGATGGAACCCGGACCCGTCCAGATGTCTCCGCTCGCGATGTCTCCGCTCGCGCGGGCTAGGCGGATCGCCGGCTGGACGTTGGCGACGCCCGGCAAGCTCGCGCTGACCGTCGCTGCGGCCCTCCTGGTTTTCGCGGCGGCAGGGCTGCTCTTTGCCTGGTCAGGCGCCTACAACAT
>NZ_DASYHB010000034.1:0-3027 GCF_035999185.1 Ensifer sp. | reverse complement strand
TCGCAGGACATCTGTGCTCATGAAGCGCCTGAGAGAGAATGCTATGCTGGAAGCTGAAATCAGTGTGAATGGTGATGTCTTCGTCGAAGGACACCACGTAGGACAACTAACCGGTTTCCGGTTTACGCTGGCGACCGGCGGCGACGGTCCGGATGCCAAGGCTGTGCAGGGTGCTGCGCAGAAGGCGCTGGCGCTCGAGTTCGAAGCGCGGGCTGCCCGTCTGCACGCTTCCGGCAACAACGACCTGGCGCTGTCGTCCGACGGTCTCGTGCGCTGGCTCGGCGATCCCGTTGCCCGTCTGGCTGCAAGCGACCACGTCATGCGCCCGCGCGTCATCCTGTTGGCCGACGATCAGCTGCAGGCCAATGCCCGCGAGCATGTCGTCGCCCGCATCGAGCGCTTCGTGAACCATCACATCGGCACGGTCTTGAAGCCGCTCGACGATATCTCGCGCGCTGAGGATCTCGAAGGTCTCGCCAAGGGCCTCGCCTTCCAGCTCGTCGAAAATCTCGGCGTGCTCTTCCGCCGCGACGTCGCCGAGGACGTGAAGTCGCTCGACCAGGACGGCCGCGCCTCGATCCGCAAGTATGGTGTCCGTTTCGGCGCCTACCACATTTTCCTGCCGGCGCTTTTGAAGCCGGCTCCGGCCGAACTCATCACGCTGCTTTGGGCGTTGAAGAACGACGGTCTCGACAAGCCCGGCTACGGCGATCTCATTCCGATGCTCGCTGCCGGTCGTACCTCCGTTGTCACCGACCCCTCGTTCGAGCGGACCTTCTACAAGCTGGCGGGCTTCCGTTTCCTCGGCAAGCGCGCCGTGCGCATCGACATCCTCGAGCGTCTGGCTGATCTCATCCGGCCGCTCCTGCAGTGGAAGCCGGGCGCGCAGCCGCGTCCGGAAGGCGCCTATGACGGCCGTCGTTTCACGGCGACCACATCGATGCTCTCGATCCTCGGTGCAACGCCAGACGATATGGAAGAGATCCTGAAGGGTCTCGGTTACCGGGCCGACAGCGTCAAGGCCGAGGAGGCTGCGGCCTTCCTTGCCAGCCAGGGCGGGGCACCGGCCGATGCCACAGTCAGTTCCGAACCGGTTGCCGCAGTTGATGACGCGGATACCGACGGCGGCGCCGAACAGGCCGAGGCTGCAGCAGCCGATGCTTCTGTGTCCGAAGCCGACAAGGCTGAAGTCGAGGTTGCTGTTGTCTCGAGCGACGTGCTGCCTGCTGAAGCAGAGGTAACTGAGGCCGGCGAACCGGTTGAAGCCAAGCCCGTGCTTCTCTGGCGTCCGGGCACCCGTCAGGACAACCAGCGCCAGGGTGGTCGCCCGCAGGGCGAGCAGCGCCGTGGCGGCCAGCGCCATGGTCACGGCCAGGGACAAGGTCGGGATGAAGGACGTGAAGGCGGGCGCAAGGGCGGTCAGCCGGCGCGTGGCAAGCGTCACGAAGGCGGCAAGCCGGAAGGCTCGCGTCAGGACCGTGGCGAACGCCACGAGCGTCACGACCGCGGCGGCAAGCCGGGCCAGGGCAAGTTCGAGGCGCGTCCGCCGCGTCGCGAAAAGCCGGTGGATCCGGATTCGCCTTTCGCCAAGCTCGCGGCGCTCAAGGAGCAGATGAAGAAGTAAGGCAGGCTATGGAAAAACAGTCCA
This sequence comes from Ensifer sp., assembly GCF_035999185.1. GTDB lineage: Bacteria > Pseudomonadota > Alphaproteobacteria > Rhizobiales > Rhizobiaceae > Ensifer. Next base: position 1,379 of record NZ_DASYHB010000034.1, on the reverse strand, counting down.
CGTCCAACCCGGCATCGCGCCAGCGTCTCGACAAGTGGCTGTTTTTCACGCGGCTGATCAAGTCCCGGTCGCTGGCACAGAAGGCGATCGAGGACGGGCGCGTCGCTGTCAACGAGCAGCGAACGACGCAGTCGTCGTTTCAGGTCAAGGTGGGGGACGTGCTGACGCTCGCCCTCGACCGCCGCGATCTGATCGTGCGGGTGCTTGGGGCAGGAGAACGGCGTGGTCCCTACGAGGAAGCGCGGCTTCTTTATGACGATCTCACCCCTGAGCAGCCGAAGGAAAAGCTCTCTGCTTTCGATCTTGCCACGCGCGACCGTGGGGCGGGACGACCCACGAAGAAAGAGCGCCGGGAAACCGATCGGCTGAAACCGGATTTCGATCCGCGCGAGGATTAGAAAACTCTGCCTTTGCGACGGCGTTTGGCGCATTGAATATTCTTGCAAAGGGTCCATAAAGCCTTTACCTGACAGACCCACGTTGGGTGCATCGGTCTTGCTTCGGCAGCTATGCGCGCCGGACATTCCTAGCATGCGCGGACGAAGAGCATCACCATTGATTGCCGTCTGCCATCAAACGTGAGCATCGGCTGGAGTACCTCATGACGTATGTCGTGACCGACAATTGCATTCGCTGCAAGTATACCGACTGTGTCGAAGTCTGCCCCGTGGACTGCTTCTACGAGGGCGAGAACTTCCTCGTCATCCATCCGGACGAGTGCATCGACTGCGGCGTCTGCGAACCGGAATGTCCGGCCGAAGCGATCAAGCCGGACACCGAGCCGGGCCTTGATATGTGGCTGAAACTGAACGCTGATTTCGCCAGCAAGTGGCCGAACATCACGGTCAAGCGTGATGCGATGCCGGAAGCCAAGGAAATGGACGGCGTCGAAGGCAAGTACGAGCAGTTCTTTTCGGCCGAGCCGGGACAGGGCGACTGAGGCGAGCGGGCGTTCCGTTCGCCGGCGCCGACAAAGCGCAGGCGACAACCCCGGCGCCAAAGCTGGGGAAAACACACACAGCGCTCGCAGTTGCGAGAATGGTGGCTTGATGGCTGCCATGCAGCAAATTATTGATTTCGGCACTTTTTTGTGATAGGTTCCTTCCACTGATCCACAGAGGGTGTTTTTGCGCGCCCGAAAACCATCACGAAAGCAAACGATCTCCAAAACGCGGCTTTTCCCAGATACGCAGCATTGCGTTGCACTGTTGTGATCGCGTTTGATGAGGCTGTTTGCCTTCCTTGGACGGACCAGGATGTACCCACCCGGCGGTATCCCCGTCTATCCCGGGCCTCACTGACCCGGCCCCGGCCATAATGGCCGGCGCGAAACAGGGAGTTTTTGAAACGAATGACGACCCAGCAGAAAAAATCTTCGA
>NZ_DASYHB010000019.1:0-76446 GCF_035999185.1 Ensifer sp. | reverse complement strand
GGAGTGAGGGCGTCGCAACGCTCGGCGCCCGTCGTCATCGCGACAGGGGAGGATTGCCGATGCGCTGCTTCACGGTACTTGGGCCCTCGCAGACCGGAAAAACCACGCTTGTGGACAAGCTGGCCGGTCTGGAGGGGGCCGGAAGGAAAGCTGCTTCGCCCTATGGACTGAACCTCACGGAATTCGAGTTTGGCGGCGAGCCCTGGTGTGCGCTCGATGCACCCGGGGGCACCGAGGCGCTGGGCCACGCGCAGCATGCGATCCTTGCCAGCGACGCCTGCGTGCTGTGCGTCTCTCCGGCGCCGGAAGAGGCGGTGCTCGCCGCCCCCTATCTGAAGGCGATCGAGGCGTCCGGAACGCCCTGCATCCTCTTCATCAACCGCATGGACGAGCCGCGCGGGCGGCTTCGCGACGTGATCGCCGCCCTTCAGGACTATTCGAGCCATATGCTGCTCTTGCGCCAGGTGCCGATCCGCGAGGGCGACAAGATCGTCGGCACCTGCGACCTGATCTCCGAGCGTGCCTGGCGCTACCGCGAAGGGCAGACCTCGGCGCTGATCGAGATTCCCGAAACGGAGATGGAGCGGGAGAAGGAGGCACGCGCCGAACTGCTCGAACATTTCTCCGAGTTCGACGACTGGCTGCTGGAGGAGCTGATCGAGGACCGGCTACCGGCGAGCGACACGATCTACGCGATCTCCACGCGGCTCTTGAAGGAAAACCGGATCATCCCGGTGCTGGTCGGTTCGGCAAGCCACGCCAACGGCATTCTGCGGCTGATGAAGGCGCTGCGCCATGAGGCGCCTGCCGTCGATGCGCTGCGAAAAAGACTGGCGGCGGCCGGCCCGATTGCGGAGGCCGCGCTATCGGCCGTCAGCTTCCACGCCTATCACAAGGCCAATGTCGGCAAGACGGTGCTGGTCAGGGCGCTGACCTCGGGCCTCAAGCAGGGAGCCGCGCTTGGTGGCGGCGGCTTGGGCTCGCTGCAGGACCCGGCTACCGGCAAGCCGCTCGCCAACGCCACGCCCGAGGCGGGCGCGATCATCGCGGCGGTCAAGTCCGACCATCTGCCGGTGCCGGCGCTGCTTGCCGCCAACACGACGGCCGCGGCACCCGACTGGACCGAACCGCCGACGCCAATGCTGGAGCGCATCCTGGTGCCCGACAGCGAGCGCGACGAAACCAAGCTTTCGGGCACGCTCGCCAAGCTCGCCGAGACCGACCGCGGGCTTTCCGTCATGCAGGAGGAGGGGACGGGCGCCCAGCTCGTCTGCGTGCAGGGACCAATGCATCTGCGCGATCTCTGCAAGACGCTCGCCGACGTCTTCCATGTCGGCGTCAGCGACAGGCAACCGAGCCCGACCTATCGCGAGACGGTGCTGAAACCGTCCGACGTGCACTATCGCCACCGCAAACAGACCGGCGGCGCCGGGCAGTTTGCCGACGTGAAACTCAGCGTGCACCCGAACGAGCGGGGCACCGGCTTCTCCTTTGCCGAGACGGTGAAGGGTGGGGCGGTGCCGCGCAACTTCATTCCCGCGATCGAGGCCGGCGCGCGCGAGGCGATGGAAAAGGGTCCGCTCGGCTTTCAGGTGATCGACGTCGGCGTGACCTTGACCGACGGCCAGCACCATACAGTCGACAGCAACGACTTCGCCTTCCGCGCGGCCGCCAAGATGGGCGTGCGCCAGGCACTGTCGCAGGCGTCCGCCGTCCTGATGCAGCCTGTCATCCGCATCGAGATCCACATCCCGTCGATCTATTCCGGCAGCCTGGTGCCGATCGTCTCCACCTACAAGGGGCAAGTGCTCGGCTTCGACCGCGACGAGACCGCCAAGGGCTGGGACATCTTTCGCGCCCTGGTGCCGGGATCAGCGCTCGACGATCTCGCCCGGGCGCTGAGGGCGGCGACGCAAGGGATCGGCTATTTCTCGAAAAGCTTCGACCATTTCGAGGAGCTTTACGGCAAGGAGGCTGATGCCGTGATCCACGCGCATGGGGTGCCGCAGACGGGGTAGTCAAGACCGGCACGCCAAACTGACGGTGACGATGTCAGCAGCGCCAGTGACGGCGCACGCGCTTGCCAGCGGATGCGCCGGCGCCTGGTGTCGCTTGGGAAGAGGAGAGTGTGAGCGGCGCTATTTGGTCGTGACGGCCATTGCGGCCAGGAGGATGAAAAGAGCCACCATCGAGGCGACGAGAAAAAGCGTCAGCCTCCGCATCAGTTCACGGAGGCCATCAGGCTCGTAGGGTCGCTCGTCGGCAGCAGTATTGCCCGCAGGCTTTTCCGTCAGGTCGTACCAGCCGAGCCGTTCGAAGTGGTGAGACACCGACTGAAGCTCGGATGGATATGCTCGGTAATTCAGCCATCTCGCGCCCTTGATGTCGTAGTGGGTCTCGCCGAGGCCGCGAATTTTTGCCAACAATTTTGCTGCCTCCTTGCGCGACGAGTACGAAGTGCCTTCCTCAGCGTCGCGGCTCCTCCCCCAAAGTCCTAGCAGCAGCGATCCGTAAAGCGCGTTGCAGCCTTCCATCGTCAGAGCGAGGCGCTTGATTTCCGCGCTTTGACAGAGATCGTGGTTCAGTTGGGCGTTGCGTTCAGCCAGCTCGAATGATGGCAGCGATTGATCGTCCTCGAAAACCAGATCGTCCGGTGTGACAACCAAGGTACCCCAACGCCAGCGGATCGGAATTGCTGTCGCCGCGCTGGACCAGGCGCGTTCGTGGTCGTTGAGCGGACGCCGCCAGTCTTGGCGGTCGAGATGCGCGGCATGAGCCCGGCCGCGCGATCCGTCCGGAAGGCGGACATTGTCGGCGGCATAAGGCCTTCCAAAGCGATGGTGGAGAACGGCTGCTCCGTGTCGCTGGCCGTAATCGCTCCAGCGATATTTTGGCTGGCCCGGGGCCTCCGACAACACGTAGCCTTCGGGATACTCGTCGTTCTCAAATGGCCACATGATCAGATTCAAAAATCAGAATGAAGGCTGTCTTCATGATACCTCCCTCGGTTGCATTCAGCTTTACCGATGAAGGCTCAATCAATTGCGCACTTGGCCAGGAGAATTTTACCCAATTCCGATTTGTTGATCGTCGGTTGGCCTACCCGCTGGACCGGCAAATCGAGGATGTACGGCTCCCGATTCCGAGAGGGGATCAGCCACCAAGCCCGGCGCTACGCCGCTCGCGCTCCTCGATCTCCGCGATCAGCCAGTTCAGAAAGCTTTTCGTTACCGGCTTGGTACGCAACAGGTCTTCCTGGCAGACGAACTGGTAGGTTTCGGCCGGTTCGTAGAAGTGGTCGTGGACGAGTTGGATCTGGCCGGATTTCAGATCGTGTTCCGCCATGGTGCGGTCGATCAGGGCCACGCCCTGGCCCTCCTTCACCGCTTCGAGGATGATGTGCTGGTCGTCGAAGATCAGGTCCTGGCGGCTGCGCGGCAGTGCCAGGCCGGAGGAAGCGATCCAGCTTTGCCATTCCGACAAGCCGCGGTAGTGCAGCCGGTTGCCCGACAGCAGCGCCAGCCTGTTGTCGGCTTTCTCGAAAAGGTCACGGCCGCAGACGGGCACCAGGCATTCGCGCAGGAGCCTGCGCGAGAAGCGCCCGGCCGGCGGCTGCAGGCAGTAGTCGATGATCACGTCGGCGGGGCTGGTGCCGGCGGTCATGGTTTCGAGGTGAGAGAGGTGGAGTTGCACGCCGGGGTTGGCGGCGAGAAACTCCGAGATGCGCGGGGCGATCACCTTCATCGAGAAGAACGGCCCGACCCGCACGCGCAAAATCTTGCCGCTCGTGCGCGGCCGGATGTGCTGGACGACACCTTCCAGATCGTCGAAGGCGCGCTGGCAGGAGGCGTAGAGAAGCCCGCCTTCCGGCGTCAGCTCGACGCCGTGCTGCTTGCGCACGAAAACTCTGAGACCCAGATGCTCTTCAAGATTACGGATCTGGTGGCTGATCGCACCCTGGCCAATGCAGAGTTCGTCGGCCGCCGAAGTCAGGCTGCCGTTGCGGGCGGCCGCTTCGAAGGCGCGCAGGGATTTGAGGCTCGGCAGGTCACGCATCGGCTGCTCCTCTATCGGGATCGCGCGCAGCGTACATGAATTTTTTCGATGGCTGGAATGATTTCTTTCACATTGCGGAGGGCGGTTTCGTCCCGCATTGTCGATCCATAATAAAGCGAAAACGAAAAAGAGATCGGCTGCAACTCCAGACATTTTGGGCGAAAGACGCATCGAGCCGGGCTCGATGGCGGCCTTTGCGACCATAGTTTGGGGAGCGCCGCAACGAGGGACAGAGGGAACGAGATGAAAAAGAAGTTCATGACTGTGCCGGCCTTGGTGCTGGCATCGCTCCTGGCCGGTGGCGCCTGCGCCGAGACGCTGGCGATCGGCACGGAGGGCGACTATGCGCCGTTCAACTATGTGACCGCGGCCGGCGAGATCAAGGGTTTCGACTACGATATCGGCCAGGCCGTCTGCGCCGAGATCAAGGCGGACTGCGTCTGGAGCACCAACGAGTGGTCCGGCATCATTCCGGCGCTGCAGGCGAAGAAATTCGACGTGATGATCGCCTCGATGGCGATCAACCCGGACCGCAAGAAGGAAGTGGACTTCACCACCCCCTATTATTTTAACGCCATGCGCTTCATCGCCCGCAAGGACCTGGGCCTGAAGGAGATTACGCCCGAGGCGCTGAAGGGCAAGGTGATCGGCACGCAGTCGGGATCGGTCGCGGTGGAAGCGCTGCAGGAGTTCTTCCCCGACAGCGAGGTGAAGCTCTACCCGACGCTCAGCGAAGTGTTGCTCGACATGGAGAACGGCCGGCTGGACCTGATCCTCGAAGGGCAGATGGCCTTTACCGAATGGCTCGCCAAGGACGAGAGCGGCTGCTGCGCCTTCGTCGGCGACAGCTTCGTGCTCGACAAGGCCGAGGGCAACGCCATGGCGGTGCGCAAGGGCAACGAGGCGCTGCTGGCCAGGCTGAATACCGGTCTGAAGACGATCATGGAAAACGGCACCTACGACAGGATCCGCAAGCAGTATTTCGACTTCGACATCATGGCCAAGCCGAAGACCACGAGCGAATATTTCCGCTAAGGGGAGGGCGCGCGGCGCTGATCGGGCCTGCCATATCTTGTGCAGCGGAGCCCCTCATCCGGCCGGCCGGCCACCTTCTCCCCGCAGGCGGGGAGAAGGGACGGTGCGGTACCCGTTTGCCTGTCATCACCACCTTCATTGCCTGTGGCGACGCGCGAAGCGGGTGACAACTCAGCGGTTCGTCCGCGTTCCCTCTCCCGGCCTGCGGGGAGAGGGCTAGTCCTCGGGTTTAACCCGAGGAGAGGGGCGCCCCCAAGCGAACCGGTAAGGGGCAAGCCTCCAACCGGTGAGAGGCAAAACTTCAACCCGGTGAGGAGCAGGCCTCCATCAAATCCGATGAGGGCCAAGCCCCCTCATCGGTTAGAGGAACCTCCAACCCGTGAGGACAGCCCTTCCTCCAAAAATTCGCGTGCCGCTCTCCGTGCCGTTTCATCGACGCGAGCGTGGCAAGCGGACAGGCGCGGCGCCGGAGTTTTCGCGTTTCTCCGGCGCCCGTCTCCTTAATCCATCCCAATATGAAAGTGCATGTGATGAGCCCCAGGGTCGCCGTTCTCGAATTCAACCAGGAAACCAACACGTTTTCGAAGCTTACGACCGGTTTCAGGGATTTCGAGGCCTGCCACTATTTCCTTGGGGCCGAGATCGAGACCCATTGCCGGGGCACCAATTCGGAGATCGGCGGTTTCATCGATTGCTGCGACAGATACGGCTGGCAGCCGGTCTATACGGTCGCGGCACGGGCCGAGCCCGGCGGGCGGATCGAAGAGGCGATGCGGCTGCGCTTTGTCGCCGACCTGACAAGCGCGCTTGCGGGGCAAACGCTCGACGGCGTCTTCATCGTCTTTCATGGCGCCATGTGCACGGAAACGGCTGACGATGCGCAGGTCCAGCTTCTGGAAGCGGTGCGCGGCATCGTCGGGACGAAGGTTCCCATTGCCGCGACCTTCGACCTCCACGCCAATTCGGCGCCCGAGATGGCCGGGCTGCTTGATATCGCCGTCTCCTTCCGCACCTATCCGCACGTGGACATGGCCGAATGCGCCCATAAGGCCGGGGCGCTTCTGGAGCGCGCCATGCGCGGCGAGATCCGTCCGGCGATCGCCATCCGCCAGCCGCCGATGGTGAACGGCTGCAATGACGGGCGCACAACGCATGCCTGCGCCATGACGGAACTGCTCGAGATTGCCGACGCGATCGCTTCGCGCGACGGGATGCTCGCCACGTCCATCAATGCCGGCTTCTACGATGCCGATATCTTCAACACCGGACCATCGGCCGTTATCTGCTACGACCGCAACCGGGTGGCGGCGGATGACGCTGAGGCCGAGGCCGAGCGGCTCTGCCGCGAGATCTGGGACCGGCGCGCGCATCAGGACGTGCAACTGCCGCTCGACGCGCTGCCCGGAATCGTAAAGGCGCATCTGGACGCGGAGCGGAATGGTCCGCTGGTGATTGCCGATTTCTCCGACAATCCCGGCTGCGGCGCCTATAGCGATTCCACATGCGTGCTTCGCGGTCTTCTCGACATCGGCGTCTCAAACGTCGCCTTCGGCGCGCTCTGCGACCCCGCAGTCGCAGCCGAATTGATCGCCGCCGGCGTCGGTGCGAACCGCGAGGTGACGCTCGGCTGCAAGATCGACCCCGCCGTCGGCGGCGGGCCGATTTCGGTCAGGGGTACGGTCGAGGCGATCTCGGACGGCCGGATCGTCTTCGAAGGGCCGATGTTCCAGGGGCTTTCAGCCACCATGGGCCCGAGCGTGCGGTTCCATGTGGATGGCATCGACATCCTGATCTGCAGCGAGCGCCAGCAGATGCTCGACCGCAACCTCTTGCGCGCAGTCGGCATCGAGCCCTCCGACTACGCAATCGTCGTCGTCAAATCGCAACAACACTTCCGCGCCGCCTTCGGCCCGATCGCGTCCGCCATCGTCGAGATCGACGGCACGGGCTTGAGCAGCGCCAATATCGGCGCCCGGAATTTTCAGCGCGTGCGGCGGCCGGTCTATCCGCTGGACCTGGGCTGATCTGACCGTTACGCGCCGGTGGGATCCTGGCGTCGGCCCAGGATTGGCGCGCCACGGTTGTTAATCTTGCGATCGAGACGTAGCATCGGCGTTTCCAGCCTCGGGTCTGAGCCGCCATGACACTTTCTTCGCCCCTACAACACGTCCCCACGATCCTGCTCACCAGCGCCGGACGGGCGTGGAGCGGCCTGTCTGCCGATTTCATCCATATTCCGCGTGGGCGGGTGCATGTGCCGGGAGGCGAGATGCATCGGCTGGGCATGCATTTCGGGCCGCCGGTGAAGGCGGATTGCCAGTGTGGTGGGCGGCGGTCGCGGCGGGTGCAGAAGGCTGGCGATATCGACATCGTGCCGGCGGGCGTCGACGGGGCCTGGGAGGATGATGCCGATTGCCGGATCCTGAGGGTGAGCCTTGCGCCGTCCCTCATCGCGCGTGTCGCCGGAGAGATGGGGCGGGACCTCGCTCAAGGGGGATTGCGGCCGCAGATGCAGGTGCGGGATACCAGGCTGGAAGCGATCGGCTGGGCGATCAAGGCGGACCTGGAGGCGGAGATCCCGTCCGATCCGCTCTATATCGACCTGCTCGCTAACGCGCTTGCGGTGCGGCTGATCGAGACGGCAGCGGGCGGCGCGCAGGTGGAAGGCCGGACAGCGCCAAAGCTTTCGGCCCGGCAACTGCGGACGCTGACGGAGTATATCGAGACCCGTCTCGACCAGAAACTGCATCTGGCCGAGCTGGCGGCGGTCGCGGGCTTGAGCGCCACGCGGCTGAAGATGCTCTTCAAGAACAGCACTGGGCTGCCGGTGCATCAATATGTCTTGCGCCGCCGGGTCGAGCATGTGCGGGCGCTGATGACCACCACGAGGATGGCGGCGAGCGAGATCGCGGTCGCGGCGGGCTTTGCCCATCAAAGCCACATGGCGGCGACCATGCGCCGGCTCCTTGGCCTGACGCCCGGCGACATCGCGCGGTCGGCGGAGCGAAATTAGACCGAACCTGCAAAAACCTGGCTGAATCTGCGCGACGGTCGCGTGCCGCGGCCCTAGTCCTTGCTCCCGTTTTCAGCAGGGAAAGAGACGATGTTTGCAATTGTCGGGGCGGCCGGAAAGGTCGGGTTTTCAACAGCACGGGCACTTGCCGAGGCGGGCCTGCCGGTCCGGGCGGTGCTGCGCGATCCTGAAAAGGCGGGACGGTTGCGTGCGATCGGCTGCGAGGTCGCGATCGCCGATCTCAGGGACCCGGCAGCCCTTGGCGCTGCGATTGCGGGGGCCGAGGCGGTGCAGGTAATCCTGCCGCCGCCGCTTCTGGCCGAGGATGCGCCTCACGCCATGCGGATGGCCGCCGACAGTATGGTCGAAGCGCTTGGAAAGGTGAGCCCGAACCGGGTTCTGGCGATTTCGGACTATGGGGCGCACGTCGCCGACGATATCGGCATGCCGACCATGTACCGCATGTTCGAGGAGCGGCTTCGCACCCTCGGCATGCAGAAGATAGTGCTGCGCTCGGCCGAGCATATGGAGGGCTGGGCGCGCTATATCCCCGTGGCGAGCGCGACTGGCGTGCTGCCGAGCCTGCACGGTGACGTCGAGAAACCGTTTGCCACGGTTTCGACTGCCGATGTCGGCCTGATGGCGGCCGATCTTTTGCGCGGTAGAGGTGCTGATGGCTCCGAGCTGATCGTTCATGCCGAGGGACCGCGCCGCGTCAGCGCCGCCGATGTGGCCGATGCACTGAGCCTGCTTGTCGGCCGGCCGATCACCGCGCGGGCGGTGCCGCGCGCGGAGTGGCAGCAAAAGCTGGAGCGGTCGCTGAGCCCGAGCGTCGCGAGGTTGCTGGTCGACACATATGATGCGCACGGCCGGGGCGGGTTGATCGACGTCGAGCCTGGCAAAGGTGAGGTACGCTACGGCGGTACGGAGCTCACAGAGGCCCTTCGGCCATATGTGTCGGCGAGCTAGGGGATGGAGGGCCGAGGGGCGGGTTTCTCCTTGCCGCGTATCTGCCTTCGCGCCTCAGCGAGAGTGCCGCCGCGGACAGCATAGTCTCGACCTCTTCTTCCAGTTCGAGACAGATCTGCTGGTACTTTTCGGCGATATCGGGCCGGTCGCCGGCGCGGGCGCGCCGCGCATGTTGGCCGCGAGTTCGTAGCCAGGGCACCCCGGCATGCTGTCGACCGCTTTGATTGGATCACCTGCGAGGCGGCTTGTGAGACCTGTCGGCTGAGAAGAAGGCGGCGCCGGCGGCTCTGGATCAGGCCGCCGGCGCCGTGTCGGTTCCTTCAGTGCTTCTTCGTCACCAGGGTGAGGCCGAAGAGGATGAGGCCGAGGAGGGTCAGAGCGAAGCCCGCCCAGACGGCCGAGGTGAGTCCATGGCCGGCGGCGATCGCAGCACCTCCGGCCTCGGCGCCGACGGCGTTGGCGACGTTGAGGGCGGCAAGGTTCATGGCGCCCATCAGGCTCGGGGCTTCGGGAGCGAAACGGGTGAGGCGGACCTGGATCGTCGGGATGGCGGCCATGGTTGCAGCACCCACACCGAAGAGTGCGGGGAAGAGGACCCACGGGTTTGCCGCGCCGAGTGCGAGCACGGCGAGCGTGACGAGTGCTGCAGCAAAGCCGAGCGCGATGCCGCGGGCGGGGTAGAGGTCAGCGAGCTTGCCGCCGACGAGGTTGCCGGCCGTCATGCCCATGCCGAACAGCGCCAGCGCCACCGGGATCATGCCGGGCGAAAGGATTGCCACATCCGTAACGATCGGTGCGACGAAGGTGTAGACCGCAAAGATGCTGGCGATGCCTGTCGCTGCGACCAGCATGACACCCCAGACGGCAGGCTTGCGGAGCGACGAGAGCTCCTGAACGACCGGGACGCCATCAAGCGCCCTGGTGCGCGGCACCCAGGCCCAGATTGCGAGGAAGGCAAGGACGGCGAAGGCTGCGATCGCCAGGTAGGTTTCGCGCCATCCAAGCGTCTGGCCGAGGAAGGTGGCAAGCGGCGAGCCGATGATGGTGGCGACCGTCAGCCCGGTCATGACGATGGCAAATGCCTTGCCGGCCTGGCCGGGGCCGACGACATAGGATGCGACCACGGCGCCGGCGCCGAAATAGGCGCCCTGCGGCATGCCGCTGATGAAGCGCGCGACCATCAGCATGCCCATGTTGGCGGCGATTGCCGAGAGCACGTTGCCAAGCACGAAGAGCGCCATCAGCGCCAGAAGCAGCGTGCGCCGGTTCATTCGCGCTGCCGCCAGTGTCACCAGCGGCGCGCCGATGACGACGCCGAAGGCGTAGGCCGTAATCGCGCTGGTCGCTTCCGGCACGCCGATGTTCATGGCTTCAGAGAAGAGCTGGATGATGCCCATGCTGGCAAATTCCGACGTGCCGATGGCAAAGCTGCCGAGCGCCAGAGCCAAGAGCGTCAGGCGATTGTTCTGCCGGGTTGCGGCCTTAACGACCGGCGGCGCTGCGCGCTTGCGGGTCGCGATCGGCGCGCCGCCGATGCGCTGGCGCAGGCTGGCGAATTCGAACGTGGCGGTCGGCGGGGCGAGGGTGGCTTCGGTCGTGTGAGACATCTCGGTGATCCCTTTCTCTTGGTGCGTGACCGTCGCTGGTTGGACGGTTTGCTTGAGACAAGAGATCTCACGACGCGCGGTGAAGCAGTAGACGGTGAGGGTTCCCAGGATCTGATAAGCAAATTCACAGATGGGACATCGGGGCGGTGGGGAAACGCGGCGATACTTGTTTTCCGCGCCGATCTGGCGGCGGATCTATGAATTCAAATCAGCTGGCGCGCCCCGGGAAAGGGCACGCGAGATGATGGCAGGCGGATCAGGCGTGCAGCCTCGCGCAGGCGGTGCGGCGGTCCCTGAAAACGCTACGTCAGGAGACAAGCTCGAAATCGGGCAGCTTGAACGACTTGTTGTTGAACTCGTCGGTCGGGCCATAGAAGCGCACGGCCGGCAGCGGCCTTTTGCCTGATGTCGGGATCCAGTTTGCCTCTAGGCCATCGGGCGCTTTCGGGCCGACATAGATGCTGACGCCGCCATCGGCGTTTTTCTTCATCTTCTCGAGGTCGTAGGACGACAGGGTCGTCCGGTTGAGATCGCTGTAGATGAAGGACATGGTGGCGCGGTCGTAGACCGTCAGCGCCCAGAACTGCTTGACCGGCATCTTGGCGGGAATGTCGAGCCTGTAGAGCTTGCCCGCTTCGAGCAGTTTCCCTTGGCTGTCGGCCATTGCCATCATGTATTGGGTGGCCGGCGTGTCGCTGAGCACCTTCGGCATGTAGGTGCACCAGAAATACTCGGCAGCGCGCGGAATGAGATCGATGTAATCGTCGTAGACGAAGGAGAAGGTCTTGTTGTCGTCGGCCTGAAGCAGCGAAACGTAATGGCGGTCCGGCCAATAGCGCATCGTGTCCGGCGTATTGTCGAACCATTCCTGCAGGTAGAACCAGACGTCGATTGCCGCCTGGTTCATGGCGCGCTTGGCGGTTTCATCCGGTGCGAAGGGCTTGCCCCTCTCGATGCCGAGCGACTTCAGCATGCCCATCATCACCTTGTCCTGTTCCTTGACAGGCTCGACGCTGACGATCGCGTGCAGGTCCTCAAAGGCCCGCTCATCGTAAAACGGCAGGGTTGGATAGCGCTGGTCGATCGGATCGACGAACTTTTGGCTCGGCGGATTGCCGGCTTCGCTCAGATAGTACATGCGCAGGCGCTTGGCGTAGGCATAGGCATCCGCCGTCGATTTTCCGGGCGCCGGCACCGAGCGGAAGGCGAGCGCGATGCGAAAGCTTGGGGACGCCACCTGGATGTAGCCGTCGGGGATGGGATCGGCGTAACCGGGGGGCGTGAACAGCAGCTTGGCGCCCTTGCCCTGATCAAGGCCGGACGGTCCGGCGTCGGCGATCGTCAGCTGCCAGGCGTCGACAACCTGTCCGTAAAGGCTGCCGTCAGCGCCTGCCACCGGCATTTCGAGCACGACCGGACCCTTCTGCAGGTCGGTGAAGGCGGAAATATAGGGGGTCGTGCTGTTGGCCGTGATCGCCTCCAGCTTTGGCGTCGCCACCGCCGAATAGGTGATGATGTCGTTGTCCTTCATGCCGAGATCGGAGATGGCGGCGCGGCGAAACGAGTAGATCGCGAGCGCCTGCATGCTCCACAGCATAGCCTCGAAGGCACGCTGGTACTTGATCTGGTAGTCGAAGTCCTTGATCGAAGGCGTGGATCCTTTTGCCGGTTGCCCGCCCAGGGGTTCCTGTCCGTCCTGAGCAAAAGCCGGCGCCGTTGCTGCCAAGGCCGGCAGCGTGGCGGCGAGCGTGGCGAGCGACACGGTCGCGACGCCTTGCTTCAGGACGTCGCGGCGATTGACGAGCCATCCCGTGAGGTCGTTGCTGCGCATGGGAGCATCTTCTTTCGACATCGGAACCTCGCTTGGATTGGGTCAACCGGTATCGTTGAGCGAACACGAGAATGCGCATCTTGGGAAGTACGTAACTGTTAAACTGCGATCGAAGGCGAAACGCCAAGAACCGGCATGCGCGGGGACAGTTTCCGCGATAGCCTGACGACGGATCTCATGAGTTGAGTTGAGGGGGCGTCATGGACAACCGGGCAGGCGAGATGATGGTTTTCGTCCAGGTGGTGGAGGCCGGCAGCTTTTCCGAGGCCGCGCGGCAGCTGATGATGACGCCGTCAACCGTGTCAAAACTGATCGCGCGGCTGGAGAGCCGGCTCGGCATCAGGCTCGTCGAGCGTTCGACGCGGCGGTTGCTTCTGACGAGGGAGGGCGAGTTCTACTATGAACGAAGCCGCAGGATGCTGGCCGATCTCGACGAGACCGAGCAGCAGATCGCGCACGGAGGGGCCGAGCCCGAAGGGCTGATACGGGTGAACTCGTCCGTCAGCTTCGGGGCGACGGCGCTGGAGCCGATCCTGCCTGCCTTCTGGGAGGCCTATCCGAAGATCGTCATCGACCTCTCGCTGTCGGATGAAGTCGTCGATCTCTACCTCGAGCGGACGGATGTGGCGATCCGGGTGGGGCGGCTGCCGGACTCCAACCTGGTGGCGCGCAAGATCGGCGAGACCAAGAGGCGGATCGTGGCGTCGCCCGCCTATCTCGCAAAGTGGGGCATGCCGCAAACGCCGGAGGATCTGCTTCATCACAATTGCATCGGCTTCAATTTCCGCCGGGCCAATCCGGTCTGGCCGATGCGCGAGGGCGGGCGGATCGTCGAGCGGATGCTGAGCGGCTCGCTGCTCACCAACAACGGCGAAACCATCCGCCGCATGGCGGTCGCCGGCGTCGGCATAGGGCGGATCGCCGACTATCACGTACGCGGCCCGATCGCCCGCGGCGAGCTGGTCGAGGTGCTGGCCGAAAGCGCCATCGCCGAGGCCGACGAGATCCACGCGCTCTATCGTGGTGCGCAGCTTCTGCCCGCCCGCGTGCGCGCCTTCCTCGATTTTACCGTACCGCGCCTGCAGCGCTTCCTGGCGGCGGAGCCGGCAGGCGTTTCCCCGCCCGTGGGATGACGGGCGGGGATCGTTGCAGCTGCTACTCCGGACGGAAGACCGTTTCACGCTTTTCCGGGATTTGCTCTTTGTGCACGCAATTCCGGACGGAAAACCGTTTCACACCTTTCCTGGAACTGCTTTAGCCAGCAACCGGCAGCGGAGCGGCCGGGTTGACGAGACCGGCTTCCCGAAGCTCGCGCCAGAAGGCGGCGGGAATGACCTCGTTGAGGGCTGCGCGGTCTTCCGCGATGCGGCTCGGCTGGCTGGCGCCGGGGATGACGGCGGCGACGGCCGGATTGGCGAGCGCGAACTGCAGGCCGGCCGCCTTCATCGAGATGCCGTGGCGGTCGGCGATCGCCTTGATATTTGCCACCTTCTTAAGGATCGCGGGCGTCGCCGGGGCATATTCGAAGTTCGGCCCGCCAACCAGCGCGCCCGAGCTGTAAGGGCCGCCGACGATGATGCCGAGGCCGCGTTCGGCAACCGTGGGCATGACGCGTTGCAGGGCGCGGTCGTGATCGAGCAGCGTGTAGCGGCCGGCGAGCAGGAAACCGTCAGGACGCGGGCCTTCGAGCGCGAGCAAGAGTTCGATCGGCTCGACACGGTTCACGCCAAGGCCCCAGGCCTTGATCACGCCCTCGTCGCGCAATCGGTCGAGCGCCTTGAACGCCCCCTTGCGGGCGGTCTCGAAGACATCGAGCCACTCGTCGCCGTAAAAATCCTGGGCCACGTCGTGGACGAAGGCGATCTCGATACGGTCGGTCTTCAGGCGCTTCAGGCTGTCTTCGATCGAGCGCAGCGTGGCGTCGGCCGTGTAGTCGTTGACGATCTTGTTGGGGCGGCCGTAGCGGAAGACATCGCCCTTTTCGCCGAGGTCGCGGGCGCTGACGTCCTCGATCTCGTCGAGGATCACCCGGCCGACCTTGGTGCTGATGACGTATTCGTCACGCGGGCGGCCGGCGAGCGCTTCGCCCATGCGGATTTCGGCAAGGCCGGCACCGTAGAAGGGGGCGTTGTCGAAGTAGCGGATGCCGTCGTTCCAGGCCGCTTCCACGGTGCCGAGCGCCTCCTTTTCCGGGATGTCGCGGAACATGTTGCCGAGGGGCGCAGCGCCGAAGCCAAGCTTGCCGGGGAGAATGTCTTTCAGTGCCATTGTACTGTCCTTTGCTGATCGATGGGGCAGGGGCTGCCTGCGTTGGTGAAGGTCAAAAGCGATGGTCGAAGGGGCGCATCGCCGTTGAACAAAGAAATAGGACAGGGGTGGCGCGACCGGTAGCCGGGTTGGCTTCGCAGGATATGGGAAGTCAATTCACAAGTCCCGAAGAGCTGCCGAAGAGAGGGCATCAGGCATCGCCGTCGCCCCGTGCGCCCGTCCGTCGGGCAGGGCTTTCCGCGACGTGCGCTGCGCGGCGCGCGATCTCCCGCACGGCTGCCTGCCGCCAACGGTCCGGAAGATCACGCCCGGCGCTATCGCCTATCTGACGCTTGCGAGCACGCGCCCGAAGGCGGCGTCGAAATCGGCGAGGCTGAAATTCTGCGGGTCGTCGTGGCCGTCGCTCAGGCCCTCGTCCATGGCCGCGTGGAACGCGGGAACGAGGCCGGTGCCGGAACGGGTGCTTGCGACCAGGTAGAGCAGGGCCAGGCGGTCGTATTGCGCGGTCGAGAAACCGGGCGTCGGCGCATTGCCGTCAGGCTGGCTGGGGTGCTTGCGGCGCGGCTGGATGTTCTCGATGTGGATGAACATGCCGCGCGACAGGGTGCCGATGTTGCCCTCCAGTTTCGTCGCGCGCCAGGGCACGTCGAGCTTATGGCCGACATATGTCTCGCCCCGACGGTTGAGGAATATGTGGGCCTTGGCGTTGGTTGCGCTTCGGTAGCCGTCGAAGCGGTTGACCTGGTTGCTGGTGTCGATGTCAGCCGGAAACTGCGCATTGCCGAAGTTCGGCGTGCTGGTGTCGTGAATGACGAAATAGCGGGCCTGCGGCGCGGTCGGATTGTTGGTGTTGCCGCGCGAGAGCGGGTCGTTGAGACTGCCGCCGACGCCGGCCTCGGTGAGACCGGCGGCCGTGATCGCCTGCTGCACCTTGGCCTTGGAGACCGCGACCGGCTTGCCGATGAAGCCGGCGAGATTGGCCGGAATCTCCGCCGGCGCGGCGTCGACGTTTCCGAGGATTTTCACCTTGCGCAACAGACAGGAGGCCTGTTCGGTGGGCGTTCCGGCAAAGGCAAAGGTCGCTGTGTTGAACTTGCATTTGCCGATCGTCGCGGCCGAGGCCTCGCCGCTTGCGGCTGCAAGCACGAAAATGCTCAAGGGCAGAAGGTAGCGCATGGCGACTTCCTTTCCTGTTGGCTTTGGAGGGTCACGGGCACATTTCGCCGCCGGTCAGGCCAAGCTTTTGCTTGGCGAAGGTGCACAAGGTCGAGATCGCGTTGGCGGGCGTAAGACCGGTGTTGCGGCTGCCGGGATAGGCGATGAAGATGACATCGCCGGACAGGCCGAAATTTCTGTAGGGGTAGACGTTTCCGGGCCCGACGCAGGCCGTGCCGTCCGTGTTCCACTTCTTGCAACGGCTTTCGCCGATCGCTTCGAAGACGCGGCTCGAACCTTCGCCGAGGCGCATGAACGGACCGCCATCGCCAATCAGGATCGGCGTCCAGCGGTCCTTGTAGACGACGACGCCCATGTCGCCGAGGCGCAGCCCCGTCTTGTTGGCAAACACGCGCCCGATCTCGCCGCTCCGGTTGCCGGTAATCTTGGCAATGCCGGCCGTCGGCATGACGATATAGGGAATGCGATCCGGATCGATCTGGGCGGAGCGCGCCGAAGGGTTGGGCGAGCCGGGCCATTTATAGGCCGTCTCCTTGAGGTCGGTCGCGCCCGGCAGGCCGTTCCACGCGGCCCAGGACCCATCGACATCCAGCGCCATCTTGGCTCGCCAGTAGATGGCGCCGTCTTTCAGCCGCAGCAGTGCCTTCACCCGGCTGGGGTCGCGGCTGCAGAGATAGTATTGCCTGTCGCTCGGCGTGTTCGGCAGCTTCATGCTGAAGCCCAGGAAATGGTCCTTTCTGCCCACACCGGCCGTTTCACCGTCGCAGGCGACGAATTCCAGTCGGTAGGGCTCATCGAGCGGGGCTGCCGCCGGAAAGTCGATGGCATTGAGAAGCGCTGCCGAGCTTGCCGGCGGTTCGGCCGCATGCGCCTGGCCGATGAGCAGGGCGACGGAAAGCGCCACCAGGAAACGGGCGATTAGGAAACGGGCGAAATCAGACACGACGATTGGCATGGCCAGGGCCTCCCTTGAAGCTTGGCATCGTTGCAGCGCGTGTAATGCAGGCAGATTTCGGCCTTGATCATACCGTGCGCAATCCAGCGGGCAATAGCGACTTTTGGCCCCTTGTGGTTGAGGGCGCTCGCCGCGGGGCGAAATCGCCTTGTCGATGGCGTTGCCGGTGAGGCGTTGTACTTTCTCTTCAAGCACCTGTCGGCAGCCGGGACCGTCCTTCGTCTTCAAGGGGTGCACCATGGAGAGACACCACATGAAGCTCTATTTCAGTCGCAATCCCAATCCTCGCCTTGCCGTTGCCGTCGCGCGGTTCCTGGAGGCGGACGTCGCGTTCGAATATGCCTCGCCGCAGTCGTCGAGCGAGGCGGAGCGCTTCCGGCCGCTCAACCCCAACCTGCTTCTGCCGATCCTGGAGCGGCCCGGACGAGCTCTCTGGGAAGCCGACGCGATTGCCTGCTACCTGTCGCGGCAGGTGGGCTCGACATTCTGGCGCAGCGACGACGACGAGCCCGACATGATCCGCTGGATCAGCTGGGGGAAGGAGAACTTCGTCCGGGCCTGCGACATGGTGCATTGGGAGCGGGGGACCAAGCTGCGCTACGGTATCGGGCCGTGCGACGAGCATATGGTCGAGGAGGGCATCCGCGACTTTCATCGCGCCGCCAGGCTGGTGGAGGCCGAACTTGCGGAGCGCGCCTGGCTCCTGGGCGACACGGTGTCCTATGCCGATTTTCGCATGGCGACGATCCTGCCGTTCAACGATGTGGCGCGGCTGCCGATCGACGACTATCCGGCGCTGAAACGCTGGTACGCGCAGCTTGATGTGATCGACGCCTGGCGCGATCCCTTCTGCGGGCTGGTGGCGCCCGCGCTGCCGCCGGTCCCGGATTGAAAGGGTGCCAGTCGCTGCCGGGGGCTTACGGCAGTCTCGCTGTATTCGTAGCGTGCGACATCGCTCGTCATTTGTCGCCGCCTCAGCATTGACCAATTGAGCTACTCCAAGCTCAAGCCACAACCGTGGCATTTGAGGCAACACGAGATTACGCAGACGACTCGTTTTTGTGCAAAAATCCGTTAATATTGCGTACACCTTGTAGTCGCAACGAAAACAATGTGGGCCACATCATGGACGAACATTACGACCTGCTTGCTTTGGCGCAAGAGTCGAGCCGACGGCAACGTTTCAATCACATAAAAACGTTGGCATTGCTCGTCGCGGGGTCTTTTTTCGTTGCGTATGTTACTCTGGAAACATCAAAAATCTACATCGCTCCGCCGAACAGTGCGCCCCTTGGGGTTGTGCCGAGCGTGATGATTTGCGCGTCCTGGTGGGGATACTTGTCGACGCGATTCGTTCTTTATTTTCGGTCATTTAGATATTCCGTTAGAACTGAATATAATTACAAGGATGAGAGGGTTCTTGAGTCTAAATACCGTGAGGAAAGACAAGAGAAGTACTTCATGTTCGTAGATTTTATTACGGTGGGTTCTTTTGTTTTTAGTCTTATATCTTTGTATTCTTTTGTGAATTTCGCAAGTGCAATCCTTAGGTAGGTTGAGCCATGCTCCGTTCTACCATCTTTTTACTACTGATTATCGTCAGCGCGACGGCGTGGGCTGCTGCACCTAAGATTCATATGTCAGTTTCCAGCCAAGGTTTGTCGAAGATTGAGGTGAGTGCGTCTCTACCTAGCGAAAATTTGGCTGATGCCCGCGTTCTGAACTTTCTTCTGCCGTTTCAAATAAGTTCTCAGTATGAAATTTCTCATCCGGATAATTTGGAGGTATCCGTTACTATCAATCGAGATAATTATGCTTTATTAACCGTCATTGCTGCGCCTAATGTATCTGATATCAACTTCACGATAGACAGAGCTTTTTCTCTTAATCCAGATAGAGAGAAAAATAGAGTCAAGGTAATATTTGATATAACCTATTCGAATTTCAAGCAGTATGTTTCTCTCGTAGGCAAGACCAACATCGTTTCGCAATACGATCTCGAAGTCGAGCTGCCGCAGTCTTTTGACCGAGACGTGCTGGCATTCAATCCCGGAGCGGATGAATGGACGGCGTCGTCCAAAACTACCTATCTGCTTCCCTACGACAAAGCGGGCGCCCTCGCGAGAAGTGCGGCTCCAGACAAGTCCGTATTCATTGCATTTCCCAATCCCTTTGAAGATCAAAGTAATACCGCTGCATTCGTTATGGGTCTGGTGCCTGGCCTGATTTCGATCGTCTCAGGTTCCGCTTTCATCGCCCAGAGACGGCTATCCAAGTGGGCACTCGTTGCCATAATGGTGCTCACCACGTTTGGGTTGGCAGCTGTCGCCTACTTTTATTTCACGCTGCCGAACCCGTTGAGTTTTCTAACAGCCTCACTTGGAATAGCATTGACGTGGCTCCCAGTGCCGTTCGTCTGCTGCTATTACTTGATACGGAGTCGCTTTGATGCTGAGATTTTGGGGATAGTGCAGCGAGGTGGCCAACCCGCCCGGTTTGTAGCCGTGTCCGTCATTGAAAATGGGCATCCTATCGGATCAGACGTAATCGACAACAGCGAGGGCGAGTATCGTTTCCTGATATGGTGTTGGAACCCAAGGCAGATTCATGTAAGTGCGGATGTGCTTGGTAGTAACCCAGTACAATCTGACACGTATTCGATTGAGCGCGGCAAGCGCGTACAAGTTGACCTGCTTTCACTGGCTGCCCCAGCGGCTGCTACCCCTGCGGCTGCAAACCCAGCGACAACTGCCCCAGCGACAACTGCCCCAGCGGCTGCTCCGCCATCGGCTCAAGCGTAGTGTCCTGGGCTTCCTACAATAAGGTTCCGCACACTTGTCAGGAGTGGTGGTTTAATACTGGGGGAATTGCTTGTTGCCGGTTCGGGCATAAAGTCAACGAAATGCGACCAGAGTCGTCTCGTCCAGCAAACCCTTTCCTCGCCTCCAGCCATTCCTCCCCAAAAGCCGAAAGGTGTTTCGCGTTTTTTAGGAAAGCGCGATTTGCCACCCTTCAGTACCCTTTCGACTGTCCCGCTGGAGACGGGACACATCGCACAAGGTATGGAGGAGATACCCTTGGCAAGCATTTCAGAGGACACTACGCGTACCCAGAATTTGGCCCAGAATTTGGCCCAGAAATTGGCCCAGGACCCGGCCCAGAGCCCGACCCAAAATCCCGAAGACGAACGGCTGAGCATTGGGGCGAACCTCGCCTATGGCCTGCAGCACGTGCTGACCATGTATGGCGGCATCGTCGCCGTTCCCCTGATCCTCGGCCAGGCGGCCGGGCTTAATTCCAGCGATGTCGGCCTGCTCGTCACCGCCTCGTTGTTTGCCGGCGGCCTTGCCACCATTCTGCAGACGATCGGCGTGCCGTTCTTCGGCAGCCGCCTGCCACTGGTGCAGGGCGTGTCGTTCTCGGGCGTCGCAACCATGATTGCCATTTCCGGCAATGGCGGCATTCCGGCCATTCTTGGCGCGGTCATCGCCGCATCGCTGATCGGCCTTCTGATCACGCCGATCTTCTCGCGCGTCACGCGCTTCTTCCCGCCGCTCGTCACCGGCATCGTCATCACCACCATCGGGCTGACGCTGATGCCGGTTGCGGCATTCTGGGCGATGGGCGGCAACAAGGCGTCCCCGGACTTCGGCAGCACTGGCAATATCCAGCTTGCCGCCGTCACGCTCATCATCGTGCTGCTCTTGAGCAAGCTTGGCAGCGCTTCGATCTCGCGTCTTTCGATCCTGCTTTCGATCGTGATCGGCACCGGCATCGCTTATGTCGCCGGCATGACCGATTTCTCGCAGGTCGCCAACGGCCCGGTCTTCGCGCTGCCGAAGATTTTCCACTTCGGCTATCCGACCTTCGAGCTTGCCGCGGTCATCTCGATGCTGATCGTCATCATGGTGACCTTGGTGGAAACGTCTGCCGACATTCTTGCCGTCGGTGAGATTGTCGAGACCAAGGTGGATTCGCGCCGTCTTGGCGATGGCCTGCGTGCTGACATGCTCTCGAGCATCCTCGCGCCGATCGTCGGCTCGTTCACCCAGAGCGCCTTTGCCCAGAATGTCGGGCTCGTGGCGGTCACGGGGGTCAAGAGCCGCTATGTGGTGGCAACCGGTGGCATGTTCCTGGTGGCGCTCGGCCTTCTGCCGATCATGGGGCGCATCGTCGCTTCGGTTCCGACCTCGGTTCTCGGCGGCGCCGGCATCGTGCTCTTCGGCACGGTTGCTGCAAGCGGCATCCGCACGCTGTCCAAGGTCGACTACGCCAACAACATGAACCTGGTGATCGTCGCGACCTCGATCGGCTTCGGCATGATCCCGATCGCAGCGCCCGGCTTCTACGAGCACTTCCCGGCCTGGGTCGCAACCATCTTCCATTCCGGCATCTCGTCGGCAGCCCTGATGGCGATCGCGCTCAACCTGCTCTTCAACCACCTCAAGACAGGCAATTCCGACCAGCAGTCCGTGTTCGTCGCTGCGACCGAGCGCACGATCCGCTACCAGGACATTGCGCGGCTGCACGATGGCGACTACTTCCTCAACGGCAAGCTCTACGACGCAAAGGGCGCCGAGGTGCCGTTGATTGCGGCGGAGGCGCACTAGGGCCGCCGCAGGCTTTGACTGACGCAATCCCGGACGGAAAGCCGCTTGGCACTTTTCCTGGGATTGCTTTGACTGACGCAATCCCGAACGGAAAACCGCTTCGCACTTTTCCTGGAATTGCTCTGAACCCCGCAATCCCGGAGGGACGTCGCATCAGACGGCTTCTGGGGTTGACATGAAACCCGCCATTCCGGGCAGGACGTTGTTTCCTGCTTTTCCTGGCGTTGCTCCGAAACCCAACAAAAGGACACTGGGAATGACACAACAGACGGATAATTACGAACTGCTGGATGCCCTGCTTTCCACCATGGAGCGCGGCATCATTCCGGCGACGGAAGCGGGCGTGGCCGCCGGCAACAAGATCTTCGGCGCCGCGCTGATGCGCAAATCCGATCTTTCGACCGTTCTCGTCGAAACCAACAACGAAACGGAAAACCCGCTCTGGCACGGCGAAGTGCATACGCTGAAGCGCTTCTACGAGATCGAGGGCACGGAGCGGCCGGATAGCCGCGACCTGATCTTCCTCTCGACGCACGAGCCTTGCTCGATGTGCCTGTCGGCAATCACCTGGGCGGGGTTCGACAATTTCTACTATTTCTTCAGCCACGAGGATTCCCGCGACAGCTTCTCCATTCCGCACGACCTGAAGATCCTCAAAGAGGTCTTCACGCTGGAGCCCGGCGGCTACAACCGCACCAACGCCTTCTGGAAGGGGCAATCGATCCACAGGCTGATCGATGGCCTGCCGGAAGGGCAGCGGGATGAGCTCAAGGCCCGCGCCGATGCCATCCGGGTGAAATACGACGACCTCTCCTCGACCTACCAGGACAGCAAGGACGGCAACGCCATTCCGCTGAACTGAGGCTCCTGCCGCTTCGTTCCGCTGGATTCGGCGAAGCATTGCAACTGACTAAAACATCAAGGTTTCCTCAAATGCCGCGCCGGTAGTCAACAGGGCGCGGCATCTCGTTTTGGATCGATGCGATGTTTCTCTGAGGCACTTCCGGCGCACGCGACCACGGTTGACTGCTACTTGAGGCAGGCATCGGCCGCAGTATTTGCGGTTGAAGCGAGAAGATAAAGTCCATCCTCTCCTGCGAAGAGTAGCCCTCTTTGATCGGGCATCTCGCCCAGCTCTCTTGTCACGCGATTGACGATCCCCTTGCTGCCAGGCACGACCATCCAGGCACCTTGTTCGTCCTGCACGAAAATTCCGGCGAATGAAAACACGATCAGATCTTGCCGACCTGGATAGTCTTCAACACTTGTGATCGGAAAGTTCGCGGCATCGAACGGCAGCGCAATCGGAACTCTTGCTCCGTTCTCATCCCGCCAGAGCCCCGAGGAACGAAAGAAAAAGCTGCGTCCCCCTATCCTTGGCCCGGAGATCATCTCTGGAATGGCCGCCGGTGCGGGACGTTGTCGAACGAGATCGGCATCCGTCACGCGCGAAAACTTGCCGGAGGCATCCTTAATCGGCGGCGTGACGGTAAACTCGTTTCGGTACGTCTTGATGAGTATTTGTCCTTCCCGGGTGAGGCGCGTCTGCACGACGAAGTCCCAGTCTTCCAAGGTGGCGAGCAGTGCCAAATCGCCACGATCGTCGCGCAGATAGACTTTATTCGATGGATTTAGGATCAGCGCATTGAGTTCAGGCAAATCGAAGACGATTTCCGGGTCCCCCTTGGCCGGGAGGGGCAAGGTCTCCAGGCTGAACCGCTGATCAAGCAGATAGAGCCCGGTTCGGTCGGACAGGGCAAACCCCTTGAAGCGCGGCACGTAGGTGATGTCATGCGGGGACCGGAGAGGGCTATCATTTGCTGCGTACAGTAGCGTGAATGCGGTCTCTCCGCGGCGGGCTACAAACACACCCTCGCTTGGGCTAATTCCGATAACAATTCCACGTTCCGGATCAGAAGCGAACCGATCCTGGATCAGGTTCTGCGGAAATTTTCCGCCGAAGGGTACAAACCGGTTGCTACCATCGATCGTCCAAACACCTGCGCGATTGTAAGGGTAGATGATCGGCCTCGGGATGCCATCGAAGGCGATAAACTTGCCCACCATCCGCCAAGCGTCGCCAAAGTCTTCCTGAGTGGGCTGTCCGTCCTTGATGGGAACAAGGCACAAGTCTTCGAACTGTCGCTCAGTCGCTAGAGCGGCGGGCAGCAGGGGATAGGAAAAGAACCACGATGAAAGAACAGATGTTGCCAGGAGTATTCGGAGCATTTCTCACCTCTTCAGCAATCAATACGTCTGGAAGCTTAACGATTGGAATGCACGTGCATGTTTGCGGTCGCGCAACCCAGGCTAAGCGATGCGGGCGCCCTTGGGAAAGCGATGACGTGACCGGTTAGGTCTTTTGGGCGCATTCCAAGGCAAGCTCGACTTAGGCGCCTGCGGTTGCGGCAGAATTGGATGGATCTCTTCTTCCATAAATTGCGCATTCCTGCCGGCAAGACCCGGTGATAGGTTTGCCTAAACAACGGTCCGCGTTTCGGGGGAAGTGCGTGAACTGGTCCAGGCCTCTCAGAGTGCATCTCAGCGTGCTTGTCGTGGCGCTGCTCCTTGGCACGGCGACGCCGATCATCTGGATGGCGTTCAGCCAGGGCCGGGAGGCGGCGGTGCTTGCCGGCGCCAAGCACATGCGCGAGATGAGTTTCCGGCTGATCGAGGGCTACAGAAACGCGCTGGAGGGCGGACAGGAGGCCGTGGGGCTCGCGTCGACGGTGCCGCAGCTCATTCCGGCGCCGCCTCGGGAACTGGAAGAAAAGCAGCAGTTCTTTCTGGAAGTGCTGCGCAGCGTCTCCAACGCAACCAGCATCTATGCCGGCTACCCTGACGGCTCCTATCTGCAGGTGATCAACACGGCCAAGGACTATGTGCGCCAGAGCCTTTCGGCTCCGCAGGCGGCCGCCTTCGCCATCAAGACCATCGTGCCGGGAGAGGGCCGCGCGGCGGTGTCGACGATCCGGTTTCTCGACCGCTCGACGCGGCCGATCGGCGAGCCGCGGTTGGAGCCGACATCCTTCGATCCGCGGCAGCGCCCCTGGTACCAGTCCGCGGTCTTGAGCGGAGAGCCGGTCTCGGTCGGGCCCTTCGTCACCGGAACGGTGAGGGTGCCGACCCTTGCTCTGGCCGCATCGATGAATGACGACCACCGGGTGGTCGTCGGCGTCAACATCCACCTGCAGACCGTCAGCCGGCTGCTCGATCCGCGCGAGATCTCGGCCCGCGCCCGGTCCTTCATCATCGGCGACGGCGACATGCTGGTCGCCCATTCCGATCCGTCGATCATGGGCCGGATCCTCGGCACCTGGTCGGGTGGCAACGCCACCGATACGCAGAGCCTCGACCCGAGCGTCAAGGCGGTTGCGCAACTGCGGAAAGAGGCGCGCTACGCCAACGGCGGCCTTGCCGAGATCGACCTCGACGGCGAGCGCTATCTGGCGCAGGTCGCTCCCGTCAGCCTCGACGGGCTGTTCAAGGGCAGCTCGGTCGCGATCGTCGTGCCGCTCGATGATCTCGTGGCGCAGGCCAACCGGCTGCTGTTGCGCAACCTTGCGATCGCTGCCGGCCTGCTGGTGGCCGGCGTCCTGGGCTCGCTGATGCTGTCGCGGGTGATCAGCCAGAAGCTCTATCGGCTGGCCGACGAGGCGCGGCGGATCGGCGACCTGAACTTTACCGGCAAGGGCGTGCCGCATTCCTGGATCACCGAGATCAACACGCTCGGTGGAGCGCTTTCCGCCAGCCAACGCGCCATCGTTCAGTTTGCGCTTTACGTCCCGCGCGAGGTTGTGCGGCGGATCATCGACCCGGAGGGCGGGGCAGTGGTCAAGGGCAGGCGGCAGGAGGTGACGGCGCTTTTCACCGACATCCGCGACTTCACCACCATTTCCGAGCAGCATTCGCCCGAGGACGTGGTCGATATTCTCTCGGCCTATTTCGAGCTTTTGAACGCGATCGCCGAGGAGCACGGCGGAACGGTGGTGCAGTATCTCGGCGATTCCATCTTCGTCATCTGGAACGCGCCGGCGGAAGACCCGCGCCATGTCGAAAACGGCTGTCGCTGCGCGCTGGCGATGAAGGCGGGTGTGGAGCGCCTCAATGAAGCCAACCGCCAGGCAGGCCGCCCGGAACTGTTCACCCGTTTCGGCGTGCATACGGGTCCCGCCGTCGTCGGCAGTTTCGGCGCGCTCTCGCGCCAGCAGTATACGGCGATGGGCGACACCATCAACGTCGCCTCCAGGCTCGAAGGGTTGAACAAGGACTACAACACCGCGATCCTCGTCAGCGGCAACGTGCATCAGGCGGTTGCCGGCGGCTTCGCGTTCCGCGCGATGGGGCTGGTGCAGGTCAAGGGGCGCGCGGCGAAGATCGACCTTTGGGAGCTGGTGGGGGAAGGGGGCGAGAGCGCCCTCCGCCACGGACCGGGTGGCCCCTAATAACGGCTCATCGGTTCAGGGAGAATAGGTCCCTCTGGGCCTGGTTGAGCGAACCATCATCCCAATCCACTTCGCGCTTCGATTGCGGGATGTGCCTTCGCCTGTGTTCATTGTCGTAGAACAGCGTCCCATGGAGGCCGAGCGCATCGCGTTTCAGGACGGGACGGTTCCAAAGCGGCGCGAGCACACGATCCGCCGCGTCATCGCCAAGCCGTTCGACCAGATCTTCGACCAGTTCGATGTCCCGGCCATCCGGGAAGATCGCGGCGTATTCCTCCTCGGTTGCCTGGAACACGCTGAACGTGGCGTTTGCCGCGCCGTCGATAACCTGAATATTTTTCATGACTCGCATTCTGGCATTCAACAGCACTGTCGGCAACGCGCCCAGGCGGGCAGCCGAAGCACCCGATTGCCCGCGAACAACGCGCTGCCTCTCCCGTCAGGGCCTCTGAAGGTGAAGACCTTCTATCGATCGGCCAGCAGGCCGGACGCCAGGGTCTGGAACGCGTCGATCGCCTTCGGTAGCACGTCTTTCGGGTTATCGCTGGCGGCGACCCAGAGGGCGGCGTTGAGGGCAGCGCCGCTGAGCAACCTTGCGGCTGCCTCCGGATCGACCGGCTTCAAGGCGCCTTTTTCGAGGAGCTGCTCCACCGAGCGCTTGGTCGCCACCAGGCAGCTGTTTTGGCTCGGCCATTTCGAGGGATCGCCAAGCACGGCCGGGCCGTCGAGCAGCACGATGCGTTGCACCTCCGGGTCAAGCGCCATCTCGATATAGGCGGCGCCTTCGGCGAGCATGCCTTGCCAGTGATCCCCGGCGCAGGCGCCGATCTCCTTGGCGCGGGCGGCCATTTCGCCGTCGATCTCAGTGACGACGGCGGCGAGCAGGCCGCGCTTGTCGCCAAAATTGTGATAGAGCGCGCCGCGCGTCAGCCCGACATCGGCGGTCAGCTCGTCCATCGAGGCGGCCGCGTAGCCCTTTTCCGCAAACGCCTTGCGGCCCGCCGAAATCAGCTTCACGCGGTTCTCTTCCATCGTCTCCTGGCGACGCCTGGCCATATCGTCCTCAATTTCATATACGCAGCGTATATGGATTTGACATACGCATCGTATTTGGTTAGTTCATATACGTAGCGTATATCAAATGAAGCGGGTCTTGTGAAGTTCTGTCGGAGCCGGCAGCGCTCGCCTGTTTCTGCGCTCTCGAGTTTTGGAAAAGGACCAGACAGATGACCAAACGCAACGCAGTCTTTCCGGCGAACCGCCACGCGCTCTACGAGGCACACGGCTATTCCGCAGCCATCCAGTCGCAGGACCTGCTGTTCGTCTCGGGGCAGGTGGGCAGCCGTGAGGACGGGTCGCCCGAGCCGGAATACCAGCGCCAGGTCGAGCGCGCCTTCGACAATCTCGAAGCAACGCTGAAGGCGGCGGGCGCCACATTCGACGACATCGTCGACATCACCACCTTCCATACCGATCCGGAAAACCAGTTCGAGACCTTCATGGCCGTCAAGAACCGGGTCTTCCCGGAAAAGCCCTATCCGAACTGGACAGCCATCGGCGTCAACTGGCTCGCCGGTTTCGACTTCGAGATCAAGGTGATCGCGCGCATTCCGGCGGCCCAAACGGCGGCCTGAGTTTCGAGAAGCTTGTAATCCGCGCACTGCTTCCGGGCCTGGAAGCAGTGCGCGGATTCCTTTGAAAACCCGTACGAAAGCGTTGAATTCGGAGTGAGGCGCGAAGAGTGGCGCAGGACTTGCGAACGTCGAGGATCGGGCGCGTCACCGGGCTTTGGGATTCTTGCATTCTATCCGCCGTGAGAGGCACGCGTCGCCTATGGCCGACGCGGTGTATTGCAACAGGGTGATGTAGGTTTGATACTTCGGCTCCCTATAGTGTGACTTTACAATCATTCTTTGTGTCCTGGGGTCCAGAAACGGCCACCAGGGCTCCAGCTGCCCCTTCAGGAACGCTTCTTGAGCAAGGCATCTTGTGTGCTCGGTTGCCCGTTCGTTTTCGTCCAGCATCTTTTCTACCAAGGTCTTGCAATAGACCTCCGTCTGAAGCTCAGGGAACGGAAATTCTTCATCGGCTGATGCGGACGATGCAGCGCAGGCTAATAACAACGAGAGTGCTAAGACTGCAAAGCGCACGATGTTCCTCCAACAACTCTAGTTGCACCTCGGTTAGATTGGACAATCAGCGGATACAGGGCAAGCTCTTCTTGGGAATAGGCCAGGGCTCGGATCATAGCTTCGGTTTTGCGCCGCCTTCGCGCGCGATCTTTTCGTCAAGGGCACGTTTCTTGGACGCGATAAACTGTCTGTATCCCTTGGGATCGACCCATACGGCCGCACCTTCCTTGGCCATGCGGGCATATTTGCCGCGGAAATCGAACTGGTCGGTGTGGAAGGCGAACCACATGTCGGGACGCAGCGTCGCGAGAAAACGGTGGGTGTCGCGGAAGTCGTCCGCGATGCCAGGGTACTCGGCCTTGTCTCCCGTCAGGTGGTAGCCCGGATTGACGCCGGCGCCGTCGGGAAAGACCACATGATAGGTCTTTCCGCCTTCGACGATATCCGTCACCCAGGTGGTGGCGCCGAGCGTGTGGCCGGGCGTGTTGAACGCAGTCAGCGTCACATTGCCCAGCGTCACGGGATCGCCGTTCTTCCGCTTCTTCAGCACCCGGTCGACATCGACCGCACGCTGGCCCGCTAACGGCCAGTATTTGCCGTAGTGGAAATCGCTTCTGCCGCCGTCCTTGATGATGGCGACATCGCCCTCCATGATCGCGAGCTCAGCGCCGGACAGCTTCTTGATATAGGCGAAGCCGCCGGCATGGTCGAAATGGCCGTGGCCGTTGATGATGATCCTGATATCCTTGGGGTCGAAGCCGAGCGTCTTGATCGACTGGGCGATCATCGGTCCGGATGTCCGACCGCCGGTATTGAGCAGGATCAAGCCATCGCTCGTGCTAAAGAGGTAGGACGCAAGGCCCTTGGTGCCGACGTAATAGAGCGGTCCCGCAATGTGGAAAGGCTTTTGCGGTACCGGCCAAAGAAGGACGTTGGCGGCGGCTGCCAGCGGGCCACAGTCGTCGGCCGGCCGTTCCTGTTCGGCAAGCGTGGTCTGCTGTGCCTGCGCTGCCGAAGCAGCCAGCAGCGCGGACAAAAGCATCGCAGGCAATGACACTGCCTTCCTCATGGACGTTCCCCCGGTCCCGTTCGGATTTTCCCCTCGGAGCGCGTGCAATTACGCCGTGCGGGACTATACACGATCGCGCGGTAGTTTACGCCTGCCGGTCCGGCCGCGATGTGCGCGCCTGCAAATGCACCGAATGAAGCCGGGCAGGCGGCTACTTCTTGCCGGGAAGATCCAGCGAATTGCGACGAAGGGAGAGCCTGCGTAGAATCTTCGGCTTCAACTCGACCGTAGGGGGTAGGCAATGAGCAGACTCTTGATCCTGTCGGCTGGTGCCATCGTTGCACTGACGTCCGCCGTGTCCGCAGCACCGGCCCCGGCCACGCAACCGCTCAAAATCTCCAAGGAGTGCAGCCAGTTTACCGGAGAGGTCCCGAGCTTCTGTACGATTACGGAATCGAACCTGTCGGCGATCCCGGCGGGCACGAAGATCCTCTATTATGGACCTGTCGTCGCCAATCCGCTGTTCTCCAGCAGCACGGCGGTCATTGCCGTCGGCAACGGTGACACGGCGGTCGGCTATTGCGTCGTCTATGACTCGGCGAGCCCGCCCTTCGGGACCTGCGCATTCCACGCTGGCAGCGGGACGCTCTCAGGCTTCCAGGCAATCGTCAAGGTCACCGTCGACGACAAGCAGATCTGGCACTGGGACGGCGGCTACGTGCTTGGCGTGGCGGCAGCGGCGAAGTGAAACGCGCTGAGAACGAGCAGAAGCCATCGTCGACCGATTGACGCTCTTGTGACCACAACCTCCAGTATGCCAAAGAAGGCGGAGCCTCTTTGGAAGGAACGGGTGTGGCTTGATGGGTGGAGTGAATGACGAGGAGCCGCAGCGGAAACTACCCGGCCCGTCGCGCTGTCTGGCCTTGATCTTGGCGCTGCTTGGCTGGCTGCCGCTTTGGGCGAAAATGCTTGGCTTTCCGTTTCTGCCGTCGGTTGAATGGATGGCCACATCAGACATTGCCGGGGTCGCTGTCGGCCTGGTGCTAGCTGCAGGAATCCTGTGGCTGATCTACGCCAGCAAATATCGAATTCGAGGCAGTGAAACGAAACGGCTCTTTGTCATTTTTGCCGCTCCACTCTACGTTCTCTACGGCTACCATACCGGAAAAAATATCGTCGTGTTTGCTGGCCCCATGATCATTGCCTTGATCGCGGGGCAGGAGGTCGAGATCCCATTCACTGTCGCGGATGCGGAACGGCACGACACCAGTCGGTGCCGCTCTCCGGTCGAGTTGCAGGACGTGCCGTTCCTCTTCAACAGCATCTGCAGCGTATCAGACGAGTTCAGGCAGAGCCTTCATCCGGGCGGGCGCGTTCTGATCAGCGGCCGCCGTACCAGTCTGGGTGTCTATATTGAGGGCCTGCGCCGCGCCGACTAAGGCGCGGAACGACAGGTCGCGATCGCTCGCACCTAGTGCAGATGCGCAAGCTTGTCCGGGTTGCGCACCACGTAGATGGCCTTGACCTTGCCGTCCTCGATCTCGAGTGCGGTCGTCTGCAGCTCGCCATCGGCCTCCCTGGTCACGAAACCTGGCAGGCCGTTGACGAAGCCGGCGCGCACGAGTGTCGAGCCGTGCTTGGCAAAGAGCGCGGCCAGTTGCTCGTGCACCTTCATCACGGCGTCGAAGCCGAGGATCGGGTGCATCGCCGCCGGGCGCTTGCCGCCGCCGTCCGAATGCACGCTGACGTCGGCTGCGAGCATCGCTCCGAGCGTCTTCATGTCGCCGTTTCTGGACGCGGCGAAGAAGGCGTTGGCGAGTTCCAGTCCGCGCTGCTGCTCGATCTCAAAGCGGGGGCGCTCCTGGCGCACATGGGTGCGGGCGCGGGCGGCCAGCTGGCGGCAGGCGGCCGCGTCGCGATCGATCGTCGCTGCGACCTCTTCGAAACTCTGGCCGAAGACGTCGTGCAGCAGGAAGGCGGCGCGCTCCAGCGGCGACAGCCGTTCCAGCGCCAGCATCAGCGGCAGGGTGACATCGTCCTCCGGCTCCTCCTCGACGACCGGCTCGGGCAGCCAGGGGCCGACATAGGTTTCGCGCTTCAGCCGCGCGGATTTCAGCTGGTCGAGGCAGAGCCGCGTGACGGTGCGGCGCAGGAACGCTTCCGGCTCGCGCACGGACGCGCGGTCGGCCCCCATCCAGCGGATGAAGGCCTCCTGCACCATGTCCTCCGCGTCGGCGACCGAGCCGAGCATGCGGTAGGCGACGCGGACGAGCTTGGGACGCAGCGGGTCGAAAGCCGCCGCTGCGTCGATTGTCGCCTTATCCGCCATCAGGCGGCCGCCTGCGCGGCTTTCGCCGCAGCCGGATCGATCCAGAGGCCGAAACCGACGGCGAGACGGTTCCAACCGTTGATGACGTTGATCATCAGCGTGAGCTTCACCTGTTCCTCCTCGGTGAAATGATCCTTCAGCGCGTCGTATGCCTGATCATGGGTGTGGCCCTCGGACAGGCGAGTCAGCGCTTCGGTCCAGCCTAGCGCGGCGCGCTCGCGATCGGAATAGACCGGCGCGTCGCGCCAGGCCGAAAGCAGGTAGATGCGCTGCTCGGTCTCGCCCTTGGCGCGCGCTTCCTGCGTGTGCATGTTGATGCAGTTGGCGCAGCCGTTGATCTGCGAGGCGCGGATCTTGACGAGCTCGATGATGGTCGGGTCCAGGCTGGCGGCGATGGTCATCGAGACGCTGGTCCAGCTCTTCATCAGTTGCGGGGCAGCGGCGAAAAGGTCGATCTTGGCAGTCATGGTTCCGTTTCCTTTCGTTGGTTCCGATACCATGACGAGACAGCTACGCCCGGTGTGACATCGCCCGCAATTTTTTTTAAAGCCGCCCCCGGATCGTCTCCAGCCAGATCGTCTCCAGACGGGACGCGTGGAGCGCACAATGTGTCGTTTTCACTGCTCTCTAAAGTAGAAATGAACCGATTTGGCACGCCCCTAATCCAATTAGATGACTATTTCACAGAATTGCATTGTGTGATTATGCGAGACTTGCGGGATATCCACTCAAACAGCAACAGAGTTCTTCATGGAGGGTTCATGCCAGAAGAGATCAATGCTGCGTTAGACATGCCGTATGTTTTCGACATAACGATAAAGGACGTTGCTGTTCTTTGGAGAAAACTTGAAGAACGTCATTTTGTTCTAACGGCACAGTCTCCAAGCTGGTTTGGCAAGCTGCGGGGGGAGGTCGACGTCTCGTTCGGCAGGCTTGACGGCTATCTGGGCCCGGTCGTGCCCAGGCACGGGATGGAGAAGACCGCCGTCGAGGCGATCCTTGCAACGATGCTCATGCAGCGCGTCGGCATCGCCATCAAGGAACTTGCACTGGAAGCGCTTCAGGTGACGGTTGCCGCCGATGGCGGCGGCGAGGACAAGGGCCGTCTGCGCTATGGCGAAAACAGCCGGATAACGGGCGTCAACGACGACTATCTGAAGCGGGTGCTTGATCCGTCGGAGGACTATGCGGGCGACGGCTGCCTGTTCGAGGTGCTGGAATACTCGCTGAACAGCCCGTTCCGCATGAAATCCCGGATCGCGTCGATGATGCTGTCGCTCAATCTCGCGCTCCTGCCCGTCGGCGGCAGGCCCATCGACTACAACCTCATCCTCAACGCGCTGAACACATTCATTGCCGCGGCGAACCTCGGATATGAACTGAGCATCGTGAACAGGAAGAGCGACCATGGCCTGTCGCTTTACGTGGAGCAGGAATTCGACAAGCTGATGCTTGAGGCCACAAGCGGCGATGTCGACCTCCTGCAGAAATATCTTGGCTATCTGGGGTTCTACCACGGCGATGTCGACAACGACTTCGGAGCGAGGTCGGAAAGGGCGGCGCGGAATTTTGCGCGGGTCTTCAGATTATACGACTACAACAGCCACCGGGACCGCGAATTTCTCCATACGGTGGCCAAGGCCTACGTCCACTACCGCAACGTTACCTCATCCCCGTCCCAGTGAGTCCTTACCTGCTTTGGAAGGCTTGGCCGCTGCGCGAGCGTTTGACGGACGCAATTGTCATACCGCTGTAAAGCGGCGGCTCTATCCCTCGGCGCCAGTTTCAACACGAGGGCATATCCATGAAATCCTTTGTCTCTGCCGCAGCCGGCGTGCTTGTCGCGGGCCTTTTGTCGACCGCAGCCTACGCCGAAAACCTGGTGCTCTACACCAGCCAGCCGAACGAGGACGCGCAGGCGACGGTTGACGCGTTCCAGGCGGCCAATCCGGGCATCGAGGTGGAATGGGTGCGCGAGGGCACGACCAAGATCATGGCCAAGCTGATGGCCGAGATCGAGGCCGGCAATCCGGTGGCCGACGTGCTGCTGATTGCCGACACGGTGACGATGCAGCGGCTGAAGGAAGCCGGGCACTTGGCCGACTACAAGTCGCCCGAGGCCGCCAACTTCGACGCCTCGCTCTATGATGCGGAGGGTGCCTACTACTCCACCAAGATGATCACGACCGGCATCGTCTACAACACCTCTGCAGGCATGAAGCCCTCGGGCTGGCAGGATCTCAGCAAACCGGAAGCCAAGGGCCTCGTCACCATGCCGAGCCCGCTGACCTCGGGTGCAGCACTCATCCACGCACAGACGCTGACCGGCATCGACGGCCTTGGCTGGGACTACTACAAGGCGCTGGCTGCCAATGGTGCTACGGCTGCCGGCGGCAATGGCGGCGTCCTGAAGGCCGTCGCAACCGGCGAGAAGGCCTATGGCATGCTCGTCGATTTCATGGCGATCCGCGAAAAGGCCAAGGGTGCACCGGTAGAGTTCGTCTTCCCGGCCGAGGGCGTTTCGGCGGTAACCGAGCCGGTCGGCATCCTGAAGACTGCCAAGAACGTCGATGCTGCCAAGAAATTCGTCGACTTCCTCCTGTCCGAGGACGGCCAAGAGGTGGCGGTGAAGATGGGCTATATCCCGGCCCGCAACGGCGTGGCGCTGCCTGAGGGCTATCCGGCTCGCGAGACGATCAAGGTGCTGCCGGTCAACGCGGCTGAAGCAGTCAAGAGCGCCGACGCTGACCTGAAAACCTTCTCCGGCATCTTCGGCACGAACTGATATTTCTGGAATGCTCGACCGTAACGATGCGCGCAGCCGGCCCCGCTGGCTGCGCTTTCTCTTTCAAGGCGTGACAGGCAGCAGACGGCGGGCAAGGGCAGGTGCTACGCCTGCCGCAGAGCCACGCTGGCTTGCGCCCTTCGTCGTTGCCTGCCTCTTCGTGCTGTGCCTTTTGCCGCTTGTGAGCCTCGCCAAAGCGGGCCTTGCCGGGCTCGTTTCCGGCCAGTCGGTTGGCGTGCTGAGCGAGCCTGCGACCTTTGCGGCAATCCGCAACACGCTGTTGACCGCGACCGGCGGCATGATCGTTTCCGTGCTGATCGGCGCGCTCTTTGCCTTTGCTGTGGCGCTGACGGACGTGCGCGGCAAGCTGGCTTTAAGCTTCGCCTTCATGCTGCCGATGATGATCCCGCCGCAGGTGACCGCACTGGCCTGGGTCGAAATGACGGGGCCTGCGAGCCCGCTTCTAAAGACGCTCGGGATCGCGCCGCCGCTTGGCAGCCCGCAGCCGCTCTATTCGCTTGCCGGCATTTCGCTGCTGCTTGGCGTGCAGCATGCGCCGCTCGTCTTCCTGGCGCTGAAAGCCGGGCTTTCCGCCTCGCCGCGCGACGGGGTGGAGGCGGCGCGGCTTGCGGGCGCCACGCCGTTTCGCGTCTTCCGCGACATCGTCGCGCCGCTGTCGGCTCCGGGGCTGATCGCGGGTGCCGCGATCGCCTTTGTCTCCGGCGTCGGCAATTTCGGCATTCCGGCGATCCTCGGCATTCCCGCGGGCATCGAGGTGCTGCCGACCTTGATCTATACTCGGCTTGCAAGCTTCGGCGCCGGCACCTTCGGTGAGATCGCGCTGCTCTCCAGCCTCATCGCCGTGATCGCTGCGGGCGGGCTGTTGTTGCAGCAGCGGGCGCTTTCCGGGCGCGACTATCGCATCATCGGTCTTTCCGGCGCTAATGCCGCCTTTTCGCTCGGCCGCTTCCGGCTGGTCATGGAGCTCGTGCTGGCCGCCATCCTGTTCCTCGTGCTGGCAGCGCCGCTTGTGGCCCTTGTCGCCAGTTCGCTGGTGCCGGCCTATGGCGTGCCGCTCAACCTTCAGACGGTGTCGCTCAGAGCCTACGAAGAGATCCTCTTTCGCCAGTCGATGACGCTGAAGGCATTCGGCAACTCGATGTTCCTCGCCGTTTCGGCCGCGTTCGGCCTGCTCGCCGTTTCGGTGCCGGCGGCCTACCTGATGACAAGACGCAAGGGGGCGCTCGCCAATGGGCTCGGCATCCTCATCGAAATTCCCTATGCGCTGCCCGGCATCGTGCTTGCGGTTGCCTTCATCCTCACCTTCGCCGCACCCTTGCCGATCTTCAAAGTCTCACTCTACGGCACGATCTGGATCATCCTGATTGCCTATTTCTCCTCGTTTCTGGCGGTCAGTCTCAAGCCCGTGATGAGCGCCTTCCTGCAGATGGATCCGTCGCTGGAAGAGGCGGCGCGGCTTTCGGGCGCGGGCTTCTTCAGGCGCATGCGCGACGTGATCCTGCCCTTGGTGGCGCCGGCGGCGGGGGCGGCGATCATCCTCGTCTTTCTCATCGCCGCCAACGAGCTGACGGTTTCCGCGCTGCTCTGGTCGGCCGGCACCCAGACGCTCGGTGTCGCCATCTTCAACCTCGACGACAGCGGCTCGTCCGATCTTGCCTCGGCTCTTTCCGTGCTGGTGGTGGTGATGGTCGTCGCCCTGATGGCGGCGCTCGAGGCGCTCGCGAAATATCTTCCGGAAGGCGTGCTGCCGTGGCGCAACTGATCCTGAACCATCTCTCCAAGCATTTTGGCGGCGGCCGGCCGGCGGTGTCGGATGTCTCGCTCAAGGTGCGCGAAGGCGGCTTCCTGGCGCTGCTCGGGCCATCGGGCTGCGGCAAGACGACGGTGCTCCGCATGATCGCCGGTTTCGAGCGCCCAAGCGACGGCTCGATCGACTTTGGCGAGAGGCGGCTTTCGGACGCTGCACAGGCGCTGCCGCCCGAAAGGCGCAACATGGCGATGGTGTTCCAGTCCTACGCGCTCTGGCCGCATATGACGGTCGCCGAAAATGTCGGCTATCCCTTGAAAGTGCGCGGCATTTCCGGGGAGGCCTGGAAAAGGAGCGTCGGCGACGCGCTTTCGCTGGTGAAACTGACAGACTATGCCGAGCGCCGGCCGGCGGCCCTTTCCGGTGGACAGCGCCAGCGGGTGGCGCTCGCCCGCTGCCTGGTGACTTCGCCCGATGTGGTGCTGCTCGACGAGCCGCTCGCCAATCTCGACCAGCACTTGCGAAAATCGATGGAAGAGACCTTCCGTATCTTTCACGAGCGCTCTGGCGCGACGATGATCTATGTGACCCACGACCAGGCCGAGGCGATGGCGCTTGCAACGGATGTCGCCGTCATGTCGGAGGGGCGGTTGGTGCAGATGGCGCCGCCGGCGGAGATCTATGCGCGGCCCGAAGGCGCCGTTGTCGGCGGCCTGATCGGCCGCGGCGCTGTGCTTCGGCTGGCGCTGCCCGAGGGTGCGCCGCGGACGCTCGAGTGGACGGTCCTGCGCTCTGCGCTTGACGGTCTCGGCAAAGCCGCTTCAGGTGCCGCCCGCCTTTGCGACGTGCTGGTGCGGCCGGAGCATGTCGCGCGCGACGGCGAGGGAATTTCGCTTCGGGTCAACACCTGCACCTTCGAAGGCGAACGGTTTGCGCTGACGCTTTTGCTACCGGACGGTCAGCTGTTGAAGGCCTATGGCGACCAGGCCATGACACCGGGCGAGACGGCGCGTTTCGCCATCAGCCGGGGCTGGCGGCTCTAGATCGTTCATCGAAACTTGAGTTGATTCCACTCTTTGTCCGTACGCAATCCGGATGGTGCGCGCGCCGGCCTCAATCGCAATTCGGCTTGTCGAGCACCACCTCGAACTGGCGCGGGCCGACCAGGCCAGGTTTTGCCGGCAGGTCGACGATCTTGGCGATAACAGCGCATTTGCCGGCAACCACCGCATAGCGGTCGCGCCCCTGGCTGACGATCTTGTCGATCGGTGTTTGGGAACGGCCGCGGCGACGGCGTTGATGACGGCATTCAGCTCGCGGGCGCGCTGATAGTTGGGCGCGAGCGCCGCAGCTGCCTGGCCGGCGGCAAGGAGAAGGGCGAGGCAGCAAAGGGTTGAGCGGGCAAGCATGGCATGGCTCCTGTTTGCGCCAGCCAAGCACGGCTTCAGGCCGCATTCAACCGGGTGCTTGCGAAAGCCGGAGTGAAGGGGAGCCGGGAAAATTTCGGCACGTTGAAATAAACCATTGAGTTAAATGAAACCGGTTGCTATAAACAACCGGTGTTCCGCTGACATGCGGTTGAGGAGGAACGAGGCGAAGCGCCTCATCGACAGGAGGACAAGATGAAACTCTATCAGGGCATGGGGCCGAATTCCTATCGCGTGCGCATCTTCATGGCGGAGAAGGGGATTTCGCTGCCGATGGTCGATGTCGATTTCGCCAAGGGCGAGCACAAGGCGCCGGAATTCCTGGCGGTCAATTCGCTCGGCCAGATCCCGGTGCTGGAGCTCGACGACGGTACCATCATCACCGAGAGCGTCGCGATCTGCCGTTATCTGGAGGAGATGCACCGCGAGCCGCAACTCTTCGGCCACGATGCCGTCAGCCGCGCCAAGGTGGAGATGTGGAACCGCCGCGCCGAGCTGGTGATCCTCGGCACCGTCGGCAACGTCGCGCTGCACTCGGACGCCTTCTTCGCCGAGCGCCTGACGCAGTTTCCGGCCTTTGCCGAGACCGAGCGGGTGGCGGTGCCGAAGAAGTGGGGCTGGCTCGACGACGAGCTTTCGGACGGCCGGCCGTTCCTCGCCGGCGATGCGTTCTCGATCGCCGACATCACCGCCGGCGTCACCGCCTGGCTCTGCGACGTCTTCGGCATGGAGATCCCGGCCTCGGCGAAGAATGTCCAGCGCTGGCTGGAGCGGGTGCGCGCGCGGCCGAGTTTCGAGGCTTGAGGGATCGATAGAGGGCAGGGGTGGGCCGCCTCGCCACGCAGTGCGGATCTGCCCCTCATCCGGCCTGCCGGCCACCTTCTCCCCGTTTTGACGGGGAGAAGGAGACGTGTGGCAGCCGCTCGTTCCATCGGCCAATCTGGCAGCCGCAGTCTCTGTCGGCAGGTCTCGGGTTGGTAGCCAGCCGTCTTCCTCGTTCCCTCTCCGCGCATGCGGGGAGAGGGCCAGGGTGAGGGGCAGACGCCCCCTAAAGCCTTGATCTTCGGGGATATTTCTTTATTTTTCCGCAGCAGCCTGATGGCCGGTTTCCCGCCTTTGCGGACCCGCTAAAATTCATATGTGGATAGCCGTTCTGTCCTTTTTCCTTGCCTTCTCCATGGCTTTTTTCAATTCCTAAAATACAAGCTGCCCGATTCGCCGCTGCCGGTGCCGCGCGAGGCGCCGGCTCTAGGAGACAAAGCCATGACCGATTTCAAGAAGCCCACGATCACCGAAATGCGTCCGAAGATCACCGTGATCGGGGTCGGCGGCGGTGGCGGCAACGCCATCAACAACATGATCAACGAGGGGCTTCAGGGCGTCGATTTCGTGGTCGCCAACACGGACGCACAGGCGCTTGCCATGTCGAAGTCGTCGCGCATCATCCAGCTGGGTGCGGCCGTGACCGAAGGTCTCGGCGCCGGCTCGCTGCCGGATGTCGGCCGGGCGGCGGCGGAAGAATCGATCGACGAGATCATGGACCACCTCGGCGGCACGCATATGTGCTTCGTCACAGCCGGCATGGGCGGCGGTACGGGCACCGGTGCGGCCCCGGTGATTGCGGCGGCCGCGCGCAAGGCGGGCATCCTCACGGTCGGCGTCGTCACCAAGCCCTTCAGCTTCGAAGGCAAGCGTCGCATGGAGACGGCGGAGCAGGGCATCGAGCGGCTGCGCGAGGCGGCTGACACCGTCATCGTCATCCCGAACCAGAACCTTTTCCGCATCGCCGACGCCAAGACCACCTTTGCCGACGCCTTCGTGATTGCCGACCGGGTGCTTTACTCCGGCGTCGGCTGCATCACCGACCTGATCGTCAAGGAAGGCCTGATCAACCTCGACTTCGCCGACGTGAAGTCGGTCATGAAGGGCATGGGCCGGGCGATGATGGGCACCGGCGAGGCGACCGGCGAGGGCCGTGCACTCAAGGCTGCGGAAGCCGCGATCGCCAACCCGCTGCTCGACGAAGTGTCGATGCGCGGCGCACGGGGCGTGCTGATCTCGATCTCCGGCGGCATGGACATGACGCTGTTCGAGGTTGACGAAGCCGCGACCCGCATCCGCGAAGAGGTCTATGACGAAGCCGACATCGTCGTCGGCTCGATCTTCGACCGCTCGCTCGATGGCACGTTCCGCGTCTCGGTGGTCGCAACCGGCCTCGACAGCGCCCGCGCTGCCGCCAGCCAGGCACCCGGCGTTGCCGCCGGTCAGCCGGCACCTGCGCCGACCCGCACGCTGCAGTAACCGCCACCGCTTTAGAGCGGCGAGGCTGACCTATCAGACGCCATGCGTTGCTCTGCGGCGCATGGCGTTTTTGCATGTCGCCGCGGTGAGCCGTACGCCCGGATTGAGGCTGTGTCTCTTGCAGCGTCTTCACGCATTGTTCCTCACCCAATCGGGGGAGGCAGGGGTACGGAAACTCGTTTCGTGCTTGGAGCGTTCTCGCATCGTTCAACTTGCATTAGATATCGCTTGCAAAGTGGGCGCTACCAATTTCAGGGGCCGTGGAGGGCCTCGACCTGCGTCACGAGGGGTAGCTGGATCGACCGAAATAGCCGTTAATCAAGCACTATTTCCGTTCGCCGTGCGCCGCAGTGTCGGGGCTGCCAGGCGGCTGTGGAAGCGGGCGCACCATAGAGACACGGCGGGCGCGCCGCCGAGCGGATTCGAAAGTGCAATTTACAGATGTGGGGAGAGTCTGGTCCGACGGGACGCGCGAAACGGGCGTTCCTGCGGTCGGCCACAGGCTGAAGTTCAGAGCGCTGCCAGCTGTTCGGCGGTCGCGACGATCTGGGCGTTGCCGAGCGAATGATCGGCGTATTTGAACACCAGAATGCTCATGACCGACGCAAAGAGTGCTACCAGGATGATACGCATGGGCGTTGCTCCGACTTCCTTTCGCCTGGCTTTGACCCTTGTTGCGCCAGGCTGTGATTGATCCGGAAACCGATGCTTCCCGGTAAAAGGCGTCTGCCTTTCGTTAAGATGTTTTTAGCAAATGGACGGGCGCGGCTATTGTTCCCGCGGGGACAGGGGGAATGCTGGTGCGCGGGTTTTGCCGTGGCGCACGCGCCTCAGTATCGGACGTTGGAAATCCGCGTGGAAGAAACGGGCTTTGTGCCGCTTTCGCTCTTCTGCCTGCTGAGTGCAGCCGGAGGCGAAGGCGGGCCTCGTGCGCGGGTCTCGGGGCGCAGATGCGGCCCTTACGAAAGTGAGGGTGGCCTTCGCCACCCTGACCGAACCTTACTTGCCGGAAAACAGCGATCGTCCGTCGGTGATCGAGCCTTTGTTCCGATCTCGACTTTTGCTGTCGTTCTGCCGCGCGCTGATGGCGCCGGTCCGGCTTTCTCCGTTTGCCAGCTCGATCAGCTCCGCAGTCTTTTGTACCGCCTTCTTTTCGACGGGTGCCGATGGCGCGGCGGCCAAGGCAGGCATTGCGATTGCGAACACAGCCGCTGCGGCAATGATGGTTTTCATGGGGCGTCTCCTCGGTTTGAACCGCGCCGAGCGCGCGGCAACCATTCGCCTAGCTGCGCCGGCGCGCCGGCGACATACGGCACCTGCCGTATTTCGACAGGGCCGCGATCCACGAAATCCCGCGATGGTTACGAAAGGCTTGTCAGGCGGGCTCCATCGGCCGGCCTGGACGCGCTTGCGGGCAGAGGCCTATAGGCCGAGGATCCAGAACAGGCTGCCGAACAGCACGATGAAGGCGCCGACCGCGAGCAGGAAGCGCAGCATGCCGGAGTTGGTGTCTCTTGTGCCGGTGAGACAGTACCAAAGGTTGTCGTTGTCCATTGCCCAGGGCTCCGTTGCGTTGCCTCGCTTTTAACAAATAGCCGGCGGGATAAAACACCTCATCTTCCATGCCGCTTCACTCAGGTGCGGAAGTCCCCCATCCCTGCGGGCGAGGGGTGAAGTTGAGGATCTTGCTGTTTGAGCACACGGAATTAATCCCCGACCGTCTTCCTAATCCCGATGGACAGCTTGTCCTGCGGTGCGCCGCGCCTTACACTTTACCCATAAGCGCAATTGTCTGGTGTGACAGAACAGGATGCCGGCAAGCGCGCGCTGCTTTCGACTTTGACCATGGATGTACTGGCAAGTCTTGAGAGCAAAAAAGAAGAAGGCCGGGGCCAGCAGCCCCGGCCTTTCCTGTTTTCCGGGGCGGGTGAAAGCCTGTTCGGCGGAAGGCGCGACGGCCTTGCCGGTTCTGTCCTTACCCCTCTGCGTCCGCCGCCTCGGCGGCCACCGGCTTTTTTGCGAGTGCCAGGTTGACGGCTGCCGCTTCCGCCTCGGCAGCCCCTCCGGGCCCCGAGCGCACGGTGACGGCATTGGAGGCAAGGTCGAGGCCCGCTTCGCGCAGCGCCGGCAACAGCCGCTTCATCGCCTCGCGCTGGAGAATGCTGGGGTTGCCGGGGCGGGCAGTGAACTTCAGCCGCACCACAAGCGAGTTTTCCGTCACGTCCTGGATGCCCTGCATCTTCAGCGGCACCAGGAACTCGCCGCCGATTTCCGGGTCTTCCAGCATGGCAAGGCCGACCTTCTTGATGGTCTTGCGGATCTTTTCCGGGTCGGCGTCGCGCTCGAATTTCAGCTCGAACTTCACCGTGCTCCAGTCGCGGCTGAAGTTGGTGACCGCCTGCAGCTGGCCGTAAGGGACCGTGTGGATCTGGCCGTTCTGGTGGCGCAGCCGGAGCGAGCGCAG
Source organism: Ensifer sp. (assembly GCF_035999185.1). Lineage (GTDB taxonomy): Bacteria > Pseudomonadota > Alphaproteobacteria > Rhizobiales > Rhizobiaceae > Ensifer. The sequence goes on along the minus strand of NZ_DASYHB010000019.1, from coordinate 34,266 downwards.
CGAGATGCGCTCGACCGTGCCCTTGAGCTTGCCGGTGTCGACATATTCGCCGACGCGGAAGGCGTCGTCGGCGATGAAGAAGATGCCGGAGACGACATCCTTCACCAGCGTCTGCGAGCCGAAGGAAAGGGCAAGGCCGAGTACGCCGAAGCCGGCCAGGAGCGGCGCGATGTTGATGCCGAGCGCCGACAGGATCACGAGGCTGGTGACCGCGAAGATGCCGCCGAAGATGAGGTTGCGGACGAGCGGCAGGATGGTCGAGAGCCGGCTCTGCTGGCGGATCATCGTCTCGTCCTCGCTTTCGCCGGGAAGGGCGACGCGGGCTGTCGGCGCGAAGGCCTCGAAACTGCGCCACAGAAAGCTGCAGATCACCCAGGCGGCGACAACCGCAAGGCTGATGCGCTCGAGGATGACGATCCAGCCGATGGCGCCGGCGGTGTCCTTCTGGACGAGCACCGGGCGCCAGAGCTCGATGATCACGTGCAGGCCGATCAGCCAGATGGCGCCGGCAAGGGCTGTCTGGATGCTGCCCGAGATTGCGGCATGGAGAGCGACCGAGGCGGGGGTGCGTCGCCGCTCGGCCGCCGCACCTGCGAGCGAATGAATGCCGAAGGCGAGGATCGGCAGGGCAAGCAGGATGATCTGTGTCGTGCCGCCGGCAAAGCTCCAGGCCGCACTGTTGGGACTGCCGGCGACGATGACGCTCATCAGCCAGAGCACGATGGCGCTTGCCACGTAGAACTCCGGCACCCCGAAGGCGATGGCGCGCCTGACCGGGCCGGGGTTTTCGCCGGCGAACACCGCGCGGATATCGGCTGCCCCTGCGATGAACCAGTAGAGCTTGAGAAGCGTCAGGACCGTCACGCCGATCAGCAGCCAGCCGTCGGTGGCGGCGGTCTCCAGCCCGCGCTGATGGGCAAAGCGAAGGCTGGCGCCGAGGATGGCGCCGATTGCGCCATAGGCGGTCAGCATGTTGGCGTGAAAGCGGGGATGGGCGATGCCGAGAAGGCGGATTTCGGGGCGCGTCGGCGCAAAGAGGAAGCGCGCGCCGACGGCGTAGGTGCCTGAGGCCAGGGCAATGGTGATGAGGGCGTGGGCGAGTTCGGCCGACGCCGTGCCCGGCGTCACGAACAGCCGAGCAAGCGCATGGGCGACTGCGGCAAAGATCGCGAGATAAGCGATGTCGAAGCCGAGGCGCACGACCGAGGCACGGACGCGGTGGAGCAGGTCGACCACTTCGAATTGGGCGCCGAACAGCCGATGGATCAGGAACCGGCTGGCAAAGGCGGCGGCAAGGCCGGCGGCAACGGCGAGCGCCGCAATGGCGGCGACTGATATCACCGACCAGCCCTCGGCGCGGATACCTGCCGCAACGTCAGCCATCACGCCGGCAATGCCGGACGTGCCGGCAACACCCATCTGCAAGCCGTTGAAAAATCGGGCGGAGAGGGTGTCGAGGGTATCGGGGGTATCTGCGGCAGGCACAGGTTCTGACGTCGTGGTTGCGGGGGCGGGCGCCTGTGTCGTCCCGCCCTCAGCAGCCGGTGTCGCAGCGGTCGCACCGGCCGGGGTTGTCGTCGCGGCCGGACCTTGGGCCTGCTCTGCAGCGTCGCGCCACTCGACGGTGACTGGCCCGCCAGCCTTGGCGGCGGCGCGCAAGGTCTCCTCGATCTCGGCAGCACTCTGGCCGGGCGTGAGAATGACGGTGATCGGCGGCGGCGTCTGGGCGGCTGCGGGCAGGGCGATCGCCAGAAGCAGCGCGAGGCTTGCAAGCAGGCAACGGCTGAGGAAGGGGATACGCACCATGAAATTCATCCATCAAGATCGGTTGTGCGCCCTGCGGCCTCACGCCCCACGTTACCTGCACATCACATTACATAACGTTCTAAAATTCCAAACGTATTTTGCGTTCTTGATGCGGGCCGCATCAAAGGCTGCCCCTCATTGCCTGCAGCGTCTCAGGCTGCCCCTCACTGTCCTGCCGGACATCTCTCCCCGCCAGGCGGAGAGAGAGACGCTGGGCGCACCCGCCGCAGCCAGACCTCGCCGTTTTCCAAACCGTCGTTTCATTGCCCAACCGTCAGCCTGGCAAATCCGATGCTGCTTGCTTCCTTCTCCCCCGCTCGGCGGGGAGAAGGTGCCGGCAGGCGGATGAGGGGCTTGGGCCGCCGGCCGTGCCAGACTGCCCCTCACTGTCCTGCCGGACATCTCTCCCCGCAGGCGGGGAGAGAGACGCAGGGGGCACCCGCCGCAGCCAGACCTCCGTTTTCCAAAGACGTCGCTTCATTGCCCAACCGTCAGTCTCGCGAATCCGATGCCATCTGCCCCCTTGCCCCCCTTTCCGGGCGCCGGCAGGCGGATGAGGGACCTGGCATTTCGCCTCTCCGCATGGGCACGTTGTCGCGAACCGCGTCGGAATCCTGTAAGCTTGTCAGAGCGCGTCGCGGCACATGCGATCTGAGAAACGGGAGGGCAAGATGTCCACTCAAGTTCTGCTAATCGTGCACGCCGAAATTCCCGACGAAGCGGACCGAGCCTCCTTCGACGAGTGGTACGACCGCCATATGCCAGACGCGTTGCGCGCGTTTGGCGCACTGCGGGGGTGGCGCACATGGAGCCGAACCGTTCCCTCGAAGCACACTGCCTTTTACGAGTTCTCCAGTTTGGCGGCGGCCAATGCGGCCATGCAATCGCCGGGTACGGAATTCGATGCCACATGGCACGGGCGGGCAACGCGCACGCGAGACGTGGTTGAGGTTGTCCAGCGGCTTCAAAACTCGGACTGATGCCGTCGAAAATGGGGTCGCCGGCCTTGCCCGTTTGCCCCCCACTGTCCTGCCGGACATCTCTCCCCACCACGCGGGGAGAGAGACGCTGGGTGCACGCTCGGATTCCGAACTTTCGCTGCTTCATTGGTCAAGCTTCATGTCTGGCGAACCCGGTGCCATTTGCTCCCTTCTCCCCGTCGTGACGGGGAGAAGGTGCCGGCAGGCGGATGAGGGGCAGGCCCTCACCGGAGCGGCGACCCTACTTGGTCGTATAGCCGCCGTTGACGAGGATCGTCTGGCCGGTCATCCACCAGCCGTCGGAGACGAGGAAGTGGATGTAGGGGACGATATCCTCGATGTCGGTGAGGCCGGTCTTTGAGAAGCCGGAAAGGGCCGATGCCGTCTTGTGATAGGCAACGGCGTCTGCCCCTTCGGCCGGGTAGAAGAAGGGCGTGTCCATGGGCCCAGGGCCAATCGCGGTGACCGAGATGCCGCGCTCGCCGAACTCCTTGGCGGCTGCGCGGGTGAAATGCTCGACCGGCGCCTTGGTGCCGGCGTAGGCCGCGTAGAAGGGGGTGAAGGCGCCGAGCAGCGAGGTGACGAGCGTGCAGACCTTGCCGTTGTCGCTGACGTGCCGGCCAGCCTCGCGCAGGAAGAAGAAGGCGGACTTGGAATTGACCGCACTCATCTCGTCATATTCGGCCTCGGTGATCTCGACGAAGGGCTTTTTCAGGACCTTGCCGACGGTGTTGACGGCGATGTCGATGCCGCCAAGCGCCGACTTGGCGTCGGCAAACAGCTTCTCGACATTGGCAGCGCGCGTGAGGTCGCCGTCAAAAGCGTAAGCCGCAGCACCGGTCGCCTTGATCGCCGCCACGGTCTCGTCGGCCGCGGCCTTCGTGGCCGCGCTGTTGTAGTGGATCGCAACGGCGCGCGCGCCGTGTTCGGCAAGATCGCGGGCAAGCAGGCCGCCAAGGTTCTTCGCGCCGCCGGCGATGAGAACGGATTTACCAGTGATGCTGTGGTCTGCCATGGGCTTCTCCTGTTTGCGGCCGCGCCTGGCGCTCGCCGGTCGTTGGTCTGGCGCTGGGGATGGCTGCGGGACGAACCCATGCCTCCTGCTTGGCGCTCCCGGTGGCGGCGCCTTAGCCGACCGCACGCGCCTGCACGCCATATTTCACATAGCGCATGCCTTGCCGCCGCCAACGCGTAAGGGGCGGGGTGGCTACGAGAGGCATCGCAAGGGAGAGAATATCGTCCATGCCGCTGGCATAAAGCGCCAGCGCGTGACATGACTTGTCAGAATTGGCGAACAATAGGGCGAGCCATGGACCGGATCGAGCTTTTCCGCATCTTCACCCGCGTCGTCGAAAGCGCGAGCTTTACCCGGGCGGCCGATACGCTCGGGTTGCCGCGCTCGTCGGTCTCGGCGGCGGTGCAGACGCTGGAAACCAGGCTCGGCACACGGCTGCTGCACCGCACGACCCGCAAGGTCGCGCCGACGCAGGACGGCGCTGCTTTTTACGAGCGCTGCCTGCGGTTGATCCTAGATATGGACGAGGCGGAAAACCTGTTTCGCCGGGGTGCGACCGGGCCGACCGGGCGGTTGCGCGTCGACCTGCCAAGTCGCATCGGCCGGCTGATCGTTGCGCCGGCGCTCCCCGAATTCCTGGCGCGCTATCCCGGGATCGATATCGATCTCGGCATGACCGACCGGGCCGTGCACCTGATCGAGGAAAGCGTCGATTGTGCGCTGCGCGTCGGGCCGCTTGCCGATTCCGGCCTGATCGCCCGGCCGTTCGGCTCGCTCCGGCTGATCAACGTGGCCAGCCCCGACTATCTTGAGCGCCACGGCACGCCGGCGACGCCCGGCGACCTCCAGGGACATTTCGCGGTCAACTATGCCTCGCCCTCAAGCGGGAGGGTCGAGGAGTGGGAATGGATCGAGGCGGGGGAGGTGCGCAGCGTGCAGGTGCCGGGCCGCGTCAGCGTCAACAGCGCCGAGGGCAGTATCGCCTGCTGCCTCGCCGGCCTAGGCCTCATCCAGATCCCCGCCTTCGACGTGATCGACCACCTGAGGGACGGAAATCTGGTCGAGGTGATGCCGAACCACAATGCAGCGCCGATGCCGATGGCGCTGCTCTACCCGCACCGTCAGCACCTGTCGGGCCGGTTCAAGGCGTTTGCCGAGTGGCTGGAGGGGCTGTTGCGGGGCGTGATAGCGGCATGAGGGGGGAGCTATCGAAATTCTTGATGGATAAGTTCGATAACGGATCTGACTGAAGTCTCAGACAGGTTCCATCCTTTTCCAGGCGCTGTAGTGAACGCACGACGTGGACTTTAGCTGATCGTCTGGTTGCAGCGCCGCCCGTTCCACGGCAGGAACTCCGAGCCGCCGGCGTTCCACTTGCCTTCGAATTCGGAGAAGTCCGGCGTGAAGGTCACGATCAGCTGACCGTAGCCATATTTGTCGCGCCACATGAAGGTCCGCGTCAGATCGCTGCCGTCGCCATCGTCACCGGTCTCGGCAAGCTCTCCTTGAACGGGCTGGCCCTGATCGGAGAACATGTAATCTCCGACGAGGTTGCCGGCATTGGTCTCGAACCGGGTCTGCGCATCCGACATGACGCCGGCGGACGAAAGCTGGCCGCAATAGGTTCCCGAGGGAGCGTGGATCGTCTCGCCGGCGAATGCGGGAGATTCGAGCGTGGTTGCGAGAAGGATTGCGACCGTTCGTGAAATGCTTGATGTCAAATGCGGCACCTTTGGTTCTCCCCGGCAAGTCGCGGCTTCTTAGTGGCAACGAGACGTGGCGGTTCGTCGAAGCGCGTGCACCCGGGTGCCTCGCGGGCTCAACCAAGCAAGTTTGCGCCTGTTGTCGCCACCGGCTCCTTGGTGCCAGATAAACACGACAGGGCTATTCCATCCTCACCGCAGCTTTTGAGCCAACTCAAGCTTTGGGCGCTGTCGCTTCGGCCTGGCGCTGGACAAACGATCCGAGAAACGCGCCCAAAGTGAGTTTTGCGAGATCAAAGAACTGATCATTGAACAGTCCCAGGACGGCTAAAATCAGCGTCAGGACGATGGTTGCGAGCGGTAGCCCGGTGAGGCCGACTTTTGTGAAGGTTCCGGTTGCGCCCGAAAGGCTGCTGAGTCGTATGAACTGGCCGATTGCATCCGAATTTCCGGCGGCAATCGCAGGTCCCAACAAGGCATAGTCTTGAGGTGCAATCACGTGAGCGGCAACGGCTCCGGAACTTCGAAGCAGTCGAATTCCCAGCATGGAACATATCGCGGCCGAAATAACGCAAATGGCCGGAGCAAGCAAAAAACCGATTAGCCCTGCGACCAACTTGACTAGGTGTTCCTCTGGGGGCGCTCCAGGTACTTTGGCATTCTCAAAGGCAGCAATCGTGAACTGTGGGGCGTTTTGCATCGCAATAAATGACGTATATGCGGCCATAGCGAACAATGCCATGGATGCCGTCAGGAAGATCAATCCGCCGACAAGGAAGTGTTGATTGTACTTCTCACCGGTGACCGGTATGTAAGTGGGGGCCGGAAGTGCAGGTGGTAAGTTATGGACGATCTCTTTTCCCGGCCGAGTCAATTCTTCCTCTCCTCGCGTGACTTCGTCTGTATGAGTGGTGATTGTCGACATCGTTCCAGCCCTCCCCATCCTTCGCCTTAGATGGTCGCAGGTCGCAACCTAGAGTCAATATCCGGGTAACGGAGTGGTTGGACGTAAGGCTCGGTGTCCCAACGGCTCGCCGAGGTCAGGGTACCGCCCGAAGGTCAAAACCGCTTCGGGAGACGACGGGATGCGCTGCCGCCAAATGAGCAGCACCTGCCCAATCTTCTAGGCTACCGGTGGCGTTTCGCGCCACCGGCCCGGATATCCGGCACCGCCAAAACAAACGCATCCTCAGCGCACCCCGCGAAACGCTGCGCGGACCTCGGTGCTGAAAAGCTCCGGCTCTTCCCAGGCGGCGAAGTGGCCGCCCTTGTCCACGTGGCTGTAGTAGACGAGGTGCTGGTAGGTTCGCTCCACCCAGTTTTTCGGCGGGCGGTAGACCTCGCCGGGGAAGATGGTGACGGCTGCGGGGACGGTGATGGGGCCGCGGGTGCCGGGGGTGTTGCCGTTTTCCCAGTAGATGCGGCCGCTCGATGTGGCGCTGTTCGTCAGCCAGTAGAGCGTGATGTTGTCGAGGATCGCGTCGCGGCCGAGCGCTTGTTCCGGGTCGCCGCGGGTAAAGACCCAGTCGGCGATCTTGTCGTAGAGCCAGGCGGCAAGCCCGACAGGCGAATCCTCGAGCCCGAACCCGATGGTCTGGGGTCGCGTGCCAAGGATCGCGGCATAGCCGAAGCCCTTGCTGAGGAAATCTCTGGCTTCGTCGAAGACTGCCTTTTCCTCGGCCGTCAGGCCGGCCGGTGCCGGGTCGCCGCTCTTCAGCGCCTTGGCGATTTCGGGCGGCAGCGTGGTCGCGCGCTCGATGCGATTGACGTGGATGGCCTTGAGGCCGGCTGGCGCCTGGCGGCCCAAGGCGTCGGCGATGATGGCGCCCCAATCGCCGCCTTGCGCCACGTAGCTGTCGTAGCCGAGGCGCTGCATCAGCTGATCCCAGGCGCGGGCGACCCGGTCCGGGTTCCAGCCAGACGCCTTCGGCTTTTCGGAGAAGCCGAAACCGGGGATCGTCGGCAACACCAGGTGAAAAGCGTCCGCGGCCTTTCCGCCGTGGGCTGTCGGGTCGGTGAGCGGGCCGATCGTGCCCAGGAGTTCCAGGACCGAGCCCGGCCAGCCATGGGTCATGACCAGCGGCAGGGCATCGGCGTGCGGCGAGCGGACATGGATGAAGTGGATGTCGAGCCCGTCGATGCGCGTGACGAACTGGGGAAGCGCGTTGAGCCTGGCCTCGACCATGCGCCAGCCGTAACCTTCCCGCCAGTAGTCGACAAGCGGCCGCAGCTTTTCAAGCTGGACCCCTTGAGAACGGTCGCTCACCGTTTGCGCATCCGGCCAACGGGTCGCCGCAAGCCGCGTGCGCAGGTCGTCTAGGTCAGCTTGAGGAATGTCGATGCGGAAAGGTCGGATGGCATCCGCCGCAGGGGTGGCGGCGGATGCCTCGGCGTTGGCCGCAGCCGGGAAAAGGATACCGGCTGCGGCCGCCGCCGCGCCAGCCAGAAGCAGGGCACGGCGGGAAAGCATGGGGATTGCGCTTGCCTCGCGGGTAGAGCCGCCCTTCGGCTGGGAACTGCTAGCCATGATCGCGCGCCTCACTTGACCGGCGCGAGCAGCGTCTCGCCCTTGCGCACCACGTAGGTCGCAAGCTCGGACGCCTTGACGCTGCCGACATTGGCGGCGACGTGGGCGACGCCTGAGGGAATGAACAGGCTCTGGCCGGCCGTGAGCGTCACGGGCTCTCGGCCCTCGAGCCGGTACTCGAGCACGCCTTCGAGCACATAGGCGACCTCTTCGCCCGGATGGTTGTGCTTGATGGAGACGGCGCCCGGCGCAAAGTCGACCCGCACCTGCACCACCTGGCGGCCGGGGGCCTCGATATCCTGCTGGATGAGATCGGTGCGCTGGAGGCCCGGCTGTTGTGCCTGGGCGGGGGCGATGACGCTGCCAAGAAGCAGGAGTGCCAAGGCCGTCGTGCGGGTGGTGTTCATCAGATCGTTCCCTTCGGTTCCGGCTGTTCGGTTCGGGGACCATTTCGCCTGAGAACTGCACCGGGGATGTGTCCGGCGGAAGGGAGATTTGTATCAGCATGTGTCTGAGATCCGGGCGGTGGCCACCCGGATCTCGCTTTCATGGCGCGCGCCGTCCGTGCATCTGAACGGACGAAGGGCGCTCAGACCGAGCGCGTCAGGCCGCCGTCGACCTTGAGGTTCTGGCCGGTGATGTAGCCGGCGCCCTCCGAGGCGAGGAAGGCGACGGTGGCGGCGATTTCGGCGCTGGTGCCGTAACGCTTCATCGGCACGGCGTCGCGGCGCTCTTCGGTGCCCGGCAGGCTGTCGATCCAGCCGGGAAGCACGTTGTTCATGCGCACGTTGTCGGCCGCATAGGTGTCGGCGAAGATCTTGGTGTAGGAGGCAAGGCCGGCGCGGAAGACGGCAGAGGTCGGGAACATCGCCGACGGCTCGAAGGCCCAGGCGGTGGAGATGTTGATGATCGAGCCCGACTTCTGCTTCTGCATGATCGGGGCGACGAGCCGGACCGGGCGGATGACGTTCATCAGGTAGACGTCGAGCCCGGTGTGCCACTGCTCGTCCGTGATCTCGAGGATCTGGGCGCGCGGACCGTGGCCGGCGCTGTTGACCAGCGCGTCGATGCGGCCCCATTTTTCCATGGTCGCGTCAACCAGGCGCTTCAGGTCGTCGTTTACCTGGTTGGAGCCGGTGATGCCGATGCCGCCGAGCTCGGCCGCCAGCGCTTCGCCCTTGCCGGAGGAGGAAAGGATCGCCACCTTGTAGCCGTCGGCTGCCAGACGCCGTGCGCTTTCCGCTCCCATGCCTGAGCCGCCGGCGGTGATGATTGCGACTTTTTCTACTGCCATCTTTCGATCCTCTCTCGGTTGACGCGGGCGCCGATTGTGCTGCCTTTGCAATTGAAATACCATCTTCCGGGTGGGACGGCGAAGCAGTTTCGCTTTCAAATGGCAGTAGAAAAACTATTCGATGAATGACGCTCCTGGAAAGCTCCCATCGTTGAATGGGCTGAAGGTGTTCGAGGTGGCGGCGCGCCACCTGAACTTTCGGCTGGCGGCCGAAGAGCTCGGCGTCACGCAGGGCGCCGTCGCCCAGCAGATCCGCGGGCTCGAAGCCGAGCTTGGCGTGACGCTGTTCGAGCGGTTGCCGCGCATGCTGGCGCTGACGGGCGCCGGGCGCGTCTACATTGCCGATGTCAGGCGGGCGCTCGAAATCATCGCGCGGGCGACGGACGGGCTGAAGCCGCAGCCGGTCAGGCTGACGATCAGCACCACGCCGTCCTTCGCCTCGAAATGGCTGATCCCGCGACTGCCCGACTTCACCCAGCGCCACCCCGATCTCGACCTGCACATTCTCGCGACCGACCGCATGTCGAATTTCCAGGTCGATGGCGTCGACCTGGCGGTGCGCTACGGGCGACCGCCTTTCGGGCCGGGGCTTGCGGTGGAACTGCTGTTCGAGCAGGAAATCGTCGCCGTCTGCAGCCCGATGCTGATGGCCGGCGGCAAGGTGCCGGACACGGCCGACGAGCTTGCCGGCTACACGCTGCTGCACGACGCCCACAATTTCTGGCCCGAATTCATCGAGCGGCATCTGGGGGGAAGCCGGCAGGCAACGTTCAAGGGCATCAGCTTCAACCAGACCTCGCACGCAATCGAGGCGGCGACGGCTGGCCAGGGCATCGTGCTCGCCAATCGCGATTTCGTGGCGCAGGACATTGCCGAAGGGCGGCTCGTGCGCATTTTCGAGGGGTCACTCACCGGGCCGTCGGACTTCTACCTCGTCTGGCCGCGCTACCGCAAATCCCAGGGGCTTCAGACGGTGATTGCCTGGATCAGCGCGGAGGCGAACAAGGCGCGCGAGCATGCGCTGCCGTGATTTCTGACCGTGCGCGCCTTGGCAGGAGCGCCGATCAGCTGCGCAGCGCCGTATCGAGCCGGTAGAGCAGGGCATGAAAGGTGCCCTTGCTCGGCTTTCTCCCCGGCATTTTCCGGACGATCCGCCGAAGCTCGGGCGAGGCGGCAGAGATCGCGCGAGCGACCTCTGCTTCGATGTGCTCGGCCATGACTTCGGACATGAGGTCGGCTTCCTCGCCCGCGCCAAGCGAGAGCGCCTGGATGGCATGGGCGGCGGGTGCAAGCACGTGGTTGATCTGGTGCGGCGTTTCGATCGGGTGGGTGTAGGCGGCACCGGCGGCGGTCGAGGCCGCGCGGGCGGCGGCCTTGGCGGCGGGATCGTCAATCTCGCGGACAGCGGCCTGAGCACTCCAGGCGGCCTTGCGCAGCTGCGCGGTGCGCGGCGCGCCCTCGGCAAAGGCGCGGGCCGCGGCAATCGCATGGCGCGGCCGCCGATCGGCCGGTGCCGCGGCCTCGAAGACCGGCAGGGCGCGTTCGGCTGAAAGCACCGCCCAGCGGGTGATGTGGCGCAGGTCGTCTTCGTTCAGGAGCGGCCGGGTGGCTTCGTCGGGCATGGTCGTTTTTTGCATGGAAGGCGGCATGCCGCAATCGGCGCGAAGCAGCGGCGAGAGGGCTGGGCCTTTGTTGCTGCAGCCATGGCGGCGCTTGCGGCGATCCCGAACAGACCTATTGTGCGCTTGCGATGCCCGAAGACGAGATGAAGCGGATGGTGATGGCTACCGATATCGACGTTCCCAAATATGCCGAGGTCGAGCACGAGAGGCGCTTTCTCGTCTACCGCTGCCCTGACCTGAGCGAGCGCGACTATCGGACGATCGAGGATATCTATGTGGCCGACAGCCGGCTTCGGGTTCGCGCGATCACCTTCAGCGACGGCCGTCCGCCTGCGTTCAAGTTCTGCAAGAAATACCCGTCGGACAGCGTCACGTCCGCGCCGATCGTAAACATCTACCTGACTGCCGGAGAGTACGAACTGCTGTCGCGTCTTTCGGGAAACACGGTTCGCAAGCGCCGCTATCGTCTCGATTTCGAGGGGATGCTCTACAGCATCGACGTCTTTGAGGGCGCACTCGCCGGGCTGATCCTGTCGGAGGTCGAAGCCAGCTCGAGCGATGCGCTGCGTGCCTTGGCACCTCCGCCGTGGAGCAGGTTGGAGGTTACAGGAGACGATTTTTTCCGTGGGGCAAACCTCGCCACTGTCAGCGCGGCGGAGCTTCAGGGCAAGCTCTCGTTGCTGCGGCGCTGATCCGTCGGATGTTTGTTCGCTTCGGGGACTTCGGGCCAAAAGGAGCTATCGCTCCGTATTGGCCAGCGGGTCAGGCCGGTATCGAACGGTCAGGAGTAGTAGGACGGCCAGCGTAATCTCGCGGCAGCAACGTGACGTCAATCGGTCGCCCGACCCCGTTCTCAAGATAACGGCAGTCGCGTCCTGGACGCCTTTTGGCAGACCTGGGACATATAGTCCAATCCCAACTTATCATAAAATGGTAGCGGCCGCTTTGCGCCAAAAGGAGACTCTCGCGCAAAGTCGGATAAATCACCGCGAACGCCGTTCGAGCGGACGGACGGTCTCGCAGCCCGATATCAGGGCCTCGATCATGGCCTGGTTTTCCGCGCTTTGCGTCTGTGCAAAATGCCAGGCGGCGGTGCTCAGATCGAGCACGAGAGGGCCACGACCGAAATCGTCGAAATCGAAGAACACGGCCTTGCCGCTCCGAAAGCGGGCATTTCCCGTCTAGGGATCGCCGTGGCAGAGGCCATGGGGCAGGGCCCGCAGATCAAAGCGACGGAGTGATGGAAGGTAGGCATGGGCGATGATGTCCGTGACCGCCTTGCTGTCGGGCACGCTGGCGAGTGCCGACAGGGCGTCCTCGACAATGGCGATGGGGTCTAGACTGCGGACCTCGCCATCGACGCGGGCCGGCATGGCATTTTGCAGATGGGCGTCGACGCTCCGAAGCGCTGCATGTGGGCAGCGTTGAATTCGATCTCTTCGCCATCGGCACTCTCGAACAGGCAGGCGTAGCGCCTTTCCCCATCGAAGGACACGTCGACGATATGGCAGCCGTCAGCCGTTGCGACCGGTCGGCTGACATCAACATGCGCGGTTTCGCCAAACTGCGTCAGAAGGCTTGCTTCTGCCGCGATTTGCGCAAGCGGGCGGCCAGAGGGGCGATAGAGGCGCAGGTAAAACGTGTCTCCACCTTGCCGAAGCCGGTAGGTCCGGTTGACGCCGCCCGTCACCAGATCGATGTCGGTAAAACCACGGGCGTATCGCGAGGAGAGCCAATCTCTGTCCCAATCTCTGTCGATGCCGGTCACGACGGGTCGCTCACCTTTCGCCGGGGATGCTCACGCCTAGCGCTCCCAGCCGGGCGAAAACGGGAAACGCTCGGCCCAGATGGCGGCGAGCCGCGGGTCGCCGTCGACGCGACGCATGGTTTCGCCAAGCGCCGGGGCAACCTCATAGAAGCGGCGGCGACCGGGGGACCAGCGCGATGCCGTGGCGACATAGAGATCGAGAACGGACAGGTCCTCGCCGAGGAGGTATTTTCCCGGACGCAACTGTGCACCCATCTGCGCCCAGCAGGTCGCGATGCGGTCGAACACGCGGGTCTTCACGTCGGCCTGGACGGCCTCGTCTTCGGCGATGCGGGCGGGGTTGTCGGTGATCCAATAGAGCGCGTAGATGGCCGAGGATACGAAATTCATCCATCTGAGGAACGCCGGTCGCCTGGCGTCGGTCACGGCCGGTGCGAGCCGCGCGTCGGGGTAGGCGTCGGCGAGCCAGATCAGGATCGCGGCACTTTCCGTCATCAGTTCGCCGGTCGGTAGTGCCAGCGCCGGGACCTGGCGCAAGGGATTGATCCGGGCAAGTCGGTCTGCCTCCTCCTGTCCCTCCCATGGGGCGAAATCCTCGAGGCGATAGGGCACGTCGATGAGGCTGAGGGCCGCCTCGATCGGCACGGACCCGGAGCCGGATGCTCCAAAGACGACAAATGGTTCGGCCAATACGTTCTCCTCCTGGCGACGCAATCCTCAGCGACCTGTCTCTTCAGGACCAAAGGCAAATCACTTTTCCCGTCGCCGTCGCATAGATCCCCGCTTTCGCGTTACAATCAAGGTCTTGAGGTGTGATGGAGAGCTTCGTCACAAATACCGGTTGCGGCGCGCCGGCGCCAGAAGCAGGCAAACGCAAGGGCCAATCCGATGTCGCCAGCCGCATCTCCAACGCTCGACCGCGATCTTCTGCTGAAAGCTGCGCGGGAGCGTCTCTTGCGTGCAGAGTGGTCGAGGGAGCGCCTGTTGGCCTTTCAACAGGGCGCGTTGCAGGCAGCCTTGCGCCACGCCGTCAGTTCGTCAGCCTTCTATTGCGAGACCATCGGCGACCTCATGGCGCGGGACGCGCCGCTCGACGCATTCCCGGTTTTGACCAAGCGGGCTCTGATGGAGAATTTCGACCGGATCGTCACCGATCGAAGGCTTAACCGGCATCTGGTGGAGGGGCATCTGAGCGGCGAGGGTGCCGGCTCCCTTCTCCTTGGCGAATACAGAACCGTGGCGACCGGAGGTACGACCGGAGAGCGCGGGGTTGCCGTTTACGATCGTGCCGCGTGGCTTGCGGCAATTGCCAACATGGCGCGCTTCCAGGCGATCGTCGGGATCGACGAGACGACGCGCAGCATCGCCATCTTCGCATCGTCGCCGCTGCATATCTCCTACCATGTCGGCGCCGAGCTTCGTCAGATCCGGCAGCCGGCACCGCCCTTCAACGTGCTGATGCCGCTGGAAGAGATCGTGGAGGGCCTCAACCTCAGCCAGCCCGAGGTGATTTCGACCTATCCGTCCTTCGTGCGGGTGCTGGCGGGGGAGCAGAAGGAGGGCCGGCTGAGGATCAAGCCGCGGCTGTTTCGCACCAGCGCCGAAACGCTGACCGAGGCGGTGCGCGAGCTTGCGGCCGAGACCTGGCAGGCGGCGATCGCCGACAGCTATGTGTGCACCGAAGCAGGGCCCATGGGCCACGAGTGCATTTTCGGCGACGGCCTGCATCTGGCCGAAGACAGCTTTTTCTTCGAGGTGGTGGACGAAAACGATCGCCCTGTGCCTGATGGCGTCGAGGGCGCCAAGCTCCTGGTGACGACGCTCACCAATCGCGTGCTGCCGCTGGTGCGCTACGAGGTCTCCGACATCGTGGCGATGGCGACCGAACCATGCCCGTGCGGCCTGCCGTTCTGGCGGATTGGATCGATCGCCGGGCGCAGGGAAGAGACGCTGGTGTTGCCGCAGCAAGGGGGCGGCACCGTGCGGGTACACGCCCACCGGCTGCGCTCGCCGCTGACCGGCATGGCGGGGGTGCGGCAGTTCCAGTTCGTGCAGTTGCCCGACGGGCTGGAGGTTGTCATTGCCGTGTTTGAAGGCGTGGACGCTGGCGCGGTCACGGTGGATGTCGAAGAGGCCGTGCGCGCAGCACTCGATGGTGTCGGTGCCGAACCGGCCGAGCTGCGGGTGAGGGTGGTGGACGAGATCGAACGCTCTGGCGCAGGCGCCAAGCAGAAGCTGGTGGCGGCAGCGCCCGCTAGGCAGCCTTGACGGGCGTCGCGCGGTGCGGGCTTGAACGCTTCCGGCTTTGCAAGCGGGCGCGAAAACTCTGGATCCGCACCGACGGTGGAACATGCCGGGTGGTCAGCCGGGGCGGAAAAAAGCTATGGTATTGGCTCGAGCCTGCCTGCGACCGGCTGACCTTGTCACCCCCGCGCAGCGTTGCCCCAGTCAACGGCTGCCGCGTCGTCGCAGCCCACGCGCTTTGCCGCCGATACGGAGTTTTTGAGATTGAGCGTTGCCTTCACCAAGGAAGAAAGTGCCGAAACCGCGGCGGAAACCCTGCTGCCCGACCGGCCGGTTTCGCCGCATCCGAACCTGGTGACCGAAGCGGGCCTGAAGGCGCTGGAGGCGCAGATGGAGGAGGCGCGAGCGGCCTATGAGGCGGCAGCGGCGATCGAGGACGTCAACGAGAAGCGCCGGCAGCAGGCCGGCCCCTTGCGCGACGCGCGCTATCTTTCCGAGCGCATCCGGACGGCGCAACTGATGCCGCAGCCTGCGTCAACCGAAGTCGTTGCCTTCGGCAGCACGGTGACCTTCAGCCGCGACGACGGGCGGGTGCAGACATACCGGATCGTCGGCGAGGACGAGGCCGACCCCAAGGCGGGGTCGATCTCCTATGTCTCGCCGGTGGCGCGCACCCTCTCTGGCAAGGGCATCGGCGACGTGGTCACCGTCGGCGGCCAGGAGCTCGAGATTATCACCATCGCCTAAGTGCGACGCCAAACCGTCGACGCATTCGGCGCCCCGAAGTTCAGTAAGGCGATCGCCCGCCCGGTGTTCCGTGGACATGATGTCGAGGAGTTCGTCGGAGGGGGCAGACGCTAGGGGCAGATGCTGCTGGCGTACGCGCCATGGTCGATGCCGCCAACCAGAAACCTGAGATCGCAGATCGCGCGCATGCGGGACCTGCCAGCTCAGGGGCGCCTATTCTGCATCCAGATCAGATACTTCGCGGATTGCAGCCTGAGCCGCGACTTCGGCATTGCGTCTTGAACCCGAGACGGTTCCGGATTTTATGAGTTTCTTGCCGTCAAGCAGCAGCTTCCAATTCCACGTGTTCAGGCCACGTCCCTGGATTTGAAGTTTCAGTCTATCGGGATGGTACTTCGTCACGTGTTGCTCCTTCGACGGGACTTTGACAGACCAATGGCCAAAGCAAAACTCAACGATGAGGTCAAGACCTACATCGCACAGGCGCTGGTTTGCTTCGACAGCCCATCGGCCTTTTCAGCCTTCGTGCTCGATGTGAGCCGACGGCTGTTACAGAGCCGCGACCCGAACAGGAAGGCCGCTTCAGCGCTGGCCGGACGGCTATCCCTCAGCATAGCCAATCTTTGGTATAGCTATCTCCGGCATTTATTGTCGGATACGATTAAATAGCGCGATTGACATCGTGGATGTTTCGGTATTTATATCGCATCCGATTTAATGTGAGGTGCCCGGCCACCGGATGACCGCCACGCTTGAGAGCGTTTCGGCATCCGCTGGTGAGCCGCCCCGGCGGTCAGTCCGTCGACCGGAGAAAGCTGATGTACATTGAACCCCAGGGCGTGCAGGCCCACAGCGAATTTTCGCGCATGCTCGATCCCGGCATTTACGAGCCTTTGCCGGGCGACTGGCTGATCGGCATCACCGATATCGTCGATTCGACGCTGGCGATCCGGGCCGGGCGCTACGAGGACGTCAACTATACGGGCGCCTCGGCGATCGCGGCGATCGGCAACGCCTGGGGCAGCTTCGACTTTCCCTTCGTCTTTCGCGGTGATGGAGCTGCCTTCGCGCTGCCGCCGGAGGGCCGGGAGATGGCGGCTATGGCGCTCAGGCAGCTGGCGGTCTTTGTCAGGGATCGTTTCGATCTGGAGCTTCGGGTCGGCCTGCTGACGGTCGACGAAATCCGCGCGGGCGGGCAGGACGTGCGGATCGCGCGCTATGCCGCTTCCACGGAGGCGACCTATGCGATGTTTGCCGGTGGCGGGCTCAAATGGGCCGAGCAGCAGCTGAAGCAAGGGCGGTACCGGCTGGCGCCGGAAGCGGCCAAGGGCGAGCCTGATCTTGCGGGACTTGCCTGCGAATGGCGGCCGTTTCCGAGCCGACAGGGCCTGATCCTGTCGCTTCTGGTCGAGCCTGCTGATAATGCCGACCCCGAACGCTTCACTGCTTTGGCACGAGAGGTGATGGCAGTCTTTGACGAAGCGCCGCGCCAGTCGCATCCGCTGCCGAGCGAGATGGGAGTGCCGAAGGACCCGCGCGTGCATGTCGAGCCCGCTCGTTGGGCGGGCGTTGCCGCCAACTCGGATTTTCGCAAATACGACGACGGCCTGCGGCTGACGGTCGATTGCACCGTCGGGCAGATCGATCGGGTCGAATCAATCCTGGTTGCAGCGAAGGCGCGGGGCGAGGTCAATTTCGGTCTGCATCGGCAGTCGCACGCACTGATGACCTGCCTCGTGCCATCGGCCCGGCCGGATGCGCACCTGCATTTTCTAGACGGCATGGATGGCGGCTACGCGAGGGCAGCCGAAATGATGGAGCCGCGCAAGCGGCTGGCGCTCTGAGCGAGCTTCAATCGGGCAGCCAACGTTTTCGACGGGCTGCTGGCCTCGCCACTGACGTCAGAATTCGGCGGCAGATCGGCCCGCCGGATCAGGCGGGAACGTAGGTGAGCCGGATCACGCTCTCGTCGATCAATTCGTTGGCGACAAGGCGAAGCGGCGGCCGGGGGCCGGCGAAGAACGGCGTGCCGTGGCCAAGCACGACCGGGTGGAAGTAGAGCCGATACTCGTCGATCAGGCCAAGGTCGGTCAGCTCTTGGGCAAGCTTCGGTCCGGATACCGAGATGTCGCCGGCAAGCTCGCTCTTCAGCCTGCGGACCGCCGTCTCGAGGTCACCCGCAACCAGCGTGGCGTTGGGGCCGACCGATGTCAGTGAGCGTGACACCACCCACTTCGGCAGCTTCCGCCAGGCTTCGGCAAACTCCTGAAGCTCCGGCGTCCATTCGGGATGGTCTTCGTCGAAATAGCCCATGATTTCGTACATGCGGCGGCCGTAGAGGCTGCCGGCCAGGCCCTTGACGTGCTCTATCCAGTGGCGAAAGAGCACGGGGCCCGGTGCAAAGCGCTCGTGATCGACATAGCCGTCGAGCGACAGGTTCATGCCGAAGACGATCCTTGCCATGCTGAGAACCTCCACCTCTGGTTTACCGAGGATAGCAAAGGCGTCGATCGGGTGTAAGTGCGGCGGCGCCGGCTATTCCTTCGCCGATCCGGGACGCATGGAGGCAAGAAGGTTGTCGCGCAGGTCCGCCACCGACTGCTGCACCGCTCCGAAATCGTCGCCGAGCCCGGTCGCCTCGAGCAGTGCCGAGCCCGGTTCCGCGTCCACGAGCGCGCGGCCGGCCGGTGTCAGCGTGAGGCGCACCTGGCGTTCGTCCTGGGGATCGCGCCGGCGCTTGAGGTAACCGTCGGCCTCGAGCTTCTTCAGGATCGGCGTCAGGGTGTTGGATTCCAGGAAGAGCTTTTCGCCGAGCATGCCGACCGTCTGGTCGTCTTCCTCGGATAGCGCCACCAGCGTGACATACTGGGTATAGGTCAGGCCGAGCTTGTCGAGCAGGGGTTTATAGGCGCGGCCGAAAGCGAGGTTTGCCGAATAGATGGCGAAGCACAGGAAGTTTGAGAGCTTCTTTCCGTCCTTTGCCGGTGCTGCATCCTGGTCTTTCGTTGTCGTGGCGGGCATGAGGTCACCTTTTTTCCTTTTCCGTATCTGCACTTAATATAAATCGTATCCGATTAAATCGCAACAGTGTTGACGGCGCATTCGGATTTGCGTATATACATCGCATCCGAATAAATCGGATCCGATAAAAATTGAAACAGAGAGGAAATGACATGACCGCGAAGCTCGTATTCACTGGCAAGACCCACAACACCGGCGGCCGCAACGGCGGCACCAAGAGCAGCGACGGAACGCTTGAGCTCAAGCTGTCGCAGCCGCATCCGGCCGCAGAAAACCTTTTCGGCGCCGCCTGGTCGGCCTGTTACATCGGCGCGATCGAGCTTGCCGCGCAGCAGCGCAAGATCAAGCTGCCGGCGGGTCCGGAGGTCGAAACCGATATCAACCTCAACGTCGACGACGGCTCCTACTTCCTGAGCGCGCGCCTCAATGTCCGCCTTGACGGGCTCGATCGCGGCGTCGCCGAGGAGATCATCCACGCCGCCCACGAGATCTGCCCTTACTCCAAGGCCACGCGCGGCAACATCAACGTCGAGACCAATCTCGTCTGATTTCGCCTGAAAGCGCCTTAAGATCATCGGGATGCGCCGGCGCTGGGTCACCAGCCGCGGCGCATCGTGATACCCGTGGCGTGCGCCTAGCTCGGAGTACTAGCAGAAATTAGTTGAAGTTAAACCATGCCTCTCGGTCGGGCCGCAAAAGTGACACCAGCAACGCACCAACTCTTAACGAGGCGATTTTCAAAGCTGGATCGTCATCAATCTTACTTCTGATGTTCCTCCATTCGCCAACGAGGTCGGCGGTGCGCCATATAGAATGGCCAACCTGGTAGGAATAGTTAATGCCGTCCACAACGGGATCGCAGAAACTTCGATACGTAAAAGGAGTGAAAATATTCATGTGGACATGGTCGAATGTTCTTATCGCACGATCCACAAGATCTGGCATACCCATCTTGTGATAATGCAGGATGAGGGCGGGTAACAGACTTGTTGGTCGCGCCAACGTGTCGTCGATGTCCGCGTAGTTGCCGGAGATTTTAGCGTCTAGGAACGCCAAGGCTTGGTCGCCCGTTAAGCGACTCGCAGCTAGCTGCCCGCGACTGTCGCAGAGTGTTGAAAACAGATAACCCGAGGTTAGTTCGGCGGCCTCGGCGCAGTCCAGGGTGTCGCACCCAGCGACGAAAGCCACGTAAAACGGAGCTTGCTCATCGGAGACGGCGACCACAGATTGCGAATACTCGGCAAGGATCAATTCTACCAAATCGGCAGCGGCCGTTCTAGAAAGTAATGTCGGCTGTCCCAGCAGGGTTGCTGCTTGGGCGGCCGCGCCAATCCACCCGAACACGCTGAGGACGCGCAATGGTAGGAAGTAGAGATCGCTAAACCCTGAGCGCGGGGCTAATAGTGCATACTTATCTTGTCGAAGTTGACTTAGTAAGGCTTCGTTTGCCTCGTTGACACATCGAACGGTACGGCGGATCAGATCTTGAGAAACTTGATCAGCAACGTTCCCGCTCTCTATGAGCTTCATCAGAGAAGCAACACAGGCTGCATAAAGTTGCGCCTCGTCGTACAGATCTCCGTTTTGGCGAATACGCGGACCAAAGGTATTTGCCAGACCCTCCACAAAGGAGGACGCGATGGCGATCTCATTCGCGAAGTGATCGCATAATGGCTCCAAAACCTCAAAAAACCGGTCAGCATCGAAGCCACGCGCGAGCGAAATGTATAATCCCCAAATCTTATCAGCATTAGCCCTTATGTGATCGTTGGCTGCCTCGTTTGGCGTAAAGCTTGCCCACGCTTCGGCAATATGCGGCGCTCCTTGAGCAAATTTTGGGTTTTTCGCCAGCCGGGCCCTGCCGTAGAGGTTTATGCCCCAATACACAGGGGTTTGGTTCCCATGTCCAAGCGTCTCGGAAACGACTTTGCCTACCTCCACAAGGTCCAGAGTAGGTCGCGTCGTTTGAACGATGATATCGCCGCGAAGACAAGAGAGTAAGGCGGAGGTGCAGATGCCACCCCCATCGATTTCCCCGGCGTACTCGTCCGAACCTGAAGCTGCGAGAATAGACAGTGCTAGAGAACCGACCTTTCCGATTACGTTGGGATTCAGCAGCGTGCTGATGTCGTGCACGACGCCGCCAGATTGGCACGCGTCGATTATAATGTTTGTCTGAGCAACTTTTGCTTCGTTTAGCCACGCGAACAGCTGGGTCATAGAAAGCGATGTCATGGAAAGCTTGCTGACATCCGAATCCTTGGCGCATAAAAAGTATGCACCATCCTTCACGCCGCCATGCCCCGCAAAAAAGAATGTAAATTCGACCACGCGCCCGTCATTGAAGAGGATTGCAGAGACTTCATTTTGGATCTCAGCAAGCGATGGAGACCGAAGCAGGCGTGAACGAGCTTTGTCGTATTCTCCCCAGCCCTTGGTTACTAGGTGATCGAAAATAGCTGCTGCATCGCTCTCGGCGCCGTGCAACTGACTGAGGGGCTTGTAGTCATATTGATCGCACCCGACGGCGAGTAATATTCGCATCAACCTTCCTCATCATGGGGAAATTTGGAAAGACGCTCCGTTTCTCGTTCCAATGCTTTGGCGATCTTTTCTGCTTTAACCCTTTCAACTTCTTCGCGAAACTCTGGGCCTTGCGCTTCAAGTGAGGCTGTCATCGACTCGTAAGCTTCGGAGCCAAGATGGAACTCTGGCATACTGACGTTTCCGTCTTCGTCGACGCCGAATTCGATTTGGCGCAGCGCTGCAAGAAAAGCATGCGCCAACGATTCGTGCGCTTTGGCGTCAACAACGTTTCCCGACTTCGATGTCGACCGATTTACCGTCTCGTAAAGTGATCCCATTAGTTGTGAGAACATCGATTCGGCGATTCTTTGCCGAAAATCCGGTAGCACTGCCAAGTTATGTGAGACAATGTCTTCGAAGCGGGTAGAGAGCTCGAAAGAATGCACCTGCATTTCGCCGGCTTCGTCCCCACCGTTATCGGGTTTGGTTGACCATCTTCGTCCATGGCTAAAGCGCTGGGTATTGCGTTCCGGCATCATCCGGTTGCTGATTTTCTTAAACTCTATCTGCAGTTGTCGTGCCATGGCCTTGTCGAAATCCCGGGTGCGGGCGTCAAATAGAAATGGCGTCAATTGGTTATCTCCGCTTCATAGCTTCCATAAGTAGTCCCCAAAGCACCCTCCATGCAAGTTCATTGAGTTATTTTTGCAATTAGAAGATGCTTGGGCGCGTTGCACGCGTATGGGTGCTGCGGGCGCGCGGCTGCGTCCGCGCCGCCAGAAGTTTAGGCGTGCTTGGGTACAAGCCGAACCGTTCAAGCCCATTGTTGTTTGGAGCTGCCGTTCACGCCACCTTGACTCGTCACCCTAACTGTTCGACTTTCGCGCCATGACCTGCCGCCACCCCAAACTGACGACCTCGAAAAAAGCCCCGTTCCTGGGGCTTTCGGTCGTTGCGCGCAGAATCTAGCAAGCTCAAGGATCAGATCGACCCCGCCGGTTCGGACGGGGTTTTTGCTTGTGCTCCGTCTCCGGTTTCTTGAAGGAGATGGAATTTCATGGACAACACCGGATCGACGCGACCGCCAGCGCTTGGCGGCCTTTGGCTGCCGCTGATCACCCCGTTTCACGCCGGCGCGGTCGACGAGCGCTCGCTCAGACGCCTCGTGACCCACTATGCCCGCCAGCCGATCGACGGCTTCATTCTCGGGGCCACCACGGGCGAGGGCATGGCACTCGACGAAGAGGAATGCGAGCGGTTGGTTGCGATTACCAACGAGACGCTGGCTTTAACGGGCAGGCGCGTGCCCGTCTATTTCGGCCTGTCCGGCAGCGACACGGCAAAGACGGTGAAGGCGCTGCAGCGCACGGCGGCGTGGGATGTCGGCGGCTATCTGATTGCCTGCCCATACTACACGCGGCCGTCGCAGCGGGGCTTGCTTGCGCATTTCTCGGCACTTGCCGATGCCACCGACCGGCCGATCCTCATCTACAACATTCCCTACCGGACGGGCGTGAACCTTGGCAACGAGACCATGCTCAAGCTCGCCGAGCGCAGCAACATCGTCGGCGTCAAGGATTGTTCGGCCGATGCGACGCAATCCTTTGACCTTTTGCGCCAGAAGCCCGCGGACTTTGCCGTTTTGACCGGCGAAGACCCGCTGTTCTACACGGCGCTGACGCAAGGGGCCGAGGGTGGGATCACCGCATCCGCCCATGTGCGCACGGCCGCCTTTGCCGAAATCCGCAACCGTCTTCTCGCCGGCGACCAGCCGGGCGCGCTTGGCCGTTGGCAGCGTCTCGCCGACCTGCCGCGGCTGCTCTTTGCCGAGCCGAGCCCGGGGCCGGTCAAGCACTGGCTCTGGCGTCAGGGGCTGATCGACAGCCCGGAGATGCGGCTGCCGATGGTGCCGGTGAGCGACGAGCTGGCGGCACGGATCGACCGGGCGGTGGCCGAGGAGCAGGAGGTTTAGGGGCCCAATCACCCCGGCGCCATCACCCCGGCGCCAACGCGCCGGGGTGGGCTGCGACCGCCGCGGCGAGCGGCGGCGGCACCGGTCCGCCGCAGGCAAAAAGCGCGACCTCACGGAAATGTAATTTGGCCGACCGTCGCCCCCGTTGGTATTTTCGCGCCTTCGCATGTACAGGGGAGCGGCCCTGAGGGCCGATGGTCGCATGCCTTACAACCTCACGGTTAATGGAAAGAGCTATGCCGTCGATGTGGACGGCGATATCCCGCTGCTATGGGTCCTGCGCGACACCATAGGTCTCACGGGAACCAAGTTCGGCTGCGGCATCGCCATGTGCGGCGCCTGCACGGTGCATGTCGACGGGCTGCCGGTGCGCTCCTGCATCCTGCCGGTATCGGAGGCGGCGGAAAAACCGGTCACCACGATCGAGGCGATCGGCGAGACGCCCGAGGGCAAGAAGATTCAGGCAGCCTGGCTCGACATCGACGTCGTGCAATGCGGCTACTGTCAGTCCGGGCAGATCATGTCTGCCACAGCCCTTCTTGCCACAAACTCTTCACCAACGGACGCCGACATCGACGCGGTCATGGCCGGAAACATCTGTCGATGCGGAACCTATCCGCGCATCCGCGCAGCCATCAAACAGGCAGCAAGAGGGTGATCAGATGTCCATATTCGACAGGACTGCCGTCTCGCGCCGTGGCTTTCTGATCGGCGCATCGCTGACCGGAGCCGGCCTGGTGATCGGCTTCAGGCCGCAGCCGGCCGCAGCTCAAGCGGGGGCCCAGCCCTTCGCGCCCAACGCCTTCATCCGCATTCCGCCCGAGGGCAAGATTACCTTCGTGATGCCGGCCGTCGAAATGGGGCAGGGCATCTACACGGCGGTTGCCATGATGCTTGCCGAGGAACTGGAGGTCGGGCTCGACCAGGTGGTGCTCGAACATGCGCCCACCGATCCCAAGCAATATGCCAATCCGCTGCTCGGCGACCAGATCACCGGCGGCTCGCTGTCGGTGCGTGGCGTCTACGAGCAGATGCGCAAGGCGGGGGCTGCCGGGCGCATCATGCTCGTCGCTGCAGCGGCGCGCGACTGGGGTGTTTCACCCGACGCATGCAAGGCCGAGGCCGGACAGGTGGTCGAGACCGGCGGCAGCCGCAAGGCCGCCTATGGCAACCTCATTGCGGCGGCGGCATCCGAAGCCGTGCCGCAGGACGTGCCGCTGAAACCTGCCTCCAGCTACCGGGTGATCGGCAAGCCGGCGCGCCGGCTCGACAGCCCGGAAAAGGTCAACGGCACGGCAAAATTCGGCATCGACGCCCGTCCGGACGGCGTGTCCTATGCGGCGATCGCGATCTGTCCGCACTTCAACGGCAAGGTGCGCGCCGTCGACGAGGCGCCGGCGATGGCGGTCAAGGGCGTCAAGAAAGTCGTGCGCATCGAGGAGGCCGTCGCCGTGGTGGCGGACAATACCGGTGCTGCGCGAAAAGGGCTTGCGGCGCTTTCGATCGACTGGGATCCCGGTCCGAGCGGCTCGCTCGCGCAGGCCGAGCTTGAACGGCTGATGGACCAGGCGATCGACGGCAAGGCGCTGCCGCACGTCAACGAAGGCGATGTGACGAAAGCCGAGGCCGAACACGGGCCGGTGCACGAATTCGTCTACCGCATGCCGATCCTCACCCATTCGGCCATGGAGCCGATGAACTGCACGGTGCACGTGCGGGCAGACGGTTGCGATGTCTGGGTCGGAACGCAGATCATGAGCCGGGCGCGGCAGGCGGCCGCCGATGTCACCGGCCTGCCGCTCGAAAAGGTGGTGGTGCACAACCACCTGCTTGGCGGCGGCTTCGGCCGGCGGCTGGATGTCGACGGCATCACGCTGGCGACCAAGATCGCCAAACAGGTCGACGGCCCGGTGAAAGTGACCTGGAGCCGTGAGGAGGACATCCGCCACGACTGTTATCGCTACCTCAACTACAGCCGGGTGACGGCGACGCTCGGGGCAGACGGCTTGCCCGTCTCCTGGCGGCATCGGGTGATCGGCCCTTCGGTGATGGCGCGCTGGCTGCCGGCCTTTACCAAGGATGGCGTCGACCTCGACCAGATGGCGGGGGCTGAAACGCCCTACCAGATCCCCAACCGACAGACCGATTTTGCCCGCCACGAGGCGCCGGATGGCATGCTGACCGGCAACTGGCGCGGGGTGGGCGCGACGCGCAACATTCCGCCGGTCGAATGCGGCATCGACGAACTGGCAGGGATCGCCGGCGTCGATCCGCTCGAGTACCGACGGCGGCTGCTTGCCCACAAGCCGCGGCTGCTCGCCGCCCTCAATCTCGCCGCCGAAAAGGCCGGCTGGTCGACGGCGCTGCCGAAAGGCAAGGGCCGGGGCATAGCACTTGCGGAGGATTTCGGCAGCTTTGCCGCGATGATCGCCGAGGTCACGGTTGGTGAGGACGGCAAGTTCAAAACGGACCGGATCGTCTGCGCCGTCGACTGCGGCCAGGTGATCAACCCCGATACGGTGGAGGCGCAGATCCAGAGCGGCGTCGTCTACGGCCTGAGTGCGGCGCTTTACGGCCGCATCACCGTTGAAAACGGCGCGGTGGTGGAGGGCAATTTCGACGATGCGCCTGTTGTGCGCATCCATGAGACGCCGCCGATCGAGGTGCATATCGTGCCGAGCACCGAACCGCCCGGCGGCATTGGCGAAGTCGGCACGCCCGGCGTGGCGCCGTCGCTGGTCAATGCGATCGCTGCTGCGACCGGCAAGCGGCTGCGGACCTGGCCGATCGACCAGAGCGATCTAAGGAGGGTGTGACCGTGACCAAGCGAACACTTGCCCTCCCGCTTGCCGCACTTCTGGCCGCGGCAGGCATCATCGCCGGCCTGGAGCCGATCCGCGGCTTTGCCGAAACGTCCTCGGGCGGCGCCCTGAAGCCGCCCGCGGAATTTGCCTCCATAGCCGACTCGACGGCGCGCTCCAAGGCGATCTTTGCCGAGGCGAGCCGGGTGCTCACCCATCCGCGCTGCATCAACTGCCATCCGGCAACGCGCAGCCCGACGCAAGGGGAGGAGATGCACCCGCATGTGCCGCTGATGATCGCGGCCGAAAGCTCGATGGGGCCGGCCGGCCTTGCCTGCAGCACCTGCCACGGGCCTGAAAACCGGCCGATCGTCGGCAGCCGGCTGAAATCCATTCCCGGCAACGCCCATTGGCAGCTGGCGCCTGAAAGCATGGCCTGGCAGGGTTTGAGTGTTGCCGAAATCTGCGAACAGGTGAAGGACACGGAGCGCAACGGCAACCGCTCGCACGCGGACCTGATCAAGCACATGGGCGAGGATCATCTCGTCGGCTGGGCCTGGCATCCGGGCGAGGGCCGCAGCGCACCGCCCGGCTCGCAACCGGAATTGGCGGCGCTGATTTCCGCCTGGGTGGAGACGGGCGCTGCATGTCCGGACTGAGTGCGCTCATGTCTGGACTGAGTGTCGATATGCTGGCGTTGCCAGCGGCGCGCGCGCCGCCGGCAACCGCCGCGCGCGGATGTTTTGCGGCACTCCTTTGGCGATGGGTCGGCAGTACGCGCTCAACCCCTTTATTAGCAATCTTAACTGTTACGTACTTTACCTGACTGGGAGACACATGTTTCCATTCGGGGCGAACGCGCTTGAAAAGACATCAGCAAGGTTCCGCGACGGTCTGCCGTTGCGGCGAGAACCCAAGGGGTTCGACGAGGTGATCAACGGAAACACCGCGCGCCCGAAGGCGCGCCCAGCCGTGCTTTAGGGAGTGAGCATGACAAAGCAGTTCGGCAATCCCTTGGACGCAAGCGCGCCCGCACCAACGACCCGCCCACTCGAAGACGCAAAACCATCGGCAAGGACCGGCCCCCTGGAAATGTCACGGCGCGACATGATGAGGGGCAGCCTCGGCGCGGCATCGCTTGCCGCGATCGGCGCCGGCGCCGCCGTTCCCGCGGCGGTTACGGCCGCCTCGCTTGCGGCCTCGGCAACTTCCGCCGCCGCGCAGCAGGCGCTGGGGCCGGGCGCGCCGACGCTGCCTGTGACCGGCGTGCACATGCATCCGGGCTATGCGCGCACGATCGCGCAGATGGCCTATGTCTGGGGCTGGCCGATCGTCAACATGCTGAACCGCAAGGCCAAGATCACCCAGGCGCCGAGCCCGGGCCTGCTCGGCGGCATACTGCCGGCAGCACCCCGCGGCCAGGTGGGCATGCTGCATGATTTCATCGAGCCTTCGGAAACCTTCGTGACCTGCCCCAACCAGGATGTCGTCTACGGTCTCGGCTTCTTCGAGCTCGACGATGAGCCCGTGGTGGCGCAGGTGCCCGATTTCGGAGACCGCTTCTGGATTTATGCGTTCTATGATGCGCGCACCGACCAGTTCGGCGAGCTCGGCAAGCCCTATGGCAGCAAGCCGGGCTTCTACCTGCTCGTCGGCCCCGACTGGGACGGCCTGAAGCCCGCCGGGATCAACGAGATCATCCGCTCGCCGACGTCGCTTGCCAACGCCATCCCCCGCATATTCCAGGATGATACCGGCGACGACAACAAGGCTATCCAGCCATTGATCAACCAGGTCGTCTTCTATCCGCTCAAGGATTTCACCGGCGAGATGAAGACGATCGACTGGGCCATGCTGATCGATCTGCCGGCGCCGCCGGCCGATGACGGCGCGACCGAGGGCGAGACGAAGTGGGTGGTGCCGGAAAAATTCTTCGACCAGTTTGCCGACGCCATCGCGGCGGCCGATCCGCTGCCGGGGGAAGAGGCGCTCTATGCGCAGTTTCGCCTGCTGCTCGACGCGACGCAACGGGACGAGGAGCTCAGGCAGATGCTCGTCGATACCGCGATCGAGACCGAGGACAAGGTGATCGCACCCTTCTTCGACTGGCAGCGCAACGGGCTTCCGGCCGGCAACGGCTGGAACCGCTCGGTCAACAACGCGCAATGGGGGATCGACTATTTCAACCGCACGGGCACGGCCAAGTCGAACATGTTCGACAACCGCCCCACCGAGACGCAATATTTCTACACCGACTTCGACGGCGCGGGCGACCAGCTGACCGGCGTCAAGCTCTACGAGGTGACCTTTGCGCCGGGCGAGGACCCGCCGGTCAACGGCTTCTGGTCGCTGACCCTTTACAACGACAAGCACCTTTTCAACCCCAACGAATACAATCGCTACTCGATCGGCACCAAGACGAAGATACTGAAGCGCAATCCGGACGGGTCGCTGACGATCTATGTCGGCGCCGAGCGCCCGGGTGGCGAGAAAGACAGCAACTGGCTGCCGGCGCCGCACGGCATCTTCTCGCTCTACATCCGCGCCTACTGGGGCAAGGAGGGCATTCTCGACGGTACCTGGCAGCCGCCGAAGATCATGGTGGCGGCGGCGCAATAGGCGGGGCGTAACTGTTACGTACTTACCGGACAGTCATCCTTGTGATTGCTGTAGGCGAAACGCGGTCGGGCAGTCCCCTGCAATCGCCCGCCGGCGAGACGATGTTGCGCAATTCCGCAGCAGCCTGGGGATCCAAGACGCGGTGCCCTGAAGTGCCTCCAACTCAATTTGAGGGAATGACGATGGAAACAAGTTCAAGCCGTCATGTCGTTGAGACCCTTCGCGATCTGACCAAGAGCCCCAGCGGCGCCGCGTCGGTTGGCGTCGTTCACACGCGGGTGCTGCCCGCCGTCAGGGCGTTTGCGCTTCTCACGACGGCTCTTGCGGGCGTCGTCCTTGCACCCCCGACGTTCGCCCAGGAGGGTGCGGCCCCGCCGCTGGTCGAGCAGATCAACAACGGCAAATGGCTGGACAAGGCGGAAGCCGAGAGCCTCATCGACGAACTCTACTACCAGCGCGCCGTGCACGCCTACATGACCATGCTGCCGGCGCTCAACGTCATCGGCATGCGCGACGGCTCGGAAGCGGCCTTCGGCAAGGGCTACAACGTGCTGCCGATCTGGAAGGACCGCATGGATGCACGCGCCTGGGTGCCGACCCCCAACGCCGACGTGATCTATTCGATGAACTATCTGGACCTGAAGGAGACCGGGCCGCTCGTCATCGCCGCGCCGCCGAACGTGATCGGCATGTTCACCGACTTCTTCCAGCGCACCATTACCGACGTTGGCGCGATCGGGCCGGACGAGGCACGCGGCGGGCTCTATCTGCTATTGCCGCCGGGTTACGACGGAGAGGTGCCGAAGGGCTATTACACCTTCACATCCTCGACCTATAACGTCTTCCTGTTCTTCCGCACGGTCATGGGCAAGGGCGACAACGGGCCGGACCCGAAGCCTGCCGTCGCCAATGCAGAACGGACCCGGATCTATCCGCTCTCGGCGACCGAGAAGGACGCCAAGCCGATGGAGTTTCCGAACGGCTCGGGCAAGCGCATCAACATGATGTACCCGGTCGACAACAGCTACTGGACGAAACTGAAGGCATTCGTCGACTACGAGCCGGTGTCTGCCATTACGCCTGAGCTTCGCGGCGTGCTTGCGTCGATCGGCATCATCAAGGGTCAGCCGTTCGAGCCGAGCGCGAAACAGAAGGACCTTTTGAAGAAGGCGGTCGAGACGGCGCCGAGGATGATCATGGCGCTGCGCCAGACCGGCCGCTCCGACAAGCGCAATTTCTACTACACCGACCGGCAGTACGAAAACGTCTGGGCCGGCGCCACGGCCGAATGGTTCCAGGAGAGCTATCTCGATGTGAACCAGCGTGCCGGCTTCTTCCAGGTGGCCTATTCCTCGGCACCGGCCATGGCCATGCACACGCTCGATTCCGGCTCGAAATATCCGACCGCCGTTCGCGACGCCGACGGCGATTTCCTGGATGGCGGGAAAGCCTACAAGATGCACTTGCCTGCGAACCCGCCGGCCAAACTGTTCTGGGCGGTGACGGCCTACAACGTCACAGACGGGACGATGGTGGAAACGCCGCAACTGCTGCCGTCGATCAACGCCTTCAACAACGTCAAGGCAAACGGCGACGGCTCGGTGGATCTCTATTTCGGGGCGAGCAAGCCGGCCGAGGCCGCCGACAGCAACTGGATCCAGACGGCACCCAACCGCAATTTCATCGCGACATTGCGCCTCTATGGCACCGGAACCGAATTCTACGATCAGACATGGAAGCCGGATGATCTGGTCAAGGTGAAGTGACGCCGAGCGAAGCGAGCGGGCGCCGATCCGGGCGCCCCTTCGACATCAAGCGACAGATAGATGAGGATCGACGATGACGAAGACATTCGAAAGCCCGATTGAACTCTCCCGCCGCGACGTGATGAAGGGCGGTATCAGTGCCGCTTCGCTGGCTGCAGTCGGCGTGGGCGCGGCGGTTCCCGCAGCAACGCTGCTCGCCTCTGCCGGCCCTGTGCTGGCGCAGGATGCGCCGCCCGCCAAGCCGAAGGCCGCCGCCGAACTCGCGCTTCCGTCTGACGACGCCAAGATGCAGCCGGGATATGCCGTGAGCGTGGCGCGGCAGGCCTATCTCTGGGGCTGGCCGATGGTCAACATGATCAACCGGCGCACGGCGATCACCAAGGCGCCGCATGCCGGCAAGCTGAATGGCGTGCTGCCCGCAGCGCCGCTCAGCGAAGTCGGCATGCTCAGCGACTATATCGATCCGGCCCAGACGTTCATCGCCTGCCCGAACCAGGACGTGGTCTATGGCTTGGGCTTCTTCGATCTCGACAAGGAACCGGTCGTGGCGCAGGTGCCGGACTTCGGCGACCGCTTCTGGGTCTATGCGCTTTATGATGCGCGGACCGATCAGTTTGCCGATCTCGGCAAGCCCTATGGCAGCAAGCCCGGCTTCTACCTGCTTGTCGGACCGACCTGGAACAGGGACACGCCAGAGGGGATCACCGACATCTTCCGTTCGCCGACATCGCTTGCCAACGGCATTCCGCGCGTCTTCCAGGACGATACGGAAGAGGACAAGCGCGCGATCCAGGAGAAGATCGACCAGATCGTCTTTTACCCGCTCAGCAAATTCGACGGCAAGATGAAGACGGTGGACTGGAGCGCCGCACCGGATATTCCCGGGCCGAAGTCGGAGGGCAAGGCCGAGACGAAATGGGTGATCCCCGAAAAGTTCTTCGACCAGTTTCAGGAGGTTCTCGACACCGTATCGCCGCAGCCGGGCGAGGAGGCGATGTATGCCCAGTTCCGGCAGTTGATGGCGGCGGCGGCCAAGGACCCCGAGATCAAGAAGCGGATTACCGAAGAGGCTGTTGCGACCGAAAAGGACGTCATCCAGCTCTTCCATCGCTGGGAGCACAATGGCGTGCCGGCCGGCAACGGCTGGAACCGCTCGCTCAACAACGCCAAATGGGGCCTCGACTACTTCAACCGGACCGGCACGTCGAAATCCAACATGTTCGACAACAAGCCGAACGAGACCCAGTATTTCTATACGGACAACGACGCAGCGGGCGCTCAGCTCGAGGGGGCGAAGACCTACTCGATCACCTTTGCCGCCGGCGAGGAGCCTCCGGTCGAAGGCTTCTGGTCGCTGACGCTCTATACCGAAGAGCACTTCTTCCACCCGAACGACCTCAAGCGCTACTCGCTCGGCACCAAGAACAAGAGCCTGAAGCGCAATGCGGACGGCTCGCTGACGCTTTATGCCGGCGCCAAGAACCCTGGCGGCGACAAGGAAAGCAACTGGTTGCCGGCACCGGACGGCAAGTTCTCTCTCTACATTCGTGCCTATTGGGGCAAATCCGGCATCCTCGACGGCTCCTGGCAGCCGCCAAAGATTGCGCTGGCATAGGGTCTCAGGCAGGGCGGCCCTTCTTGCCGAAGGGCTGCCTCTCACAGCAACGTGAACCGGGATCACCCCGAAAGTAACCGTTACGTACTTCCTCGAAGCGCCGGCCACCCTACCGTTTGCCCTGTTTTCCTGAAAACCAGAAGTTGGAGACTGAGCATATGTCGGACAGCAGCGGTATCAGCAGGGCAGATTTTCTTCGTGGCGTGGCGTCGGCGGGTCTTGCCGTCACCTTCGTCGGCAAACCCGGGCAGGCGGGTGCACAGGATGCGCCGCCGGTGCCGCAGACCGGGGCCAAGGCAAAAGCGGCGACAGAGGCGACACTTCAGTACAATGCGATGTATCGCAACGGCCTGCCGTTCGACGATGTCCAGGACTTCGCGGATTCGCGCAAAGGCTTGCTTGCCGCATTGCCTGATCCCGTGATCATCAAGAACGCCGACGGCGTGCCGGTCTGGGACCTGAGCGTCTACCAGTTCCTCGGCTCGTCCGAAGCCGACGACGCGCCCGATACGGTCAACCCCAGCCTGTGGCGCATGGCCAAGCTCAACATGATCCACGGGCTCTTCGAGGTGGTGGCTGACGGCGTCTATCAGGCGCGCGGCTACGACCTGTCGGTCATGAGCATCCTTCGAACCGATACCGGCTATCTGGTGATCGATCCGCTCGTCAGCTCCGAGACCGCGGCAGCCGTCTGGAAGGAGCTGGTGATCCCCAAGCTCGGCGACAAGCCGATCGTCGCCGTGCTCTACACCCATAGCCACGTCGACCACTATGGCGGCGTGCGCGGCCTCGTGACCCAGGCCGATATCGACGCCGGCAAGGTGAAGATCATCGCGCCTGCCGACTTCACCGAGGCCGCAGTCGGCGAAAACATCATCGCCGGCAACGCCATGAGCCGGCGCGCCAGCTACATGTACGGCAACCTTCTGTCGCGTGGCCCGCAAGGCCAGGTCGACGGGGGCTTGGGCAAATCGACATCGTCTGGCGAGATCGGGCTTGCCCTTCCGACGGACTGGGCGACCGAGACCGGGCAGAAGATCGTGGTCGACGGCCTGGAGCTGCATGTGCTGATGGCGCCGAACTCGGAAGCGCCTTCGGAGTTCATGTTCTACATTCCGAAGTACAAGGCCTTCTGCGCCGCGGAAGACGCCTGCCACACGCTGCACAATCTCTACACGCTGCGCGGCGCCAAGGTGCGTGACGGTCTCTTGTGGTCGAAATACCTGCAGCAGGCGCTCGACATGTTCGGCGGCGAGATGGAGGTGCTGTTTGCCTCGCACCATTGGCCGACCTGGGGCAATGAGCGCGTCGTCAACCACATCAAGAAGCAGCGCGACCTGTTCCGCTATCTGCACGACCAAGTCATGCGCATGGCCAACAGCGGCATGACGCCGAAGGAAATCGGCGAGGTGATCCGTCTGCCGGACACATTGGCGACGACCTGGGCCTGCCGCAGCTATTACGGCACCGTCTACCACGACGCGGTGGCGCAATATAACCTGCGTCTCGGCTTCTTCGACGGCGTTCCGTCCAACCTGCACCAGCTTCCCCCGACGGAAGCAGGCCGACGTTACGTCGACTTCATGGGCGGCGCCGACAATGTGCTGAGGCAAGCCAAGGTCTCCTTCGACAAGGGCGACTATCGCTGGGTGGCCGAGGTGGTGAACCACGTGGTGTTTGCCGACGCCAACAACATCGCGGCCAAGCAGTTGCTTGCCGATACCTACGAGCAGCTCGGCTACCAGTCGGAATCCGGTCCCTGGCGCAACTTTTACCTGACGGGCGCGCGTGAACTGCGCGAGGGCGTCACCCAACTGCCGACGCCGAACACGGCAA
The DNA here is from genome assembly GCF_035999185.1 of Ensifer sp. Lineage (GTDB taxonomy): Bacteria > Pseudomonadota > Alphaproteobacteria > Rhizobiales > Rhizobiaceae > Ensifer. The sequence continues at coordinate 404 of NZ_DASYHB010000019.1, read as the reverse complement.
GCCCCGACACGATCAAGGCCATGCCGCTCGAGATGTTCTTCGACTTCCTCGGCGTCAGGCTGAACGGAGACCGGGCCGCCGGCAAGACGATTGCCATCAACATGGAGCTGACGGACACCAAGGAGAAATACGCCGTCGGCGTCGAGAACTCGGCGATCCACTATTCCAAGGACAAGAGCGACCCGAACGCCGACGTCTCGATCGTCACCACGCGCGCCGATCTCAACGACGTCATGCTCGGGATCTCGACCATGGAGAAGCAGGTGGTGGAAGGAAAGGCGAAGCTGACGGGCGATCCGAAGAAGCTCTCGGAGTTTGTCGGCCTGCTCGACAACTTCGAGTTCTGGTTCAACATCGTGACCGCATGAACCTCCAGTCGTGCCCTTTGATCTCTCGGGATCAAA
>NZ_DASYHB010000157.1:0-5335 GCF_035999185.1 Ensifer sp. | reverse complement strand
GATGGATTGCAAGAAGGCGCTCGCCGAAACCAATGGCGACATGGAAGCTGCGATCGACTGGCTGCGTGCCAAGGGCATCGCAAAGGCCGACAAGAAGTCGGGCCGCACGGCTGCTGAAGGCCTCATCGGTATTGTCAGCGGTGGCGTCAAGGCCGTCGTCGTCGAAATCAACTCCGAGACCGACTTCGTTGCCCGCAACGAAGCCTTCCAGGAACTCGTTCGTGGCGTCGCCAACGTCGCGCTCGGAACCGACGGTTCCGTTGACGCCATTGCCGCTGCCAACTACCCGGCAACCGGCAAGTCGGTCGATGAAACCATCAAGGACGCCATTGCCACGATCGGCGAGAACATGACGCTGCGCCGTGCAGCTCTGCTTCAGGTCGAAGACGGCGTTGTCGCGACCTACATCCACAACGCTGCCGGCGACGGCATCGGCAAGCTCGGCGTTCTCGTCGCCCTGAAGTCGGTCGGCGACAAGGAAGTTCTGTTCTCGGTCGGTCGTCAGATCGCCATGCACATTGCCGCCACCAACCCGCTGGCGATCCGCGCGGACGAAGTCGACGCCGCTGTCGCCGAGCGCGAACGCAACGTCTTCATCGAGCAGTCGCGCGCTTCGGGCAAGCCGGACAACATCATCGAAAAGATGGTCGAAGGCCGCATGCGCAAGTTCTTCGAAGAAGTCGCACTTCTGTCGCAGGCTTTCGTCATGAACCCGGAAATCACCGTCGGTCAGGCCGTCAAGGACGCTGAAAAGCTCGCCGGCGCGCCGATCGAAGTCACCGGCATGGCTCGCCTGCTCCTCGGCGAAGGCGTCGAAAAGGAAGAGTCCGACTTCGCTGCAGAAGTTGCAGCCGTCGCAAAGGGCTGATTTCTTCACCCATATTGGGAAAACCTTGGGGCATCGCGTGACAACGCGGTGCCCTTCGTGTATCCGGCTTCGTCAATGCGCTGGACCCGCCGGAATATACGCCGCTGCGGTTGAAACCATGGAGCGCAATGTGTCCTTATGCGCTGTGCGCCGCAATCGTGCGCACGCGCGCCGATCTGTTCAGGAGCGATGATGCCGGCCGAGCCACTCTATAAACGTGTTCTACTCAAAGCCTCCGGTGAAGCCCTGATGGGCAGCCAGGGTTTCGGCATCGACGTGGCGGTTGCTGATCGCATCGCCGCAGATATCGCGCAAGCGCGCGCCATGGGCGTCGAAGTTGGCGTGGTTGTCGGTGGCGGCAACATCTTCCGCGGCGTGGCGGTAGCCTCCAAGGGCGGCGATCGCGTGACCGGCGATCACATGGGCATGCTCGCGACGGTGATCAATGCGCTGGCGCTGGCGACCTCGCTGCGCAAGCTCGATATCGACACGGTGGTGCTGTCGGCAATCGCGATGCCGGAAATCTGCGAGAGCTTCTCGCAGCGCGCCACGCTTTATCATCTTTCCCTCGGCCGCGTCGTCATCTTCGCCGGCGGCACGGGCAATCCGTTCTTCACGACCGATTCGGCTGCCGCTCTTCGCGCCGCTGAAATGGGTGCGCAGGCCATCTTCAAGGGCACCCAGGTCGACGGCATCTACTCCGCCGATCCGAAGAAGGACCCGACCGCGACCCGCTTCGATCGCCTGACCCATAGCGAGGTCCTTGAAAAGGGCCTGGCGGTCATGGATGTTGCCGCCGTTGCGCTTGCACGCGAAAATGCCATTCCGATCGTCGTCTTCTCGATCCACGAGAAGGGTGGCTTTGCGGAAATATTGACCGGCGGCGGTCGTGCGACCATCGTGACCGATAACTAAGAATTGCAGAACGGCCTCATGGCCGGCGTATGATAGAACGGGAGTTTCGACATGAGTGAAGGTGCTGACCTGAAGGAACTGAAGCGTCGCATGGATGGCGCCATTTCCGCATTCAAGAGCGATATCGCGTCGCTCCGTACTGGCCGCGCGTCGGCAAACGTTCTCGATCCGGTGACTGTCGAAGCCTACGGCTCGCGTGTTCCTCTCAACCAGGTCGCCAACATCACGGTTCCAGAACCGCGCATGCTGTCGGTCTCCGTCTGGGACAAGCAGATGGTCGGCGCCGTCGACCGCGGTATCCGCGAATCGAACCTCGGCCTCAATCCGATCATCGATGGCCAGAACCTGCGCATTCCGCTGCCCGAACTCAACGAGGAGCGCCGCAAGTCGCTGGTCAAGGTTGCCCACGATTACGCGGAGAAGGCCAAGGTTGCCGTGCGTCACGTTCGTCGTGACGGCATGGACGACCTGAAAAAAGCCGAAAAGGATGGCGACATCGGCCAGGATATCAGCCGTTCTCAATCCGAGCGCGTGCAAAAGATGACCGACGAAACGATTTCCGAGATCGACCGCTTGCTCGTCGATAAGGAAAAGGAAATCATGCAGGTCTGATCTGCTCGTGATCTGAGTCTCCTTTCGCGGACGCCTTATGCAAAACCTCACCTCCACGACCGTTCCGGAACATGTTGCCATCATCATGGATGGCAACGGGCGTTGGGCGAACGCGCGTGGGCTTCCGCGCACAATGGGGCATCGCAAGGGGGTCGAGACCGTTCGCGACACCGTCAAGTCGGCGACCGAGCTCGGTGTCCGCTATCTCACCCTCTTTGCTTTTTCTTCGGAAAACTGGAGCAGGCCGGCGGCCGAGGTGAGCGACCTCATGGGGTTGCTGAAGACCTTCATTCGGCGGGATCTTGCGGATCTACACCGTGAAAATGTCCGCATCCGCGTGATCGGGGACCGCTCGAACCTGCGGGGCGATATTCTGCCGCTGCTGGTGGAGGCGGAAGAAACGACCCGCGGAAACACCGGTATCACCCTGGTCATCGCCTTCAACTATGGTGCGCGCGACGAGCTGACACGGGCCATGCGACGCCTGGCGGCCGAGGTCGCCGAGGGACGTCTGCGCCCCGAGGACATCAGCCCGGAGCGTATCGCGGCGACGCTGGATACGGCTGGCATTCCCGACCCGGACCTGATCATCCGCACCAGTGGCGAAGAGCGCCTTTCCAATTTTCTTCTGTGGCAGGGCGCCTATTCGGAGCTGATTTTCGTCCCCGAGTTGTGGCCCGATTTCACGCGCGAGACGTTTCTGGCGGCGCTAGAGAAATACGCCTGCCGGGAACGCCGTTTCGGCGGTGTCTCCGAGCCCACTCTGGCGGTTGGTTCCTGATGCAAACTGAACTCAAGCTTCGTATCGCTTCGGGAGTGGTGCTCGCGGCGGTCGCTCTGGCCGCGACCTGGTTTGGCGGGCTCGCGTTTCAGGTTCTTGCAGCGCTGATCGCGGTGCTCGTCTACTACGAATGGTCGACCATCACGGGCCTTCCCGAGCGGGATTTCCAGGGCAATGCCTTCGGGTGGTTCTCCATTGCCGTGATCGCTGGCCTGATCGTGACCGGCTACATCGGATACAGCCTGCCCATCCTGGCTTTCTTCGTCCTCGCAGGGATGCTTTGGGTCTTTCTGCAGAAGACGAGTTGGTGGCTGCCCGGCGGCATCGCCTATGCCGGGCTGACCGGCATCTCGCTTGCGGCGCTGCGCGGCGCCGACGACCTTGGCCTGATGGCCACGCTGTTCGTCTTTGCCGTCGTCTGGGCGACCGACATCTTCGCCTATTTTACAGGCCGTGCGATCGGTGGGCCCAAGCTCGCGCCGCGCATATCGCCCGGCAAGACTTGGTCCGGTGCGATCGGCGGCACGATTTGCGGCATTGTTGCTGGTGTTGCCGTCTTTATGGCTTATTTTTCGCTGCAAGATCTCCGTATCCCGATCATAGCCCTGGTGCTTTCCGTCGCCAGCCAGGTTGGAGACTTGTTTGAGTCCTTCATCAAGCGCCGCTTCGGGGTGAAGGATTCCAGCCGTCTCATTCCGGGGCACGGCGGCGTTATGGATCGGGTCGACGGATTGATTTTCGCATGCGTCGCGGCGTTGATACTGGTCATGGTCCAGTACGTCGTCAGCGATGGGCGCCAGATCGCCTTCGGGTCGGTCCTGTATGGCCTTTGATCCTGGCCGCGCGTGCTTAAGGAACGCTCATGACATATCTGCTTGAAGCCTTTCAGATTCTGACCGGCTACGTCATCCCCTTCCTGCTTGTGCTGACGCTGTTGGTGTTCGTGCATGAGATGGGGCACTATCTCGTCGGGCGGTGGTCGGGCATCCGTATCCTTGCCTTCTCGATTGGCTTCGGGCCCGAGCTCATCGGTTGGACCGATCGACATGGAACCCGGTGGAAGCTCTCGGCGATCCCGCTTGGCGGTTACGTCAAGTTCTTCGGCGACGAGGATGCTGCGAGCGTGCCGGACTACGAGCGGCTTGAAGCGCTGGCGCCGGAAGAGCGGAGCCGAACCTTCCTCGGCGCCAAGCTCTGGAAGCGGGCCGCGACCGTTGCTGCAGGGCCGATTGCCAACTTCATCCTCGCCATCGCCATCTTCGCCGTTCTGTTTTCCGTCTACGGGCGTCAGGTTGCCGATCCGGTGGTGGCCCGCGTCAACGAGAACAGCGCCGCCGCGCAGGCGGGCGTGCTTCCGGGGGATCGCCTGATCTCGATCGACGGCACACCGGTCGTGACCTTCGATGACGTTCGCCGCTATGTGAGCGTGCGCCCCGAATTGCCGATCACGATTCGAATCGAACGGGGCGGCGCGATGCTCGATCTGCCGATGGTTCCGCAGCGAACGGAGCTTGCGGATCAGTTCGGCAACAAGATGGAAATCGGCGTCATTGGCATCCTGACCGACCAGGAGGCCGGGAATTTCCGCACGGTGACCTACGGTCCGATCGAGGCTGTGGGGCAGGGCGTCCTGCAAAGCTGGCATGTCGTCACCGGCACCTTCGATTACCTCGCCAATGTGGTCACCGGGCGGATGAAGGCGGATCAGATCGGTGGACCGATCCGCGTCGCCAAGGTTTCAGGGCAGATGGCGACGCTTGGAATTCCGTTTGTGCTGAATATTGCCGCGATCCTGTCAGTTTCCATAGGATTGCTTAACCTCATGCCCGTTCCGGTGCTTGATGGCGGCCATTTGATGTTCTATGCGGTTGAGGCCTTGCGCGGAAGGCCGGTGGGCCCGGCCGCGCAGGATGTCGCCTATCGGATCGGCTTTGCCATGGTGCTGATGCTCATGGTGTTTGCCACCTGGAACGACATATCGATGTTCTTCGGCTAGCGTTCGGCCGGGGAAGCGGCGAGGGGATTTCGACGGATACTGTGAACGATTGGTTTTCAACGGCTTGCGACGAAAGGTTTTGTTTACGATAAATCGAGGCTGTAGTGGCCGTTAAGCCACGGTTCGAATTGAAGTAAACAGAAATTAACGAGCTGGCTTGCTT
>NZ_DASYHB010000148.1:0-2364 GCF_035999185.1 Ensifer sp. | reverse complement strand
CGTCCGTTGCAGGCCCGGATGCAAGATTGACAAGGAGCGACGATGGCTCAGACCCTTTCGTTTAACGGTCGCAGGCGCGTACGCAAGTTTTTTGGTAAAATTCCAGAAGTCGCAGAAATGCCGAACCTCATCGAGGTTCAGAAGGCATCCTACGACCAGTTTCTGATGGTTGAAGAGCCCAAGGGCGGTCGCCCTGATGAAGGGCTCCAAGCTGTTTTCAAGTCGGTTTTCCCGATCAAGGATTTCTCGGGCGCATCGATGCTGGAGTTCGTGTCCTACGAATTCGAGCCGCCGAAGTTCGACGTCGAGGAATGCCGTCAGCGCGATCTGACCTACGCAGCGCCGCTCAAGGTGACGCTGCGCCTCATCGTGTTTGATATTGACGAGGATACCGGCGCGAAGTCCATCAAGGACATCAAGGAACAGAACGTCTACATGGGCGACATGCCGCTCATGACCGACAACGGCACCTTCATCGTCAACGGCACCGAGCGCGTTATCGTTTCGCAGATGCACCGTTCGCCGGGCGTCTTCTTCGACCACGACAAGGGCAAGAGCCATTCGTCGGGCAAGCTTTTGTTTGCAGCCCGCGTCATTCCTTACCGCGGTTCCTGGCTCGACATCGAGTTCGACGCCAAGGACATCGTGCATGCGCGTATCGACCGCCGCCGCAAGATTCCGGTGACGTCGCTCCTGATGGCGCTCGGCATGGACGGCGAGGAAATCCTCGACACCTTCTACACGAAGTCGCTCTACCAGCGCGACGGCGAAGGCTGGCGCGTGCCGTTCCAGCCCGACGCCCTGAAGGGCCAGAAGGCCATCACCGACATGATCGACGCCGACACCGGCGAAGTGGTCGTTGAAGCCGGCAAGAAGCTGACCCCGCGTCTTCTTCGCCAGCTGCAGGACAAGGGCCTGAAGGCGCTCAAGGCAACCAACGATGATCTCTACGGCAACTATCTTGCCGAAGACGTCGTCAACTACGGTACCGGCGAGATCTACCTCGAAGCCGGCGACGAGATCGACGAGAAGACCCTTCCGGTCATCCTCTCGGCTGGTTTCGACGAAATCCCGGTTCTCGACATCGACCACATCAATGTCGGCGCCTACATCCGCAACACGCTTTCGGCAGACAAGAACGAGAACCGTCAGGACGCTCTGTTCGACATCTACCGCGTGATGCGTCCGGGCGAGCCGCCGACCATGGATTCCGCGGAAGCCATGTTCAACACGCTGTTCTTCGATGCCGAGCGTTACGATCTCTCGGCCGTCGGCCGCGTCAAGATGAACATGCGCCTCGACCTCGAAGTCGCAGACACCGTGCGCATCCTGCGCAAGGAAGACATCCTGGCTGTCGTCAAGATGCTCGTCGAGCTGCGTGACGGCAAGGGCGAGATCGACGACATCGACAACCTCGGCAACCGTCGTGTTCGCTCTGTCGGCGAACTCATGGAAAACCAGTACCGTCTCGGCCTGCTTCGCATGGAGCGCGCGATCAAGGAACGCATGTCCTCGATCGAAATCGACACGGTCATGCCGCAGGACCTGATCAACGCCAAGCCGGCCGCTGCCGCCGTTCGCGAGTTCTTCGGTTCCTCGCAGCTGTCGCAGTTCATGGACCAGGTGAACCCGCTTTCGGAAATCACCCACAAGCGCCGTCTTTCGGCTCTTGGCCCGGGTGGTCTGACCCGCGAGCGCGCAGGCTTCGAAGTCCGCGACGTTCACCCGACCCACTACGGCCGTATTTGCCCGATCGAAACGCCGGAAGGCCCGAACATCGGTCTGATCAACTCGCTTGCAACCTTCGCCCGCGTCAACAAGTACGGCTTCATCGAAAGCCCGTACCGCAAGATCGTCGACGGCAAGGTGACGAACGACGTCGTCTACCTCTCGGCAATGGAAGAGGCGAAGTATCACGTCGCCCAGGCCAACTCGGTTCTCGAAGCCGATGGCTCCTTCGCCGAAGAATTCGTCGTTTGCCGTCACTCCGGCGAAGTTATGCTGGCGCCGCGTGACAACATCAACCTGATGGACGTTTCGCCGAAGCAGCTCGTTTCGGTCGCGGCCGCGCTCATCCCGTTCCTTGAGAACGACGACGCGAACCGCGCACTGATGGGCTCGAACATGCAGCGTCAGGCCGTGCCGCTGCTGCGCGCCGAAGCGCCGTTCGTCGGTACCGGCATGGAACCGGTCGTTGCCCGTGACTCCGGCGCTGCGATTGCAGCCCGTCGTGGCGGTGTCGTCGACCAGGTCGACGCGACCCGTATCGTTATCCGCGCCACCGAAGACCTCGATCCGTCGAAGTCGGGCGTCGATATCTACCGTCTGCAGAAGTTCCAGCGTTCCAACCAGAACACCTGCGTC
>NZ_DASYHB010000121.1:0-117180 GCF_035999185.1 Ensifer sp. | reverse complement strand
GCGTCGCAACTCATTTCAGCACCTGTTCGTCTTGGGAAGTTGACTTGAAGGATGCCGTGGAGGAGGATCGAAATCCAATCGAACATCCGTCTGCATGCATCAAGAGAACTTATCCATGAAGATGTCGAAGCAGTTTCCGCTCAATGCGCTCAGGGTCTTCGAAGCGGTCGCAAGGCTCGGCAGCTTCACCAAGGCCGGCGAAGAGCTGGGCATGACCCAGACGGCCGTCAGCTACCAGGTGAAGTTGATCGAGGAGAATGTCGGCGAGCCCTTGTTTTTGCGCCGCCCGCGCCAGATCTCGCTGACCGACGTCGGCCAGCGCATGGCGCCGCGGGTGACCGAAGCTTTCGAAATGCTGCAGGAGGCCGTTTCCAATGCCCGCGGCGATATCGACAGCGCGCTGCTCATCAGCTCGACGCCGACCTTTGCCTCGCAATGGCTCGCGCGCAACATCGGCTCGTTCCAGCTCGCCCATCCGAACATCGCCGTGCGGCTGACGACCAGCGACTCGCTCACCGATTTTAGCCGCGAGCCCGCCGATCTCGCGATCCGCTCCGGCGGCGGCGTCTGGCCCGGCCTCGACACCCATCCACTGATGCGCGTCGAGTTCAGCCCGATGCTGAGTCCGGCGCTTGCCGCCACCATCGGCGGCGTGCACGAGCCGCGCGATCTCTTGAAGCTTCGCATCATCGATGCCGGCGATCCCTGGTGGCCGATGTGGTTCAAGGCGGCAGGCGTCGCGGACCCGGACCTCGAGGGACGACCGCACAGCCGGCTTGGCGCCCAGACCTTCGAGGCGCGCGCCGCCGTCGCCGGCCAGGGCGTCGCCATCCTGACGCCGGAATTCTACCCCGACGATGTGGCGCTCGGCCGCCTCTACCAGCCCTTCGATCTGCGCTGTAGCGACGGTTGCGACTACTGGCTCGCCTATCCCCATGCCCGCCGCAACACGCCGAAGATCCGGATTTTCCGCGACTGGATCCTCGGCGAGCTCTGCCCGCCACAATTCCTGCAGGCAAATAGCGCTTAAGGAGCCACAGAGCCCCTTTTCCCCACCGTCGTTTTTGCGCAAGGTGAAACAATTGGGACAAAGGGGATCTGAATGTACGAGTTCGCCATCGCCTGGGAATGGCTGGCCTTTGCCGTGCGCTGGCTGCACGTGATCACGGCCATCGCCTGGATCGGCTCATCCTTCTATTTCATCGCGCTCGACCTGGGTCTCGTGAAGCGCGATCACCTGCCGGTCGGCGCCTATGGCGAGGAGTGGCAGGTGCATGGCGGCGGCTTCTATCACATCCAGAAGTACCTGGTGGCGCCAGCCTCGATGCCCGAACACCTCACCTGGTTCAAATGGGAATCCTACGTCACGTGGCTCTCGGGCTTCGCCATGCTCTGTATCGTCTATTACGGCGGCGCCGATCTCTTCCTGATCGACCGCCACGTGCTCGACATATCGGCAACCACGGCGATCCTGATCTCGCTCGCCTCGCTCGGCATCGGCTGGCTGTTTTACGACCTCTTGTGCAAGTCGCCGATCGGCAAGAACACCTGGGGCCTGATGGCGCTGCTCTATGTGGCGCTGGTGGTCATGGCCTGGGGCTACACCCAGGTCTTCACCGGTCGCGCCGCCTTCCTGCATCTCGGTGCCTTTACCGCGACGATCATGTCGGCAAACGTCTTCTTCATCATCATCCCCAACCAGAAGATCGTCGTCGCCGACCTGATCGCCGGCCGCACGCCGGACCCAAAACTCGGCGCCCAGGCCAAGCAGCGCTCGCTGCACAACAACTACCTGACGCTGCCCGTCATCTTCTTCATGTTGTCGAACCACTATCCGCTGGCATTTGCGACGGCGTTCAACTGGATCATCGCTGCGCTGGTCTTCCTGATGGGCGTCACCATCCGCCACTGGTTCAACACCACCCACGCCCGCAAGGGCAGGCCGACCTGGACCTGGCTCGTCACCGCCCTTCTCTTCATCCTGATCATGTGGCTCTCGACCGTGCCGAAGGTGCTGACCGGCGGCGATGACAAGAAGGCAGAAGTCGCGCCTGCCTTCACGCGTTTTGCCGCAAACGCCCACTTCCCGGCCGTCAGGGATACGGTCTCGACCCGCTGTTCCATGTGCCATGCGGCCGAACCCGTCTATGAGGGCATCACCCAGGCGCCGAAAGGTGTGGTGCTCGAAAGCGACGCAGAGATTGCCGCCCATGCCCGCGAAATCTATATCCAGGCCGGGCGCAGCCATGCGATGCCGCCCGGCAACGTGACAGACATGACGACGGACGAGCGCCAGCTTTTGACAGCCTGGTTCGAAAGCGCCGTCGAGGAAGGCAAGACACAATGACCACCACCCTTATTCGCGGCCGGCTCTTGAGCTTCAACCGCGCGCCGACGTCGATCGACGACAGCGCCGCCTACAGCTACGAGAGCGACGGCGCGCTGCTGGTCAAGGGTGGGCAGATTGTTGCCAGCGGCGCCTACGCCACCGTCAAGGCCGGTGCACCCGGAGGCGTCGAGGAAATCGACCATCGCCCGCATCTCATCGTACCGGGCTTCATCGATACGCACCTGCATTTCCCGCAGATGCAGGTAATGGCCTCCTACGCCGCCAACCTCTTGGAATGGCTGAACACCTACACCTTCCCGGAGGAGTGCCGTTTCGTCGAGACCGCTCACGCGGAACGCATCGCCACCCGCTTCTTCGACGAGATGGTCCGCCACGGGACGACGACGGCGACGGCCTATTGCTCGGTGCACAAGGCGTCCGCCGATGCCTTCTTCGCCGAGGCGCTGCGCCGCGACATGCGCATGATCGCCGGCAAGGTGATGATGGACCGCAATGCCCCGCAAGGCCTGCTCGACACGCCGCAAATGGGCTACGACGAGACCCGCGCCGTCATCCGCGACTGGCACGGCAAGGGCCGCAACCACGTCGCCATCACCCCGCGCTTCGCCATCACCTCGACGCCCGAGCAGATGGAGGTCGCCAAATCGCTGGTGCGTGAGTTTCCGGATTTGCATGTGCAGACCCATCTTTCGGAAAACCGCGACGAGATCACCTTCACCTGCGAGCTTTACCCGGAAGCCATTGATTACACCGACGTCTACGCCCGCTATGGCCTGCTCGGGCCCAAGAGCCTGTTCGGCCACTGCATCCATCTGTCGGACCGCGAGGCGGACGCCATGAGCGAGACCGGCTCTGTGGCCGTCTTCTGCCCGACTTCTAACCTCTTCTTAGGCTCCGGCCTGTTTCCGCTGCGAGCGCTTTCGCGCCGCGACAAGCCGGTGCGCACATCGGTCGCCTCGGACATCGGTGGCGGCACCAGTTATTCCATGCTGAAGACGCTCGACGAGGCCTACAAGATCCTGCAGTTGCAGGGCGAGCGACTGAACCCTTTCGAGAGCTTCTTCATGATGACCCGCGGCAATGCCGAGGCGCTTTCGCTGGTCGACAGGATCGGCACGCTGGAGACTGGCACAGATGCCGACTTCATCGTGCTCGACATGGCGGCAACGCCTGCCATGGCGCTCCGCGCCGAAGTGGTCAACTCTCTGGCCGACGAGCTCTTCCTGCTGCAGACCATGGGCGACGACCGCGCGGTCGTCGAAACCTATGTCGCGGGCAAGCCGGCGAAATCGGCATTGGCCACGGCCTGATCCCCTTGAGCGCAAAGAGGTCAAGAAAATTGACCTCTTTGCGCTCTCGCTATTACAAGCCTCCGGCAAACATGGTAATGGCTCGTTCAATCCCTGTTGGACGAAGGCTATTTCCATGACGCAAATCCTCGAAATCAGCGATCTCAAGGCGCTCGCCAAGCGCCGGGTGCCGAAACTCTTCTTCGATTACGCCGACAGCGGCGCCTGGACGGAGGGCACCTATCGCGCCAACGAGGAGGATTTCGCCAAGGTGAAGCTGCGCCAGCGGGTGCTGGTCGACATGACCAACCGTTCGCTGGAAACGACGATGATCGGCCAGAAGGTGTCGATGCCGGTGGCACTCGCACCGACCGGCCTCACCGGCATGCAGCATGCCGACGGCGAAATGCTGGCGGCCCAGGCCGCCGAAGCCTTCGGCGTGCCTTTCACGCTCTCGACCATGAGCATCTGCTCGATCGAGGATGTGGCATCGGTCACCACCAAGCCTTTCTGGTTCCAGCTCTATGTGATGCGTGAGCGCGAATTCGTCCTCAACCTGATTGACCGCGCCAAGGCCGCCAAATGTTCGGCACTGGTGCTGACGCTCGACCTGCAGATCCTTGGCCAGCGCCACAAGGACCTGCGCAACAGCCTTTCGGCACCGCCGAAGCTCACCCCCAAGCACCTCTGGCAGATGGCGACGCGTCCCGGCTGGTGCATGAAGATGCTCGGCACCAAGCGCCGCACCTTCCGCAACATCGTCGGCCACGCGAAAAGCGTCACCGACCTGTCCTCGCTTGGCGCCTGGACGGCGGAACAGTTCGATCCGCAGCTCTCCTGGAAGGATGTCGCCTGGATCAAGGAGCGCTGGGGTGGGCCGCTCATCCTCAAGGGCATTCTCGACCCTGAGGACGCCAAGATGGCCGCGGCCACCGGCGCCGACGCGATCATCGTTTCCAACCATGGCGGCCGCCAGCTCGACGGCGCCCATTCCTCGATCAGCATGCTGCCGCGCATCGTCGATGCCGTCGGCCACCAGATCGAGGTTCACGTCGACGGCGGCATCCGCTCCGGCCAGGACGTGCTGAAGGCCGTCGCCATGGGCGCCAAGGGCACCTATATCGGCCGCCCCTTCCTCTACGGCCTCGGCGCCATGGGCAAGGACGGCGTCACCAAGGCGCTCGAAATCATCCGCAAGGAGATGGACATCACCATGGCGCTCTGCGGCAAACGCGACATCAACGACGTTGACCGCAGCATATTGGCGGATTAGTCCACGGCAACAGCCACTTCCGCCCTCATTCCTGTGCTTGTCACAGGAATCTCTAGCAGTTCCGATGGAACTGCGGGACCAGCCCAAGTCCTTGGGCTGAAAAGTCTTTTGACCCTGATGACGTCGGGTCGCTGGATCCCCGCCACAAGGGCGAGGATGAGGGAGCTTGGAGTAACCCTTCCGGCAAAACGCGAGGCGAGCGCAATACCTCTAACCCTCAGCTCCCGCGATAGGTCGAGTACCCATAGGGCGAAAGCAACAGCGGCACGTGATAGTGGCTTGCCGGATCGGCGATGCCGAAGCGCAAGGGGATGCGATCAAGGAAGGCCGGCTCCGGCAGCGTCGTGCCGGATCGGCGCAGATAGTCACCGGCGTAAAAGACCAGTTCGTAATTGCCGGCCATGAAGCCGATGCCTTCGACCATCGGCCCGTCGACGCGGCCGTCGCTGTTGGTGTGGACGGTGCGGATCAGCTGCCGCTCTTCACCTTCCAGCCAATAGAGATCGATGCGCAGGCCTTCGGCCGGCTTGCCGAGGGCGGTATCGAGAACGTGGGTCGTCAGGCGGCCGGTGCTGCTCATCGCTTGCCTCTTCCAAAAAGGGGTTGGCGCCGGCCGAAACCCGCGCGCACTTCATTCCGTTAGACTGTTCATCATCTCTTCGAAACGAAGAAACAGTCTAACTCTTTGAAACAACGCAATTCCCGACGGAAAACCGTTTCGCACTTTTCCTGGAATTGCTCTCTAGGTCGCGCTCTCAATGACGAAGGGTTCGTCATAGAAGAACTCTTCGAGATTGTTGCCCGGACCTTCGCGGTCGACAATCAGGAAATCGCTGACGGCGCCGACCGACATCAGCGGGTGATGCCAGACATTGCGACCGTAGTTGACCCCCTGCCGGCCATCGGCCCGAAACACGCGCGGCTTACCCGGCCGGCCGTTCTCATCCTCGGCGACCACGACCAGCCAGGGCCGGTCGTCGAGCGGCGAAAAGCTCTGGCTGCCGAGCGGATGGCGCTCCATCATCGTCACCGCATAGGGGAAAGCGCGCGGCTGGCCGCGAAAGATGTTGATGATGACATTGGCGCCCTCGCCGGCAACGTCGGCGCGCGCCAGCCCGTGGAAGCGCTCCGTATTACCGCCATTGATGTACCGCATCGTTGCAGGATCCGCCTCGATGACGGATCCGAAGGGTGCGAAGGCTTCGCGCGTCAGCGGTTCGATCTTGAGCTGGCGCGACATCAGGCACAAACCTCGCAGGCGATCGTGACGATCGCGAACGTCAGCTCCAGTTCGACGGCCCTCCGGAGGAACGAGGACGCGGATCGAACGGTATTGTCAGGCATTTTCGTCTCCAGGAAGCATCGACTGCAGCCGCAGGCGGGCGATTTTCTCAACCTGCGCGCAAGCGGTTTCAAATTCCTCTTCGGGCGAATTGTCAATGCGACTTTCGAAGGCGGCGAGAATCTGCCCCTTGGTGAGCCCCTTCACGGCGATGATGAAGGGGAAGCCGAACTTCTTGGTGTAGGCGTCGTTGAGCGCCGTGAAGCGCTCATGCTCTTCGGGCGTGAGCCGATCGAGGCCGGCGGACGCCTGCTCGGCGGTCGAATCCGCCGTCAGCTTGCCGGCGATGGCGAGCTTGCCGGCGAGATCCGGATGCGCGCGAAGCACCTGCATCTTCTCGCGCGGCAGCGCCGTGCGAAAAGCCTGGCAGAGTGCCGAATGCACGGTGCCCGCCGTCAGCCCCGTCGCCGCGGCGCGGTCGAAGGCGCGCTCGGCGACCCAGGGCGAGTGTTCGAACACGCCACCAAAACGGGCGACAAAGTCGTCACGGTCGGACATCAGAGCGCCCCTTGCGGCTTGTGGTGCTGGTACCAGTGGTTGGCGATATCGATGCGCCGGGGCACCCACACCTTGTCGTGCGACATGACGTAGTCGATGAAGCGCGCAAGGGCCGCGGCCCGGCCCGGGCGACCGACGAGACGGCAGTGCAGACCAATGTTCATCATCTTGGCCTCGCCCTGGCGGCCCTCTTCATAGAGCACGTCGAACGTGTCTTTCAGATAGGTGAAGAACTGGTCACCGGAGTTGAAGCCCTGGTTGGTCGCAAAGCGCATGTCGTTGGCGTCAAGCGTATAGGGAATGATCAGATGCGGCTTGTCGGCCGGCAAGCCCGGCACCCAATAGGGCAGTTCGTCGGCATAGCTGTCGCAGGAATAGAGGAACCCGCCCTCCTCCAGCACCAGCTTCAGCGTGTTCGCCGAAGGCTTGCCCTGGTAGATGCCGAGCGGCCGCTCGCCGGTCAGTTCCGTGTGCAGCCGCACCACTTCGCGGATGTGCTCACGCTCGACCTCCTCGGGGAAATCCTTGTATTCGAGCCAGCGCAGGCCGTGGCTGGCAATTTCCCAGCCCGCTTCCTTCATGGCGGCGACAGCCTCCGGGTTGCGCGCCATGGCCTGCGTCACGCCATAGACGGTGAGCGGCACGTTGCGGCTGGTGAACATGCGCCACAACCGCCAGAAACCGGAACGGGAACCGTATTCGTAGATCGATTCCATGTTGAGATTGCGCTGACCGGCCCAGGGCTGCGCGCCGACGATTTCCGACAGCAGGCACTCGGAAGCCGGGTCGCCATCGAGAATGCAGCTTTCGCCGCCCTCCTCGTAGTTCAGCACGAATTGCACGGCGATACGCGCGTCACCCGGCCAATTCGCCTTTGGCGGATTGCGGCCGTAGCCTACGAGGTCGCGCGGATAGCTGGTCTCAGACATCAAATCATCCTTCGGTATTTTTGGGGACGGTATCATCGCCAACCGGATTGTCGATACTGAAATCTGCCCGTTGGGGGCGACGTTTACCGCCATGGCGACGCTCGTTCACGATCGGAGTTGAGATGCGTGGCAAAACGGTCTTAGTTACCGGATGGCTTCAACCAAACGGCATCAGGCGATGAAAACCTACATCCAGAGTATTCGCGAAAAGATCGGGTCCGGCCTCTTGCTCTGCCCATCCGTCGCTGCCGTCATACACAACGCCGATGGGCAGATTTTGTTGCAGGAGAAGGCAAGCGGCGAAGGCTGGAGCCTGCCGGCAGGCGCGATCGAGCCCGGTGAAACGCCTGACGAAGCCGTGATGCGGGAAGTCATGGAAGAGACCGGCCTTCCCCGTCTCGATAGACAGGATCCTCGGCGTCTACGGAGGAACGGCGTTTCGCTACACCTACCCGAATGGCGACCAGGTCGAGTATGTCGTGACCCTGTTCCAATGCCGGATTACCGGCCCGCAGAACCCGATCGCGGACAACGAAACGAAATCGCTCCGGTATTTTTCGCCCACGGACATGCCGCCTCTGGCGCTGCCCTATCCACGCTCGGCCCTATTTGGGAGGTAGATCCGCGACCTGACGGTGCGCCATCAGCGCCGCAACGATCAGCGGCAGGGGACGGGTCGCACCCGAGTTGAGCGACGGATCGGCGGCGGCACGCTTTGCCCGCTCGGCGCGCGCCTTCGTCGCGATCTTGCCGAGCGGATGCTGCGAATGCACCCGCATCGGCGCGCCGGTCTCCTGCTCGACGAAAAGCGCGAGGCTGCCAATGGACAACGGTGCGGCCAGGCACGGATCGAACAGTGCGCGCAACGGTGCCTCCACCTGGCGCAGGGCGTCGTTGGCAAGCGGTCCCGTCAACATCATGTGGAATCGATATTCGTCCATGACATGCGGATCGCCCCAGCGGTGCAGGTTGGAAAACTGCGGCGCCGTGAGCCGATCCGGATCGGAGCGCTCGATCTCGTCCTCCGAGAGCGGCGCACGAAAGACGCTGAATTCCTGGACGACATTGGCCGCCAGCAGATGCATGGCGGTGCTCGGCACCGGCGGCATCAGACCCCAGCACCGGCCGATGCGCGCGATCTCGAGGCGATCGACTTCGAAGGGCGTTTGGGCACCGGCAAAATGCATCAGCGCCTTCAACAGCTGCGATTCCGTCATGTCGGGATGCAGCCGAAAGGGCGACATCATCACCGCATGGAAGCCGAAACGGCGGGGGACGGCCGTGTGATAGGCGATATCAGCGGCACTCAAGCCCGCGACCGAGGGCAGCTCGGCGGGATCGCCGGAGTACACGTTGCGCCCAAGCCAGCTTGCAGCCACCGCGGAAAGCGGGTCGGCCATCGGCGGCGTGAAACAAATGGCGTAGCGCATGAATTGGCTCCGGATGGTCCGTCTGAGCGGGATGAGGAAAAGCGCCTTTCGGTTTTCCGCCCGCATTCCGCTGCGATTTGAAACAATCGATCACGCCCCTGATTGTCGGTCGCCTTGACCCGCATCATCGTGATCCATGGCCGCGTAATAGGTGATTTGCGTGACAGATTGACGAAGTGGGCGGCGCGTCATGCCGTCCCGGCCGCCGCGATGCGCCAAGTTTTTGCGCCAAGTTTTTCGGAACCATCCCGGCGACGAGCCGTTCCCAAGAGGTAACAACAAGGATGGAGAAAAAGCGTGACCTATCACAATGCGAACCTTCAGGACGCCCGCATCAAGGAAACCCATGACCTGATTGCAAGCGACAAGGTTGAAGGCACGAAGGTCTACGGCGCTGACGACAAGCACATCGGTTCGATCGAGCGGGTGATCATCGAAAAGCGCAGCGGCCGTGTCGCCTATGCCGTGCTCGGCTTTGGCGGCTTCCTCGGCATCGGTGAAGACCACTACCCGCTGCCATGGGCGAAGCTGACCTATGACGAGAAACTCGGCGGCTACCGCACGGATGTGACCCGAGATCAGGTCGAGCGCGCGCCGAAGTACCACGGCACCGAGGAATACAATTGGAACCAGGAGAACGGGCGTCGCGTGTACGACTATTACGGCGTGCCGCCTTACTGGATGTAAGGACTGATCAGAAAAGGCATGTTCGAGATCGGGGCTCCGCCGGCGGCGGGGCCCTTTGCCTGACATCCCGCCTTAATGGCTTAAAGATGTTTCTCGCGAAGCGCCGCTATGTGATTCCGGCACAAGAAGGATTCCGGGATTTCGATCGTGTCCCGCTCGGCGATTTCGTCGACGACGAACTGCGCGAGCCGATGCGCGATACCGAAGCTCACCTTGAATCCGCCCGTCAATAAAAAGAGGTTCGGGTGATCCGGGTGTCGTCCAACGGTCGGCTCCCGACCCGCCGATTTCGGCCGCAGGCCGGCCCAGCGTTCCACAACCGGGGCATGCTGAAGGCAAGGAGCGAGTATCGTGGCCCGGCGCAGCAGGTCGTCGAGTTGTTCGTCCGTCGCCAACGGATCGGCGAAACGGTTCTCGCTGGTGCTGCCCACGGCCACATGGCCGTCGTCATGGGCGATGATGTAGACGCCATCCGTGAAAATCACCGGCAGTTCCGGATCGACATCCGCCTTCAGCAGCGCTGCCTGGCCCTTGACTGCGGTGCCGCTTGCAGTCTTCAAAGGAACGGACAAGGCATCAAGCAGCGGGAAACTGCCGACGCCAGCGGCAATGATGCAGTGGTCGAACGTCACGCGGCTGCCGTCCTCGCGCTCAGCCCGGCCGTGCGCCGGATCGATCGCGCGGATACCCGCACCCTCATCGATACGGACGTTGGGTCTTTCCATGAGCGCCGTGCGCAAGGTCGCAAGCACGCGCCGTGGCGACACCCGGCCAGCCAGCGTATCGAACACCACACCGTGCTCGGCAGCATTCGCGCTCAGCCAACCGTCACCCCCCTGGTCCCGGACATGCCAGTGGAACTGCCGGTCGGCTGCACGCCAATTCGTCAGGGCGTCCTGCTCGTGGCCGAGTGCGATGTCACGCAGATGCGGCCTGCCAAGCGGCATCAGCCGGCCGGTACGCCGGTAGCCGGTCGACGTTCCCGTCTCGGCTTCGAGCTCGGCTATCTCCCGCTCCAGCGAAACCAGGGCATCAAACTGAAATTGTTTCTTGGCGTTCCAGCGGTCGGGCATATGCGGCATGAGGGCCCCAAGCAGCCCGCCGCTTGCGCCAGATCCGAGGCGTTCCCGCTCGACGAGATGCACGGTCATGCCCGCACGCGCAGCCGTCAGGGCGGCCCAAAGCCCCATGATGCCACCGCCGACGACCAAAAGCTCGCTCATCGATTGACCTTCTCCGGCGGGCGGATTATCGCCTCTGCCATGACAGCACCCGCAGACCCGATCGAGCCCCCGTCGCACCAGAACCTTGATTGGCACGAGGGCGATATGCCCTATTCCCGGGAGTTTGGCGATCACTTTTATTGCCGCACCGACGGCCGGCTGGAGTGCGGCCACGTGTTCCTGTCCGGCAACGGCCTGCCCGATCGTTGGACCGGTACTGGTGGGTTCACGATCGGCGAACTCGGCTTCGGCACCGGCCTCAATTTCTGCGAGACCTGGCGGCAGTGGAAGACGACGGCCACCGCCGGTGACCGGCTGCATTTCGTGTCCTTCGAACGGTTCCCGATGGCGGCCGACGAGATCTCGCGCGCACTCAGCCAGTGGCCGGAAATCGAGGCCGAACGCCAGGCGCTGGTCGCCCGCTGGCCAGCTGAGCGCGACGGCAATGTCCACATCGAGTTCGACGATGGCGTGCGCCTGACCGTCGTGTGCGGCCCGGCACTCAAAGGCGTCGCCGAGACCGAACTCCGGTTTGACGCCTGGTATCTCGATGGCTTCGCGCCCTCGCGCAATCCCGATATGTGGTCAGAAGAACTGATGCGGCTCGTCTTCGAAAAGACCGCGCCCGGCGGTAGCTTTGCCACCTACGCCGCTGCCGGCTTCGTGCGCCGCAATCTTCAGGCATCCGGCTTTGTCGTCGAGAAGCGCAAAGGCTTTGCCGGCAAGCGGGAGATGCTGCGCGGCGACAAGCGCTAGACACCGCCCGCCCCCTGCGGTCACACTCTGACCGACCGCGCCGAAGGCCTGCGAGAATGTGTCAGCCAAGCGCTTTACTCCACAAGAGGCCTGAACTGTCGCAAATGGCGGGCCATCCTCGGCCAGAATCTGCGACACACACGCATCGGCAACGCGGTGGGTCCTCCATGAACGACGATCAGTTTCCGGACGCAGCAACGGGTGATGCAGCCTCGACGCCACTGGAGCGGCGACGCCGCCCTGGCGGGCGCGGCGCCGACAGATCCCGCAAAACCCTCAGTGGCAAATATCTCAATCTTGTCAATACGCTGGCGAAGTCCACGGTCCTTTCGGACGATGCGCTTGAAGCGGTTCATGAGGCGTCGCTGACGATCCTTGAAGAGATCGGCATGGACGTCATCCTGCCGGAGGCGCGAGACCGGATGAAGGCCGCTGGCGCCGACGTGACGCCGGGCACCGACCGGGTGCGCTTCGACCGCGGCTTGATCATGGAGATGATCGCACACGCGCCATCAGCCTTCACCATGCATGCCCGCAACTCTGCGCGCAACGTTCAGATCGGCGGCAACAATCTCGTCTTCGCCCAGATCGCCAGCGCCCCCTTCGTGGCCGACCGTGAAGGCGGACGTCGCACCGGCAACCAGGAGGACTATCGCAAGCTGGTGAAGCTCGCGCAGTCCTACGACATCGTCCACACGACAGGCGGCTACCCCGTGGAGCCGGTCGACATCCACGCCTCGGTGCGCCACCTCGACTGCCTGTCGGACATGGTGAAGCTCACCGACAAGGTGTTCCACGTCTATTCGCTGGGGAAGCAGCGCAACACCGACGGCATCGAGATCGCCCGGATCGGTCGTGGCATCTCGATGGAGCAGATGGAGCGCGAGCCCTCGCTCTTTACCATCATCAACACCTCCTCGCCGCTGCGCCTCGACGGGCCGATGCTGCAGGGCATCATCGAGATGTCCTCGCGCAACCAGGTGGTCGTGGTCACCCCCTTCACGCTGGCCGGCGCCATGGCCCCGGTCACGATCGCCGGCGCCCTTGTCCAACAGAATGCCGAGGCGCTCTGCGGCATCGCCTTTACCCAGATGGTCCGGCGCGGCGCACCGGTGATGTACGGCGGCTTCACCTCGAACGTCGACATGAAGACCGGCGCACCCGCCTTCGGCACGCCGGAATACATGAAGGCGGTGATCGCCGGCGGCCAGCTCGCCCGCAGGTACAACATCCCCTACCGCACCTCAAATACCAACGCCGCCAATACGCTCGACGCGCAGGCAGCCTACGAGTCCGCCATGTCGCTCTGGGCCCTGACGCAAGGCGGCGGCAACTTCGTCATGCATGCGGCGGGCTGGACCGAAGGGGGGCTGACGGCCTCATTCGAGAAGTTCATCCTCGACGTCGACATGCTGCAGATGGTGGCGGAGTACCTGACGCCGCTCGATGTCAGCGAGGATGCGCTGGGCCTTGACGCCGTGCGTGACGTCGGCCCCGGCGGCCACTATTTCGGCACGCTGCACACGCTGCAGCGCTACGAGACCGCCTTCTATTCGCCGATCCTGTCGGACTGGCGCAACTTCGAGACCTGGACGGAAGCCGGCCGGCCGACGACCTACGACCATGCCAACCGGATCTTCAAGCAGAAGCTCAACGAGTATGAGCGTCCACCACTCGATCCGGCAATCGAGGAAGAACTCGACGCCTTCGTTGCCAAGCGTAAGGCGGAAGGCGGCGTCCCGACGGATTTCTGACGGGACACCGCTGAAGTGGCGGAGGCTATCGCCATTCGGCAAAACCCCGCCCTCTCGAGCCTCGCGGCCAGCCCAGGGCAACCGCTTAAGGAAAGACAGCAGCTCGCGCCGTGGCGATCAGTTGCTCCGTGGTCGCGGCCACGCAATTGCGGTCGATTTCGGCAACGGTCCGGTCCCTGACATGGGCGGAGAGTTGTTTTCTGAGATCGCCGAGGGTCCGCGGTGCGGCGCAGATGACCAGGCTGTCGAAAGCGTGGTCGGCGGCATAACTTTCGAGCCTCTCGGCGACGTCTGCAACGAAACGCTGTTGCTCCTCGCGAACGGGGTCGCTCTTGTATTCCATGGCGGAGCGGCCGTGGCCAACGGACGAATGCGACCGCCCGGGCTTGTCGGCCATGATGTCCTGAACGCGCTTGGGTTCGGTGTGAAAGGTTTCCTCGTCCGGCCGCTGGCGCTCCTCCTTCAACAGGTTGACGCCCTTGACGATGCGCGCGGTATTGCCGTCCGCGGCCAATATCCATGTCCGGTTCTGCACGATTGTCTCCCAATGATTGGTGTGGATCGTGGCGGGCCGAAGAGGCCCTTTAAAAGAAACGCGCGAAGCCTGGTTCGGTTCCCACGCGGCACCGCGCGACACAAATTATTTGCGATTGAAACGACGATCACATCCGCGCCAGATAGGCCTCGAAACTGCGCTCCGGCGTCGGCTTGAAGCGTTCACGCGAAACGCGCAACGAGCCGATCCTGTCGACCCGAAAATCGCGAAAGTCCTGGCGCAGCTCACACCAACCGGTCAGCAGCCAGGCATGACCGAAAACGCTCAAACCCAGCGGCCAGATTGTGCGTTCCGAGTGCTCGTCCTTGAGGCTGTCATATCCAAGGTGAAGCTTGCGACGCTCGGCGATCGCCTGGCGCACCTCGCCCAGCAGGACCGGCGGTTCCGGCTGCAGCGCGGAGCGAAAAGCCCGCAGCGGTGCCGCCGTCAGCCGCTGGCGATGTTCGGGCGGCAGGCCATGGGCGATCTTCTCCATCGCCTCGCGCGCCGCCTGGGCAAGCCGCCCGTCACCGAGCATCTGCACTGCGCGGGTGCCGAAGGCGAGCGCCTCGAGCTGCTCGAAAGTGAAGGCAAGCGGCGGCGCATCGAAGGCCTCGCGCAGAAGGTAGCCAACGCCGCGCTCGCCGTCGATCGGCGCGCCCGACGCGATCAGATGCTCCATGTCGCGGTAGATGGTGCGTTGCGCCACCTCCATCTTCTCGGCAATTTCCCGCGCCGTCATCACCCGGCCGGTGGCGCGCATCAGCTGGATGATCCGGAACAGTCGATCGGCGGGTCTCATGACACGGAACTCCCTGCTACGTGATCCCCAAGGCGTGAACGACCTTCGGAAAAACATCCAGATTTCATAGCGTTACCGCGGGTTTTGAGCGTCGACAAGGTACGTAACCATCGGTAATGGCCATAAGGCTGTCAGTTGCCTCATGTTAAATCAAGAGGCAACCGAATGGAGCAGGACATGACCAGCGACAACATCCTCGAACTTGCCGTCTGCATCGTAATCGACAAACCGGCCGCGCTTGCGGCTCGCCGCCGGGCGATGCAGGCCGTCTCGCGCTATCCCGGCTTCATTTCCTGGCGGGCCGTTGATTCCTGCGAGACGTCGGGCATGCTTGCGGATCTGGTCGAGTGGGAAACGCTGGAGGCCGCGCAATCGGCTGGCGACCGCGTTCGCATCGACCCGGATTTCGCACCCTATGCCGCCACGATCAGCGCGGTCATGTTGGTGCAGCATTTTAACGCCGGTCAGAAGATCTGAGAGGAAGCGCCTGAGCATGCCCGAACCGCTGAAGAACCTGCTACACCCCGGCGTCGTCACGGGCATTGCCGCGACCATCGGTCGGAACTTCGCCGACTTCGACCGGGACATGTTCCTGGCGCTCGCGGGAGACGGACTTGAGGCGCTGGAGTTGATGCAGCGGTCGCTGAAAATCCGCGATGCGCTGGTCGAAACCCTGCCGCAGGGCTTTCGTGAAGCCGGGGCCATTATCGAGGCGTGCCTGCCGCACGACGGCAGGGCCGGCATCAGCGGCTGGGCTCTGCTGCCGGTCAGCCAGTACATTGCCTTGCGTGGCCTTGACGACTTCGACCTGTCCTTGTCGCTGCTGCGTGCCCTGACCCCGCATTTCACGGCCGAGTTCGGCATCCGCGTCTTCATCGACCGCGACCAGGATCGCGCGCTTGCAACGATCCGCTCCTGGACGGACGACGCCGACCACCATGTCCGGCGGTTGGCCAGCGAAGGTACGCGCCCGCGCTTGCCCTGGGCGATGCGATTGCCGAAGCTTGTCCGTGATCCGGGCCCGATCCTGCCGATCCTGACGGCGCTTCTCGACGATCCCGAGGACTATGTGCGCCGTTCGGTCGCCAACAGCCTCAACGACATCGCCAAGGACCATCCCGACCGGGTGGCCGCCTTCGTTGCCGAGCACATCGGCAGCGCCTCGGCGGAACGCCGCCAGCTTTTGCGCCACGCCTCGCGCACACTGTTAAAACAGGGGCATTCGGCTGCGCTCGCAAATTTCGGTTTTGCAGCCCCTTCCGGCATCGATGCCAGCCTCTCGCTCGACCGCGCGAAAATCGTGCTCGGCGAGAGCCTCGGCCTGCGCCTTGCCGTCAGCCATGATGCCGATACGAGCCAGACGGTGATGATCGATTACGCCGTGCACCATCGCAAGGCGAACGGCACGACATCGCCGAAAGTGTTCAAGTGGACATCGGCGACACTTGCACCCGGCGGCGCGATCGAGATCGAGAAACGCCATGCCATCCGGCCGATCACCACCCGCCGCTATTACCCCGGCGCGCATCGCATCGTCGTTCTCGTCAACGGACAGGAAGCGGCCGAAGCCGGCTTCGATCTCGCGCTGGAATAGGCCCCATTTCGCACCTGCGAAAAGATGTACCTTGACTTTTTCGTCCAAAACAACGACATGGTGCCCAGCGTCACCTTCCGGCCGCCGCGTGAGCGCGCCCTCGGCAACACAGAAAGCCGTGAAGAAGGATAAGCGCACCCATACGCCGTAAGCGGCGACAGCACAGGCGCTTGACGACTTTTTCTTAACCCACAAGTTCCCAATTCACGCGGGGTTCTTGACGTCGAACGATACCGGAACAGCAAGGATGCGGTTCCGGCGAATGCGTTTGGCGCCCCCAAAAGGTATATGCATTTGTCCACCTTTAAAGATCTTGGTCTTTCCGAACACATTCTGGAGACCCTGTCTGCCAACGGCTTCGAAAAGCCGACGCCGATCCAGGCCCAGGCTATCCCGCTCGTCCTGAAGGGCAACGATCTCATCGGTCTCGCACAGACCGGCACCGGCAAGACGGCCGCCTTCGGCCTGCCGATGATCGAAAAGCTCGTTGCCGAAGGCAAGCGCCCCGATCCGCGCAACATTCGCGCGCTCGTGCTGGCGCCGACCCGCGAACTGGTCAACCAGATCGCTGCCAACCTCAAGCTGTTCGTCAAGAAGTCGCCGCTGAAGATCGGCGTTGTCGTCGGCGGCGTCTCGATCAACAAGCAGACCGAACAGCTCGCCCGCGGCGTCGACATCCTCGTCGCGACCCCCGGCCGCCTGCTCGACCTCGTCGCCCGCAAGGCAGTGACCCTCACCCAGGGGCGCTACCTGGTGCTTGACGAAGCCGACCAGATGCTCGACCTCGGCTTCATCCACGATCTGCGCAAGATTTCCAAGCTCGTACCGAAGAACCGTCAGACGCTTCTGTTCTCGGCCACCATGCCGAAGCAGATCGCCGAACTCGCCGGCGAATATCTGACCGACCCGGTCAAGGTTCAGGTCACGCCTCCGGGCAAGGCTGCCGACAAGGTCGAGCAGTATGTTCACTTCGTTCCGGGCAAGGACCTGAAGACGACCATTCTGAAGAAGACGCTGACCGAGAACCCGGACGGTCTGTCGCTGATCTTCAGCCGCACCAAGCACGGCGCCGAGAAGCTGATGAAGCATCTCGACCACGTCGGCTTCAAGGCCGCCTCGATCCACGGCAACAAGAGCCAGGGCCAGCGCGAGCGTGCGCTCAAGGCTTTCCGTGACGGCGAGATCCGCGTGCTCGTCGCCACCGACGTCGCTGCGCGCGGCATCGACATCCCGGGCGTTACCCACGTCTACAACTACGACCTGCCGGAAGTTCCGGACGCCTATGTTCACCGCATCGGCCGTACCGCCCGTGCCGGCCGCGACGGCATCGCCATTGCGTTCTGCGCGCCGGACGAAATCCGCCTGCTGCGTGACATCGAAAAGCTGATGGGCATCAACATCGCCGTTGCCAGCGGCGAAGCGCCGGCCGACCAGGCGCGTCCTGCCAAGGGCCGCAGCGGCCGTGGCAACAACGGCGCCGGCCACCGCAAGGGCAACGGCGGCGGCCAGCACCAGAACGGCGGCCGTCCTCCGCGCCGCGAGCGCCCGGCCGGCGAACCGGTAGCAGCGACCAGCGGCTTTACCGGCGACGACCTTCTGCGCGACGAGCGTCGCCCGCAGCGCCAGGAGCGCCGCGATCACGGCCATCCGCAGACCGACGGCCGTGGCGAGGGCAACCGCAACCACGAAGGCAAGAAGCACCACGGACGCCCCGGCCAGAAGCAGGGCGACCGCCGCGGCCATGGCGGCCGCAACGAGAACCGCGGTGGCGGCGAGCGTCGCGAAGGCGGCCAGGGCCAGCGTCGCGGCAACGGCGGCAACCGCGGCCACCAGGGCTGATCTTTAGACATAGCTGATGCAGACAGACGGCGGGTCCTTGCGGCCCGCCGTTTCTGTTTTTGCTTACGCGCAAATCGCTATCGCAAAATCCGCCGCACCGTTTTGCGAGACATGCCCTATGTCCGCTGCTTGCGGTTGGTGAGGTAGACACCGGCAACGGCAATCACCGTGCCGATGACCATCGGCAGCGTCAGCGCCTCGCCGAAGAAGAGCCACGCCTGCACGGCGGCAAGCGGCGGCACGAGGTAGATGAGCGATGCCGCACGCGACACCTGGCCGCGCCGGATGAGGTAGAGCAACAGCGCGATCGCCCCCATCGAAAGCCCCAGCACCGACCAGGCGAGCGCAAGCACGACCTGGAGGTTCCAGGTCACGTGCAAGTCCTCCAGCATCAAGGCCAAGGGGACCGTGACGATCAGCGCGCCCAGATATTGAAGTGCTGCGATCGTGCGAATGTCGCCGCTCTGCAGGTGGCGCTTCTGGTAGAGCGTGCCGTAGGTGACGGCCCCCATGCCGAGCACGTTGAGGACAACAGGCAGCATGTGGATCGGCGTCGCACCCGTATCGATCGCCAGCACCTTCGGCAACACGGCAAGCGCGATGCCGAAAAAGCCGAGAACCAGACCGAGCCTCTGCTGCGTGCTCAGCCTCTCGTCGATGACGAAGGCGGCAGCGACGGCCGTCATCAGCGGCTGCAACCCGGCAATGATGCCGGAGATACCGGCAGGCACCCCCTGCCCGATCGCCCACCAGACGGAGGCGAGATAGAGCCCGTGCAGGAACATGCCCGACACCACGGCGTGGCCTGCCATTGCGAAGGACTTGGGCCACCGCGCACCGGTGGCGAGGCAGAAGAGAATGAAAAGCACGATCGCCAGCGTGTAGCGCAGCACCAGGAAGGTCAGCGGATCGGCATAGACGGCAGCATATTTCGCCACGACCCAGCCGGTCGACCAGAGCAGAACGAAGATGGCGGGAGCCAGACGGGCGAGCATGGGGATATCCGGGCAACGGGCAGATCGGCGCCTACAGCCCGCTCGCCGAAGACGGCTTCAAGTCGCTGTAATACGTT
The DNA here is from genome assembly GCF_035999185.1 of Ensifer sp. Lineage (GTDB taxonomy): Bacteria > Pseudomonadota > Alphaproteobacteria > Rhizobiales > Rhizobiaceae > Ensifer. The sequence continues at coordinate 97,807 of NZ_DASYHB010000121.1, read as the reverse complement.
GATCTACTAAGTGAATTCGGCCCAAATCCTGATGATTTAAGCATTCACGCAAGTAGAGGCGCACGCGCTGATGGTCAAAGCAATTTTTCTGATGGAAAGGATCAGCCGATCGGAACCATCAGCCTGAGTGAGGAAAGCGACAACGACACGAAGCCGGGTTCGTATTCCTCGCGAAAGTGCAGCACTCGGGTATCGGCCGCATGCCCCTCAGCTGCGATCCAGTCAAACATTCTCTGGTAATGCGCAAAGACGTCGCCGTGATCAGGATGATGCAGCGCGGTGACGAAACGCATGGACGGCAGGTCAACGTGGCCGGGATGGACCGTCGTCTCAGCCTTGTCTGAGACGTAGCCGACGAGGTAGCGAAACCCGTCCGGCCGATCGTTCCAGGAGAGGCCGATAAGCGTCGCGTGGTCTGCGGGATGAAGGTGCTGGTGATGCGCCTGCATCTCGGCGATCAGCCGGCGCACGGCACCATCTGCGGCTTCGCCGAAGGTCCCTTCCCAGAACGCGCCGGCGATGCGCTCGGCCGGTCTTTCCACGATTTCGAAGGTCATCGCTACCTCTTCGAGCTGCATGGTTCGCCGGTGTCGACCATCACGCAAACAGAACGGTTTCGCTTCAAAGCAGTTCCACAAAGGCGCGCGCCGCATGGCTGAACTGCCTTTCGCGGTGTGTCAGCAATTCGAAGCTCCGCTCCGCCAGCTCGAACGGCAGCTCGACCAACCGACCACTGTCGACGAAGGGCTGGGCGGCAAGCCTGGAGACGGCGGTGACGAAAGGGCCACTGCCAACCGCCGTCAGAACCGCTTCGTTCGACGGTAGCTCAAGCTCGATCTTGAGCCTGTCGACGTCCGCCCCTCGATCTTCCATCGCCTGCAGGAACATCGCCCGGGTGCCGGATCCTTCTTCGCGCAGCACCCAGCGCGCATGGAGCAGCGCTTCGACACTGACCGGAGCGCCGACAAGCGCATGGCCGGGCGCAACATAGACGGCGATGCGGTCGACAGCGACACGGCGGTGGTCAAGCTTGACGCCGTCAACGCGGCCCTCGATGAAACCGAGCTGCGCTGTCCCCTCCTCCACTGCCTCGGCGACGACGGCCGTGTTGCGCACGGTCAGTTTGACGTCGACCTGCGGGTAGTCGTGGGTAAAACGGGCAAGCCGCGCGGGCAGCCAGTAGCTCGCGACCGTCTGGCTGGCGGCAATCGAAAGCTCACCACGGCGCAACTCAGACAGATCGCTGAGACAGGCTGCGGCAGCCCGCGCGCGGGCAAGCACGGCCTGCGCCTCCGGCAGGAAGACCTTTCCCGCCTCCGTCAGCGTCAGGCCGCGCCCAACACGATCGAACAGCCGCACGTCGTGCTGTGTCTCAAGCGCTGCGATTGCCGCACTCGCAGCCGACTGGGTGACGTTCATCGCCTCGGCGGCTTTGGTCATATGCAGGCGCTCGGCGACCGCGACGAAAATTCTGAGCTGGTCGAGTGTCATGTCAAATCAATCGCAAAAATCGATCAGAATGACAAGAATAATCCGTTAGACTGATTTATGGATCGGCGTAGGGTGCGGTCATGTCCAGTTCACATCCTACTTCCCAGACCGTTCTTCCATCCGCCCTCTCCCGTCTGGCCGGCATTTTCCCAGGCCTCATTCTCTGCTCTCTCCTCGCGCTTGCCGCCCTCACCCTGGAATGGCTCGAATGGCGTTTGACGGGCCGGGCGTGGCTCGAAGCACTGGTGCTCGCGATCCTGCTTGGCGCCATCGTCCGCACGCTCTGGACACCCGGCGCCCGCTTCCAGTCTGGCATTCACTTCTCCGCCAAATATCTGCTGGAAGCGGCGATCGTGCTGATCGGCGCGATGTTGAGCTTCGATGCGATCGCAGCGAGCGGACCAACGCTGCTCGTCACCATCGTCGCCATGGTTCTGCTGTCGATCGCGACGGGCTACCTGATCGCCCGGGTGCTCGGCCTGCCGAAACGCCTGGCGACGCTGATCGCCTGCGGCAATGCGATCTGCGGCAACTCGGCAATTGCTGCCGTCGCCCCGGCGATCGGCGCCCGCGGCGAGGAAGTGGCGGCCGCCATTTCCTTCACCGCCATCCTCGGCATCGCCGTCGTGCTGACGCTGCCCTTTGTCGGCGGCTGGCTCGGCATGACGCCACAGGGCTACGGCGTCTTTGCCGGTCTGACGGTCTATGCGGTGCCGCAGGTGCTGGCAGCGGCCAGCCCCTTCAGTGCGCTCTCGGTTCAGGTCGGGACGCTCGTCAAGCTCGTGCGCGTACTGATGCTCGGCCCCGTCGTCTTCTGCTTCTCGCTGATCAGCGGGCGCAATCAGCATCCCATTGAGGGCGATTGCCGGAAAAAGGGGCTGCTTGCCACCGTCACCCACTTCGTTCCCTGGTTCATCCTCGGCTTCCTCGCGATCGCGATCGCCCGTAACAGCGGCGCGATCCCCGATGCGGTCGCAACGGGTGCGGTAAAGATCTCCACCTGGCTGACCGTCATCGCCATGGCCGCCCTTGGGCTTGAGGTCGACATCCGCTCACTGGCCCATGCCGGCCCGCGCGCCAGTGCCGCGGCCATACTGTCGCTGCTGCTCTTGTGCATTCTCTCGGCATTGGCGATCGCCTGCCTGGGTCTCGGCTAGGCGCCGGACCCCCGCTTAACTTTAGAGCATATGCATATTTTCTGACCGGTCGGCCGCCTTGCCTTTCGGCGGGCGAGGACCGTTGCCCTGTCATTGGGCAGTTTTTGCCTTGGAGGAGCGAAAGGAGGCGCGCCAACTTTCTTTTCGGGCGACTGAGCACGCTTCTTGCATTGCAACCAGCGTTGTACTCAAATGGTCAAAAATAAGGGGACCACGCCTTTGGCATTTGACGAAATGATGAATGCGGACAGCAGTCCGCGCCAGCCATATTCGACCTATCATGATTGGTATGCCAGCCAGGACAAAAATCGGCTCATAGCGAAATCCCGGGAAGCCGAGAACATCTTCCGGAAAACCGGCATCACCTTTGCGGTCTACGGACACGCGGACTCCTCCGAAAAGCTCATCCCCTTCGACCTCATCCCCCGCATCATTTCCGGCCGCGAATGGCGCAAGCTCGCCCAAGGCATCGAACAGCGGGTCATCGCGCTCAACGCCTTCCTTGACGACATCTACCACAAGCAGGAAATCATCCGCGCCGGCCGCATCCCGCGCGACCTGATCGAAAAGAACGTGGCCTTCCTGCCGCAGATGATCGGCTTCCGTCCGCCGGGCGGCGTCTATACCCACATCGTCGGCACCGACATCGTGAGGACCGGCGAAGACCAGTTCTATGTGCTGGAAGACAATGCCCGCACCCCGTCCGGTGTCAGCTACATGCTGGAAAACCGCGAAACGATGATGCAGATGTTCCCGGAACTCTTCCATCAGAACCGCGTGCGCCCGGTCGAAAACTACCCCTATCTCCTGCGCCAGAGCCTGGCGTCGCTTGCCCCTCCCGGCTGCAGCGGCAAACCGCGCGTGGCGGTACTGACACCCGGCATCTACAACTCCGCCTTCTACGAACACGCCTTCCTCGCCGACCAGATGGGCGTCGAACTGGTCGAGGGATCGGACCTGCGCGTCATCGACGGCAAGGTGAAGATGCGCACCACCCGCGGCTACGAGGCGATCGACGTGCTCTACCGCCGCGTCGACGACGACTTCCTTGACCCGCTCACCTTCCGCCCGGATTCGGCCCTTGGCATTCCCGGCATCATGGACGTCTACCGCGCCGGCAACATCACGATTGCCAACGCCCCCGGCACCGGCATTTCCGACGACAAGGCGATCTATTCCTACATGCCCGAGATCGTCGAGTTCTACACCGGCCGCAAGCCGCTCTTGGAAAACGTGCCCACCTGGCGCTGTTCCGAACCGCAGAGCCTGAAATACGTGCTCGAGCACCTGGAAGAGCTGGTGGTCAAGGAAGTGCACGGCTCCGGCGGTTACGGCATGCTGGTAGGCCCGACGGCGACCAGGAAGGAACGCGCCATCTTCGCCGAGAAGCTGAAAGCCCGCCCGACCAATTACATCGCCCAGCCGACGCTTTCCCTTTCCACCGTGCCGATCCTTGTCAACAAGGGCATTGCGCCCCGGCACGTCGACCTTCGCCCCTATGTCCTCGTCTCCGACAAGGTCCAGATCATCCCCGGCGGCCTGACGCGCGTGGCGCTGAAAGCCGGTTCGCTCGTCGTGAACTCCAGCCAGGGTGGCGGGACCAAGGACACCTGGGTGCTGGAGGACTGAGACATGCTTGGAAGAACTGCAAACGGCCTCTACTGGATGTTCCGCTACATCGAGCGGGCGGAAAACAGCGCCCGGCTGATCGATGCCGGCCTGCGCATGTCGCTGACCCGCAGTGAAGCGGCCGAAGACGACTGGGACGGGGTGCTGCAGAGCGCCGGCGTCCGGGAACTCTATGACGAAGTGCACGAGAAGCTGACGAGCATCGATGCGATCGACTTCCTGCTGCGCGACCGCGCCAATCCGTCGAGCGTGATGTCCTGCATTGAGGCGGGCCGCCACAATGCCCGCATGGTGCGCACGGCGCTGACGCGCGAGACCTGGGAAGCGACCAACGAGTGCTATCTCGAGATGAAGGCGATGCTTTCCAAGAAGGCGCGCCCGGCCGACATGCCCGAGATCATCGACATGATCAAGCGGCGCGCCGGCCTCATCCGCGGCGCCTTCCACGGCACGATGCTCAGGAACGAGATCTTCAACTTCTCGCGCATCGGCACCTTCATCGAGCGTGCCGACAACACCGCCCGAATCCTCGACGTGAAGTACTACGTGCTTCTGCCGGCGGTCGCCGCCGTCGGCTCGTCGATGGACAACGTGCAGTGGGAATCGATCCTGCGCTCGGTCTCGGCGCACCGCGCCTATGGCTGGGTCTATGATGCCGAGCTTCGTCCCGCCAATATCGCCGATTTCCTGATTTCCAACGGCCGCATGCCGCGCTCGCTCGCCTATTGCTACGAGAAGATCGCCAGCAACCTCGGCTATCTCGAGCGCGAATACGGTGAACGCCACGCCGCCCATGAGACGGCCGACCGCACGCTCGCATCGCTGCGCAGCCAATCGATCAAGGACATCATGGACCAGGGGCTGCACGAGTATCTTGAGGACTTCATCAGCCACAACAACCGTCTGGGACAGGAAATCTCCGACGGTTATCGGTTCTATTGAGTTCGGAGGGATGGCATGCACCTGAAGATCAGCCACACGACCGAATATCACTATGACGAGCCCGTGCAGTATGCGCTTCAGCGCCTGCGGCTGACGCCGCTGACTCAAGTGGGCCAGACCGTGCTCGGCTGGGAGACCCTCGTCGATGGCGCGGCGATCGAAGTGAGCTACGACGACCACTTCGGCAATCGGGTTCACCTCGTCAGCATCGACGGCGATCGCGAGGCGATCCGCATCACTGCGTCAGGTGAGGTTCATACCGAAGACCGCGCCGGCGTGTTCGGACCGCACCAGTCCTATGTGCCGCTCTGGCTGTTTGCGCGCGAAACGCCGCTCACCAAGGCCGGCAAGCTGGTCCGGGAACTGGCCAAATCCGCGGAAGGCGAAACCGACCTTGCGCGCATGCACGCGTTGATGGGGTCGATCCACGAGGCGGTGGAGTACAAGCCCGGCGAGACCCACGCGGAGACCACCGCCGAGGATGCGCTCGAAAGCGGCAGCGGCGTCTGCCAGGACCACGCCCATATCCTGATTGCGGCAGCGCGCTCGCTCGATCTGCCGGCACGCTACATCTCGGGCTATTTGATGATGGAAGGGCATCCGGAACAGACCGCCAGCCACGCCTGGGCCGAGGTGCATCTCAACGGCCTCGGCTGGGTCGGCTTCGACGCGGCCAACAAGATTTGCCCGGATGATCGCTATGTCCGCATCGCCTCCGGCCTCTGCTATCGCGACGCCGCCCCGATCTCCGGCCTCGTCCATGGCGAGGCAAAGGAAACGCTGAAGGTGTCGGTCACCGTCGAAAAGCAGCATCAAAGCCAGAGCCAGTCGCAAAGCCAGTAGGTGCCTGACGGGACGCAGGTCGCGTCCCGTCGCTCCAAATCAAGGCTGCCCGTTACCGCGAGGCACTCGCCTGCAGGATCCGGCAGAGCGAAACCAGACTGCTGTCATAACCGCCACCAACGACATCGCGGCAACGCTTGATCAGTTTCACCCGTTCGCTGGCGGGCAGTGCGTTGAAGGCAGCCATCGAAGCGCGCGGAGAAACCACACCGCCGGAACCGCTGCCCGTGCCGCCGCCGACGCTGCCGCCACCCCCGGAGCTCCCGCCGCCGGAGCCTGTTCCAAGCCCCAGGCCGAGCCCAAGCCCGACACCGTTGCCGCCACCTGCTTTGGCGTTGATGCCTGCGGTCAGGCCGTTCTTGCCGCCGACGCCGGCGTTGACCGACGTATTGAGCCCTTCGCCGCCGCCGAGACCGATATCCGCATCGGCGTTGATACCGCCGCTTCCGCCGGCGCTCGCCCGCACGTCGGCGTCGACCCCTTGCGAACCGCCGACAGACGCGTTGGCGTTAGCATTCACCCCGTTCGCACCGCCAAGCGACGCGTCGACGTCGGCCTTAAGTCCGGTCGAGCCGCCAAGTCCGACATTGGCGTTCAGTCCGTTCGAACCACCGACGGACACGCCGATGCCGAGACCGTTGGCATTCTGAGAAAGCACGGGGGCAGAAAAAGTAACCGTCGCAAGAAGACCGAGCGACAACGCAAGAACATTCCTCCGCATGATCGTCCTCCTATTCAGGCTCAGGGCCGGAATGGCCCCGGCAAATGGGATACGTCGGAGGATTGCTGCCGGTTGCAGCGGACGCGCTGGAAATGGAGGCTTTCACCCGTCGTGGATAACACGAGGCGAAGATGCGGCCGGATGCGTGCCTTTTCGAAACGACGAGCTCTGAGCCACTGAGTTATTGGCTGTCGCGACGACAACCGGCAGACCGCCGGCACGGACGTGCTTTTGCAAGTATGCGCGATGGTCGATGCGACAGCCGCCACGCGGCGCCAACTCACCTGAGGCTGGCCAATGGACCGAAAAAGCCGATGACACGTGTTATTCGGGTCTGGCCTGGATCGAGGAATGCTATGTCCAGACCCTCTGGAAAGGATGATCCATCGGGCATGACAAATCGCCATGCGAAGCGTGTAACCCCATGATGAACGTCCACGTCACTTGTCCGCGTGATGCGTGCGCCCGGATGCTTGGCCTGAATTCCTGCTATGTGCGCGAGCAGTTCTTCTGCGCCGGCGGCATGAACCGTTGGATCCGTGTAGGTTGCGCCATCGGCCCAGATCGGCATCAACAGCGCCCGCCTCTGTCCGGCGTCCTCCGACGACCAGGCAGCACAATAGGAATCGATGAGATCTGTTAACGTCACGCTTCTTCACTCCCGTAGATCATAGGTACTGAACGGCCCTTGCGACCAGGCCGGTAGCCACTCGGAACACCACCGCGGCCGCCCATGCAGCAGGCACGCACGTCGCTGGGGGAAACTATGACGGGGACGGCGTGACGCCAATACATACGGCGCGGTAAGTGGTTACCCGCAGGTAAGCGAGATGAACAAGTCGGCGGACAAGGGCTTCAAAGCACCCATGAGGATGGTCGCAGGGAAGTGCCCACACGAGGCTTATGTCGCTGGACAACTCGCATCGGGCGACGATGTCTGCGGGTGCGTGCGCCGACCCTGCGCAGCCTGACGGCGGCATCCCTGATGCCGCACTTGGTGACCGTCGCACCGCAACCACGGTGCGACGATCGACCTTTGCGCGCCTGAAATGACGCGGCGCGAGCGGACACGCCGCTCGCACGCCGACAGCATTAGTGGCTGTCGCGGTTCATCGGGATTTCGGCGCCGCGCGGACCGACGAGGAAGTCGAGGTCTGCACCGGTATCCGCCTGCATCACGCTCTTGACGTAGAGGCCGGCATAACCGCCCTTGAGCGGCTGTACCGGCGACACCCAGGCCGCACGACGGCGTGCAAGCTCTTCGTCGGAGACGTCGAGATGGATGGTGCGGGCGGGCACGTCGACGGCGATCATGTCGCCATTCTGAACCAGCGCCAGCGGTCCACCGTCGGCAGCTTCCGGTGCCGTGTGCAAGATGACGGTGCCATAGGCAGTCCCCGACATGCGCGCATCCGAAATGCGGATCATGTCGGTCACGCCCTTCTTCAAGACCTTCGGCGGTAGGCCCATGTTGCCGACCTCGGCCATGCCGGGATAACCCTTCGGACCGCAATATTTCAGCACCATCACGCAGGTCTCGTCGATGTCGAGATCGTCGCGGTTGATGCGGGCGTGGTAGTCCTCGATGCTCTCGAACACGACAGCACGACCCTTGTGCTGCATCAGGTGCGGTGAAGCGGCAGACGGCTTCAGCACGCAGCCCTTCGGCGCAAGATTGCCGCGCAGTACCGCGATGCCGCCCGACTTCGTCAGCGCCTTTTCGCGCGGCACGATGACGTCGTCGTTGTAGTTGACCACATCCTTGACGCCGTTCCAGATCGTCTCACCGGTGACGGTGAGCGCATCCTTGTGCAGCAGGCCCATTTCGCCGACCGCCTTGATGACAACAGGCAGGCCGCCGGCATAGTAGAATTCCTCCATCAGGTGCTTGCCCGATGGCTGCAGGTTGACGATCGTCGGCACGTCGCGGCCGAGGCGATCCCAGTCATCGAGGCTAAGATCGATACCGACACGTCCGGCCAGCGCCAGAAGGTGCAGCACGGCATTGGTCGAGCCACCGACGGCACCGTTGACGCGGATGGCGTTTTCGAAGGCTTCCTTGGTCAGAATGTCCGAGGGCTTCAGGTCCTCTTTCACCATGTCGACGATACGGCGACCGGAGAGCTGCGAGATCACCCGGCGACGGGCGTCGACCGCGGGGATCGCCGCATTGCCGGGCAAGGTCATGCCAAGCGCTTCGGCCATCGACGCCATGGTGGAAGCCGTGCCCATAGTCATGCAGCTGCCGGCGGAGCGCGCCATGCCCTGCTCCGCATCCATGAACTCCTCAAGCGACATCTCGCCGGACTTCACCATTTCGGAGAACTGCCAGATCGCCGTGCCGGAGCCGACATCCTTGCCGCGCCACTTGCCGTTCAGCATCGGGCCGCCGGAGACGAGAATGACCGGGATGTCGACGCTGGCCGCGCCCATCAGCAGGCTCGGCGTGGTCTTGTCGCAGCCGCCAAGCAGCACGACGCCATCGACCGGATTGCCGCGGATCGCCTCTTCGACGTCCATAGCCGCCAGATTGCGGAACATCATCGCCGTGGGCCTGAGCGTGCTTTCGCCGACGGAGAAGACCGGAAACTCGACCGGGAAGCCGCCGGCCTCATAGACGCCGCGCTTCACCCGCTCGGCGAGATCGCGCAGGTGCGCGTTGCAGGGCGTCAGTTCCGACCAGGTGTTACAGATGCCGATGATCGGCCGACCGTCGAAGGTGTCGGCGGGCAGGCCCTGGTTCTTCATCCAGGAGCGATGCATGATGGCATTCTTGCCGGTGCCGCCGAACCAATCCTGCGACCGCAGCTTGCGCGGCCATTCAGCTTTCTTCTTCATTTTGTCCTTCCTTATGCGGCCCGCGTTATCACGCGGGCCCGTGACGGCACGCTTCAGGCGAGCGTGTAGGCCGTCTTGACGGTGGTGTAGAATTCGGCGGCGTAGCGCCCCTGTTCGCGCGAGCCGTGGGACGAACCCTTTCGGCCGCCAAACGGCACGTGAAAATCGACGCCCGCCGTCGGCAGGTTGACCATCACCATGCCGGCCTCGGCATTGCGCTTGAAATGGGTCGCGTGCTTGAGGCTGGTCGTGGCGATACCCGACGACAGGCCGAAGGGCGTGTCGTTGGCAACGGCAAGCGCCTCGTCGTAATCCTTGACGCGGATGACGGCTGCGACCGGGCCGAAGATCTCCTCTCGGGAAATCCGCATCTGGTTCGTCGCCTCGGTAAACAGGGCCGGCTGCAGATAGAAGCCGGGCGTGTCGCGCTTCAGAAGCTCGCCGCCGAAGGCGAGCTTGGCGCCTTCCTGGCGACCGATGGCGATATAGTCGGTGTCCTGGTTGAGCTGGCTCTCGTCGACCACAGGGCCGATCTGCGTGCCGGCCTTCAAGGCGTCGTCGACGACGAGGCCCTGGATCCGATCGCCCATTGCCTGGACGAAACGGTCGTGGATGCCCTCGGTGACGATGATGCGCGACGACGCGGTACAGCGCTGGCCGGTGGAGAAGAAGGCGGAATTGACCGCCGCCTCGACCGCAATGTTGAGCTCGGCATCGTCGAGCACGACGAAGGGGTTCTTGCCGCCCATCTCCAGCTGATATTTGCGATTGTGCTCGACCGAGGCCATCGCGACGCGTTTGCCGGTGCCGGTCGAGCCGGTGAAGGTGATCGCGTGCACATCAGGACTGTCGAGCATCGCCTGGCCGACGACGGAGCCCTTGCCCATGACAAGGTTCAGCACGCCTTTCGGCAGGCCGGCACGATGGAGAATGTCGACGATGGCCCAGGAACTGCCCGGCACCAATTCCGCCGGCTTGAAGACGACGGTGTTGCCGTAGCAAAGCGCCGGCGCGATCTTCCAGGCGGGAATGGCGATCGGAAAGTTCCAGGGCGTGATGATGCCGACGACGCCGACCGGCTCGCGGGTGATCTCGACGCCAATGTTTGGGCGCGCCGACGGCAGGACTTCGCCTGCCAACCGCAGGCATTCGCCGGCGAAGAAGTCGAAGATCTGGCTGGCGCGCACGGTCTCGCCGATGCCTTCGGCGAGCGTCTTGCCTTCCTCGCGCGACAACAGCTTTCCGAGCTCGTCCTTGCGGGCGAGGATCTCGTCGGCGGTTTTCCTGAGGATCGCGTGGCGCTCGAGGATGCCGGAACGCGACCAGGCGGGAAAGGCCGCCTTGGCAGCGGCGATCGCCATGCGCGCATCATCGGCCGACGCACGCGCATAGTCGCCGACCACGTCGTTGGTGTTCGAGGGGTTGATGTTGGCGACCCCGTCACCGCCGACCCATTCGCCGGCAATCAGGTTCTGGTGCAATGTCATGGCCTTCAGGCCTCCTTGATATCAGCGCAGGTCGGCCCCTGACGGCCGTTGCTACGATCAGAGCTGCTGGATGGCGACCGGCTCGTCGGCGGCAATCGCAAGCGCATTGCGCAGCGGCAGGCCGAAGCCCGTAGCCTCTATCTCGAACACATCGCCTTCCTCGGTGCGGATGCCGTCGCCGAAAGACAGCGTCGCCGTGCCGAACATGTGAACGTGCACGTCGCCCGGCTGGCGGAACAGGCCGTACTTGAAGTGGTGATGCTCGAGATTGGCGAAGCTGTGCGACATGTTGGCTTCTCCCGACAGGAACGGCTTTTCCCAGAGCACCTTGCCGCCGCGCAGGATGCGCGACATGCCGCGGATATCGTCAGGAGCAACCCCGATGCGGATTTCCGGACCGAAGCTTGCCTGACGCAGCTTCGAGTGTGCCAGCCAGAGATAGTTGACCCGCTCTGTCTTGTGGTCGGAGAACTCGTTGGCAACGGCAAAGCCGATGCGGAACGGCACGCCAGTGTCGGAGATCACGTAGATCCCGGCCATTTCCGGCTCCTCGCCGCCGTCCTCGGCAAAGGCGGGCGAAACGAGGGCATCACCGGGTGCAACGGCACTGGTGCCGTTGCCCTTGTAGAACCATTCCGGCTGCACGCCGGTTTCGCCGGCCTTGGGCTTGCCGCCCTCGAGGCCCATGCGGAACATCTTCATCGAGTCCGTCAGGGTCTCCTCGGCCGCCTTGCTGGTCTTCTTGTGCATGGCGTCGCGGGTGGCCGCCGAGCCGAGATGCGTAAGGCCGGTGCCCGTCAGGTGCAGGTGCGCCGGGTCCGGATGGGTGATCGGCGGCAGGAAGCGTCCCTCCGCATAGGCCTTGTCGAGGTCGATGGCAGCGCCAAGTCCCTTGGCCTCGATCGTCTGCTTCAGGCTGCGTCCGGCATTGGCCGCTTCCAGCGCCAGCGCGTATACGCTTGCAGCGCCGTTGACCACATGCGCGGTTTCACCCGGCGCACGCACCGCAACCACGATCGATCCGTCTTCGTTCCTGATCTGCGAAATCAGCACGATGCTATCCTTCCTGTCGTCGTTCGGGTCCAGTCTTCGCCATTTCAAGGCAAAATCGTCCCCGTGGGTGGCTCTCGCCACCCAATTCCGGCGGTCCGAGCCGCCGATCCTGGCAGCCGCGGCTGCCGGTGAATGTTACTGGTTTACGCCGGGTCTTATGGCTTTCCGCTCAACCCTTGTTCTTGTTGTAGACATCGAAGAACACGGCAGCGAGCAGCACGAGGCCCTTGATCAGCTGCTGGTAGTCGATGCCGATACCCATGATCGACATGCCGTTGTTCATGACGCCCATGATGAAGGCGCCGATGACGGCACCGATGATCTTGCCGACGCCACCCGACGCCGAAGCGCCGCCGATGAAGCAGGCCGCGATCACGTCGAGTTCGAAGCCAACGCCGGCCTTCGGCGTTGCCGAGTTGAGGCGGGCCGTGATGATCATGCCGGCAAGTGCCGCCAGCACGCCCATGTTGACGAAGGTGTAGAAGGTCAGCCGCTCGGTGTTGATGCCCGATAGCTTCGTCGCCTTGACGTTGCCGCCCATCGCATAGATGCGCCGGCCGATGGTCGAGCGCGTGGTGACGAAGGTGTAGAGCGCAATCAGCACGGCCATGGCGATCAGCACGTTCGGCAGGCCGCGATAGGTCGCAAGCTGGAAGCCGATGAACAGCGCCACGGCGGCGATCACGGCCATCTGCACTGCGAAGAAGACGAAGGGCTCGTTCTCGCTGCCGTGCTGCTCGTTGATCTTGCGATCGCGAAGGCCCGCATAGATCGCGTAGCCGACGAGGGCGATGACCGCCACGAGCGCCACCATGTTCTGAATGATTTCAGGCGCCGGGTTGAGGAAATAGAGGAAGTCCGGAACAAAGCCCGTCGACAGCAGCTGGAACTCCTTCGGGAACGGACCGATCGGGCGGCCACCGAGCACCACATAGGTGAGCCCGCGGAAAACCAGCATGCCGGCCAGCGTCACGATGAAGGACGGGATCTTCTGGTAGGCGACCCAGTAGCCCTGCGCCGCCCCCATGATGCCGCCGACGGCAAGACAGGCGGGAATGACGATGATGGCCGGAAGCCCCCATTTGACCAGCATGATCGCCGAGATCGCGCCGATGAAGGCGACGATCGAGCCGACCGAAAGGTCGATATGCCCGGCAACGATGATCAGCAGCATGCCGAGCGCCATGATCACGATGAACGAGTTCTGCAGCACCAGGTTGGTGATGTTGACCGGTTTGAACAGGACGCCGTTGGTGACGAACTGGAAGAACAGCATGATCACCACGAGCGCGACCAGCAGGCCGTATTCGCGGATGTTGTTCTTCAGATAATCCCCGATCGAGGGTTTGTTGGCTTGGGTGCTCGTATCGGCGACCATTAGTGTTTCTCCCCTGAACGCATGATGGCACGCATGATGGATTCCTGGCTCGCCTCCGCCTTCGAGAGCTCGGCAACGATGCGGCCCTCGTTCATGACGTAGATGCGATCACAGGTTCCAAGCAGCTCCGGCATTTCCGATGATATCATCAGAATGCCTTTACCCTCGGCGGCAAGTTGGTTGATGATGGTGTAGATCTCATATTTCGCGCCGATATCGATGCCGCGCGTCGGCTCGTCGAGAATGAGAACCTCCGGATTGGTGAACAGCCACTTCGACAGCACCACCTTTTGCTGGTTGCCGCCTGAGAGATTGACCGTTTCCTGATAGATCGAGTGCGAACGGATGCGCAGCTTCGCGCGATAGTCGGAGGCGACCTTCGCCTCCTTGCGGTCGTCGATGACGCCGTTCGAAGCAACCGCCTTCAGATTGGAGAGCGTCGTGTTCTCCTTGATGTTGTTGATCAGCACGAGGCCGAGCTGCTTGCGGTCTTCGGTGACGTAGGCAAGACCGGCATCGATCGCCCGCGGGATGGTGCTGACATCGACCGGCTTGCCGCGCATCGACACTTCGCCGGTGATCTTGTGGCCCCAGGACTTGCCGAAGAGGCTCATCGCAGTCTCGGTGCGTCCCGCTCCCATCAGGCCGGCAATGCCGACGACTTCGCCGGCGCGAACGGTGAAATTGACGTCGTGCAGGAACTGCCGGTCGCGGTGCTGCTGGTGGAAGACGTTCCAGTTCTTCACTTCGAGCAGCGTCTCGCCGACCTTGGGCTCGCGCGGCGGATAGCGGTCTTCCATCGCGCGGCCGACCATGCCCTTGATGATCCGGTCCTCGCTGATGTCTTCGCCATGACAGTCGAGCGTCTCGACCGTTCCGCCGTCGCGCAGGATGGTGATCTGGTCGGCGACTTTGCGGATCTCGTTCAGCTTGTGCGAGATGATGATCGACGTCATGCCCTGGGTGCGAAACTCCATCAGGAGCTTCAGCAGCGCGTCGGAATCGGTTTCGTTGAGCGAGGCGGTCGGCTCGTCGAGGATCAGCAGCCGTACCTTCTTCGACAGTGCCTTGGCGATTTCGACCAGCTGCTGCTTGCCGACACCGATGTCGGTGATCAGCGTCGCCGGGCTTTCGCTCAGGCCCACCTTCTTCAGGAGTTCCTGCGTGCGGGCAAAGGTCTGCGGCCAGTGGATCACGCCGTTGCTGGCGATCTCGTTGCCAAGGAAGATGTTTTCGGCAATCGACAGGAGTGGCACCAGTGCCAGTTCCTGGTGAATGATGATGATGCCAAGGTCTTCACTGTCGGAGATGGTCGAGAAGCGACGGGCTTCGCCGCCGTAATGGATCTCGCCCTCATAGGTGCCGGCGGGATAGACGCCGCTCAACACCTTCATCAGCGTCGACTTGCCAGCACCGTTTTCGCCGACGAGTGCGTGGATTTCGCCCTCGCGGACCTTGAAGCTGACATTGTCCAGCGCCTTGACGCCCGGAAACGTCTTGGTGATGCCCCGCATTTCAAGAATGATATTGTCCATGTTCAGTCATTCCAGCGGCAGTCTTTGAAGAGAGTACCGGCTCCGTCATCTGGATAAAAGGGCCCGCGCGTCAGCACGGGCCCTCTGGCGTTCAAAAAGATCAGTTGTTGATCTGATCTTCGGTGTAGTAGCCCGAGCTGACGAGCACGTCCTTGACGTTGGACTTGTCAACGGCGACCGGCTTCAGCAGGTACGACGGAACAACCTTGACGCCATTTTCATAGGTCTTGGTGTCGTTCACTTCCGGCTCCTTGCCTTCCATGATCGCGTTGACCATGCCGACGGTGACCTTGGCGAGTTCGCGCGTGTCCTTGAAGATCGACGAATACTGTTCGCCAGCAAGGATCGACTTGACCGACGGCAGTTCTGCGTCCTGGCCGGTAACGACAGGCATCGGCATGTCGCCCGAGCCGTAGCCGACGCCCTTCAGCGCCGAGATGATGCCGATCGAGAGACCGTCATAGGGCGAAAGAACGCCGTCAACCTTGGCGTCGGTGTAGTTCGACGACAGCAGGTTTTCCATGCGGGCCTGGGCAACGGCACCGTCCCAACGCAGCGTACCGACCTGGTCCATGCCCTTCTGGCCGGACTTGACGACGATCTTGCCGCTGTCGATCAGCGGCTGCAGGACCGACATCGCGCCGTCGTAGAAGAAGAAGGCGTTGTTGTCGTCAGGCGAACCGCCGAACAGCTCGATGTTCTTCGGTTCGGTTGCACCGTCGAGCTTCAGGCCTTGGACCAGCGACGTTGCCTGCTGCACGCCGACCTGGAAGTTGTCGAAGGTGGCGTAGTAGTCGACATTGCCCGAATCGCGGATCAGACGGTCATAGGCAATGACCTTGACGCCGGCGTCGTGGGCCTTCTGCAGAATGTCGGACAGCGTCGTGCCGTCGATGGCGCCGATGACCAGGACCTTGGCGCCCTTGGTCACCATGTTTTCGATCTGGGCGAGCTGGTTCGGAATGTCGTCGTCAGCAAACTGCAGGTCCGGCGTGTAGCCGGCGTCCTTGAACAGCTTCTCCATGGTCTCGCCGTCGGAAATCCAGCGGGTCGACGTCTTCGTCGGCATGGAAATGCCGACCGTGCCTTTGTCCTGAGCAAACACCGGCGCAGCGAAGGACGCGATCGAGATCGCGGCGGCTGCGAGAAGCGAAGTCATCAGTTTCATCAGTTCTCTCCCAATAAAGTTGAAGCCGGCAGGCTATGCCTTCCCGTCTATGCGCAGCAATCCGCAGCCAGAGATCGTCGTCTCCGGCGGCGGATCAACGTGAAGGATTACCCTCCCCGCCTCGCATGCTCCCACACGCGCTGGCACATAAGCAAAAACTGGAATCAAAACCTATAACTGTCAAATGCAATATAGCTTTAAAGATATACCAAAAATGATATAGCATGCCTAAACAGTGTGATTTTTGAAAATCCTTGAAAACCGACGAAATCGAGAAAGGTTGGGGATGCGTGATCAGAAACCCGGCATGTCAGGAGAGCTCTTCGATTCCGCGCTGTTCCGCTCAGGCCTGAAGATCAGCCATCTCCGGCTGATTCTCGCGATCGACGATCACAGGCGCATCAGCGCCGCCGCAGAAGTGCTCGGCATGTCACAGCCGGCCGCCTCGCGCATGCTCTCGGAAATCGAGATCATGCTGAAGGCGCCGGTCTGCGAGCGCGTCGCACGCGGCGTCGAATTGACCCCCTATGGCGAGGCGCTGGCGCGGCGCGCGCGCACCATCTTCCTTGAGCTTCGGGAAGCGTCGCGCGAGATCAGCGAACTGAAGACCGGCAGCGGCGGCTCGGTGTCGCTGGGCTCCGTCACCGGCCCGGCGCTCAATCTGGCGGTCCCTGCGATCCGCCAGGTCATCACCGCCTATCCCGGCATCGAGATCAACGTCCAGATCGAAAACAGCAACGTGCTGGCGCGAGAACTGCTCGCCGCACGGCACGACTTCATCATCGGTCGCATTCCCGATGATCAGTCGCCGCGACTCTTCAACATGGTTGAGATCGGTTACGAGGAAGTCTGCCTGATCGTGCGCGACGGCCACCCGCTGCTCGACAAGCCCATGGTGGGCGCGGAGGACCTGCCCTCCTACGACTGGGTTTTCCAGCCGCCAGGCACGCTTCTGCGCCGCGCCGTCGAAGACAGTTTCATGTCGGCCGGCGTCAGGCTGCCGGCGACCGTCATCAACACCTCGTCGATCATCCTGACCCTGTCGATCGTGCGCAACACCAATGCCATCGCGCCGGTGGCACTCGACGTCGCCAACCTTATCGCCAGCAACGGCACGCCGGCCGGCGAGATCCGCATCCTGAAAACGGAAATCCCGATCCGTATCAAGCCTTACAGCCTGATCACCGCCGAAGGCCGCGCGCTGCCGCCGAGCGCCAAGCTGCTCTACGACCTGATCCTGAAACAGGGCCGCGCCTGATCAGCCCGGCATTATCGCCTCGATCAGCCTCAGCATGATCGAAGCGATCAGCCTGGGCATGATCTAAACGATCAGCCTGGGATAATCTCCGGACGCCATAGTGCCGCTCCAATCGGAGGCCGCATGTTTGGAATGTCGGTGTTTCAGTCGGTGCTCGAACGGCTGAAGACGGAAGAGGATGGCGAGCTCACATCGATGGACGACGCGCCCGTCGCGGCGCCGCGCGCGCGCGCGTTTGCACCTGCATTTGCCGCCGAGAGCATCGGTGCTGCCGCCTTCGGAGCCGTTGAGCGCGCCTATTTCGACGCCGCCTTCGTCGAACCGCCGCCGCCACCCGTCATGCCGGAGCATCTTCACCGGACCAGCCTTGCCGAAGTGGCAGAAGAACTGGCCCTCACCGACGATGAAACGGCAGCGACGCTTGCGGCGCGAAGGCGCATGTTCGCCGCAGACAATCATCCCGACCGCCTGCCCGCTGAATTCCGCGCCAATGCGACGATCCGGATGAAACTTGCCAACATGCTGATCGATGAAGCTGCGCGCCAGGTTCGCGAAGCCGGCATGGCGTCGTGACGGTCAGCCGGCGCTACCGCCCTCGTCGCCCTTGCCTCCGCCTGTTTCGCCGTTTTCGAGCTTTTCAGCATCCTTGTCGCTCGGCTTGTAAAACACCAGGAGCGCGGCCGAGGTATAGGCTGTGACCGCCAGGAAGATCATTCCCCACATCGGCTGCTCATGCCAGAATTCAACCGCCGTCCAGACGGCACAGAAAATGACGATCAGCAGACGGATCCACAGCGGGCGGTAAAAGGGGTGGTCCGGGTCGATGAACTTGCGCATGCTGTCCTCTGGCGGCCTTGTTCTTGTGTGACCCATTTACGGGAAGATCATCGCCAACAGCAAGCCCAAGGCACGCCTCGCCCCCTTGACGCGCACAACAAAAATGGAATAAAAATTCCGAAATACTTCACATCAGTTATTTCGTTCCGAATGCAGATGCTGCGGGACCGCGATGTGGAGGTGGAGGTATCAAGGGAGAGACGCCGGCGCGAGCGTTACAGCGCGCAATCGCATCGCCGCATTTCTTCGACCCATTCGCGGATAAAGCGTTCCGCGGCGCCTTTGCGCGATGAGCGCCAATCATCACGCCCCTTCCCGGTCGCGAACCGGAATTCGAGAGAAACAGAGATGACAGTGAGATTTGGTCTTCTGGGCGCCGGCCGCATCGGCAAGGTTCACGCGAAAGCCGTCAGCGGCAATCCGGACGCCGTGCTCGTCGCCGTCGCCGACGCCTTCCCGGCCGCTGCCGACGCCATTGCCAAGCAGTATGGCTGCGAGGTCCGTACCATCGAGGCGATCGAAGCGGCCAAGGACATTGACGCCGTCGTCATCTGCACCCCGACCGACACCCATGCCGACCTGATCGAGCGCTTTGCCCGCGCCGGCAAGGCGATCTTCTGCGAGAAGCCCGTCGATCTCGACGCCGAGCGCGTCAAGGCCTGCCTCAAGGTCGTCACTGAAACCAAGGCCAAGCTGATGGTCGGCTTCAACCGTCGCTTCGACCCGCATTTCATGGCCGTGAAGAAGGCGATCGACGCCGGCAAGATCGGCGATGTGGAAATGGTGACGATCACTTCGCGCGACCCGGGCGCGCCGCCGGTCGACTACATCAAGCGTTCCGGCGGCATCTTCCGCGACATGACCATCCACGATTTCGACATGGCCCGCTTCCTGCTCGGCGAAGAGCCGGTCTCGGTGACGGCAACCGCGGCCGTTCTCGTCGACAAGGCGATTGGCGAAGCTGGCGACTACGACAGCGTCTCGGTCATCTTGCAGACGGCCTCCGGCCGCCAGGCGATCATCTCCAACTCCCGCCGCGCCACCTACGGCTACGACCAGCGCATCGAAGTGCACGGCTCCAAGGGTGTCGTTTCGGCCGAGAACCAGCGCCCGGTCTCGATCGAGATCGCGAACGGCGAAGGCTATACCCGCCCGCCGCTGCACGATTTCTTCATGACCCGCTACACCGAAGCCTATGCCAACGAGATCGAGAGCTTCATCGCTGCGATCGAAAAGGGCGCAGAGATCACGCCGTCGGGCAAGGACGGCCTGGCCGCGCTGGCGCTGGCCGACGCCGCCGTGAAATCGGTCACCGAAAAGCGGCAGATCAGCGTCGCCTGACCGCGCATCGCCAGTAACAACAAGAGAAGGCCGGGCGCCATGCGCCCGGCCTTTGTTCATTGCATTTGCAGCTGCCCGTCAGCCGTCGGCCCGCGCCGGCTCCCTCTGGTGCGCCGCGTCGGTCTGACCGGTGCTCGGCGCTGCCCCCGGGCGTCCCGGGAGGAACCCCTGTATCTGCAGGCAACCTTCTTCCGTCAGGATCTGCCGCTGCCGTTCGGTTTCGACACCCTCCGTCACGACCGCGAGCCTGAGGCTGTGGCCAAGCGCGATGATCGCGCGCACGATCGCCTGCGCCGAAGGATCCTTTTCAAGCGCTGCGGTGAAGCTGCAATCGATCTTGAGTTTGTCGAAGGGAAATGTCTGCAGATTGCTGAGCGAAGAATGCCCGGTGCCGAAGTCGTCCATGACGATCCGGACACCGAGGACCCGCAGCCGAACAAGCACCGCCAGCACATCGTCGCGATTGTGCATCAGCGCCTTTTCGGTGATCTCGAGCTCCAGGCGCCACGGGTCGAGCCCGGTCCGGCGCAATATGCCCGCGACGTGGTCAAAAAGATTGGGCAAGAGGAACTGAACTGGGGAAATGTTGACCGAGATCGGCAGTGGCTCGTTCCATTTGGCGGCCTCCGCGCAGGCCTGCTCCAGCACCCATTCGCCGATCTGAATGATCGAGCCGCTTTCCTCGGCGATCGGGATGAACACGTCGGGCCCGATCAGCCCGCGTTGCGGATGGTTCCAGCGCAAAAGCGCCTCATAGCCGATGATCCGGTCGCTCTGCACCTCGACCAGCGGCTGGTATTCGAGAAAGAACTGGCGCCGCAGAACCGCGTGGCGGAGATCATTTTCGATCTGCCGGCGGGTGCGCACCGCTTCATCCATCGCTCGATCGAAGAAGCAGGCGGTACCCTTGCCGCTTTGCTTGGCGCGGTAGAGCGCGGTATCGGCATTGTTGCGCAGCTGATCTGCGACCTGTCCGTCGGCCGGAAAGATCGCGGCGCCGATGCTGACCCCCACAGCTGTCGGGTCGCGGTTGGTGTCCATCTCGGCGGCAAACAGCGCCAGGATGCGATCCGTCAGCTGGCGCGCCGCCGCCGGCTGCTTGCCGCCGACCTGGATGATCGCGAATTCGTCGCCGCCGAGCCGGGCGACCGTGTCGTGCTCGCCAGCCGCCTCACGCAGGATGTCGGCAACCTTGCGCAGGATACGGTCACCCTCTCCATGGCCGAAGATGTCATTGACCGCCTTGAAGCGGTCGAGGTCAAGACAAAGGATGGCCAGCTCGTCTTCCCTGACGGAGGTCGCCGCCAGCGTTTGGGCAAGGCGCCGGTCGAAAAACGCGCGGTTCGGCAGGTCGGTGAGAGCGTCGTGATGCGCCAGGTGCTCGATGGTGCGTTCCGCTTCCTTGCGGGCGCGCAAGTCGCGCACGAAGATCACCTCGCATTCGCGGCCGCGATACTCGATCCTCCGGCACATGAACTCGACCGGGATCGTCTTCCCATCGGCATTCAGAAGTTCGATCTCGCCGGGGCCATCGCCGCGCCTGTGCCCTTCAAGGCCCTCGTCGCCGAAGACAAATATCTCTCCGGGACCTCGCCCGGAAAGCTCCCATAGCGGCCGGCCGGTCAGATCGCAAAACCGCTCGTTCGCCTCGACGATGACGCCGTCGAAAACAATCGCCATGCCTTCAAGCGAGGCGTTGGCAAGCCCGCGCAGGTCAGTCAGGTGCCGATCGAGGAAGAGAGCGCCGAAGGCGAGCACGATCAGCGTCGTCGAGGCGACGATCACGCCTCCAGCCAGCCAGGCCGGGTGGATTGTTCCGGCAACCGCGACATTGGCCTCGGGCACCAGGGTGATGCCGCTCATGGAGGTAAAATGCAGGGCGCAAATGCCGAGCACCAGAAGCAGCGTGGACACGACCAGACGCCGGACGCTGCGCAGGACCTGGAAGGCGTAGAGTGCTGCGCCCGAAAGCAGCGTTCCGGCCAGCACCGCCGAGACGGTCGCTTCGGCCTGGTAGGAAATATGCCCCTGGATTTCGATCGCCCGCATGCCGGTGAAGTGCATCGCCGCAACGCCGGCACCAAGCAGGGCCCCGCCGGTGGTCATCGAAACGCGGGAGCCCCCATGGAGCCCGACCGCGAAGGCGAGCCAGGAGGAGGCGATCGCGACGACCACAGAAAGCGCCGTGCCCCAGCTGCCATAGGCAACCGGAACGCCGCCGTCATAGGCAAGCATTGCAATGAAGTGCGTCGACCAGACGCCAATGCCACAGGCAAACCCGCAGGCGGCAGTCCAGAGACCGCGTTGACTGCCTTCGCTTCGCTGAGCGCGCAGCAAGAGGAGCATCGTCGCGACGCTGCCTGCAAGGCAGACGACCGCGGCAGCCAGGATAAGGCGCCAGTCATGATCGTCGCGTATGCATGCAATCACTGAAAACATGAGCGTCTCCCGCGTCACCGCCACATTGACAAGGAGTCGCTAAATAACTGTAAATTGCATTGCTGGAATTGTTCGCCTTCGGCACAACCCCAAAAATGGTTGCGCGACGGAGTACGCCTCAACCGTGCATGAGCGTGGCGCCCGCGCTGGCGATTTCACCGTCGATGACGCCCAGGGCGCGCTCCAGGTGCCCCTCGAAGACGAGACGCTGCTCATCGGCCACGATCGAAATTTCCGGAGCCCCCTGAAGGCGCACCTGCATGGACTGCGCGAGCCCCTCGTCTATCCCCGGCCGCATAAGATCAAGATAGCGGATGCCAGGCCCCGTGACGTGAACCGGCATGCGCTCGTAGAGGCTCAGCATGCGCGAGATGCCGTTGCCGAGAGCGACGCCTGCCTGGCGAAACGCGTAGCCGGCCATACGGTGGCCTTGCCGCGCGCTGGCAGCGATCTTGTCGAGTTCGGTGACCGGAACGAATTTGGCGGGGATCGTGTCCGGCGGCACTTCGAAGGCGGCACGCAGGATGCCGTAAAAGCCGGCGGCCGCCTCGATGCAGCCATAGGCGCCGCAGCGGCAAAGGCCTGCCGAGGGCGCGTGCAGCATGTGGCCGAAGTTCGGCGCGCTGACATCCATCTCGCCGCCTTGGCTCCTGCGTGCGACGCCAAGGCCGATGCTGTGACCGAGCGAGATTGCCGCAAGCGCCCTGAATCCGGTCTCCGGCTTACGCGCGGCTTGCGCGGCGAGCGCCTGCGCGACCAGCAAGGTTTCGTTGCTGAGCATGACTTTCGCGCGCCACTGCGGCGCAAGCAGCCTTGAGAAATCCAGCTCCTCGCGGCCGAAAACCGGCGACCACAGGAGCCTGGCGGTCTCGCCGTCCACCAGCCCCTTGCTGCTGATCGAGACGGCAAGCACCCGGTCCCGGTCGAGCCTTGAGCGTTGCAAGAGGCGTTCAAGCGCCTCAACAAAGGCACGGGCAAACGGCGCCGTGCCGCGCTCGTCGTGGTTCCGCGTTTCGTCAAACCGGTCCAGCAGCGTGCCGCCATAGTCGATCAGCGAATATTGCACGATGTCGGACGAGATCCTGACGACGACGAGATGGCCGTAGTCCCGGCGCGGCGTAAACAGGACGCGCGGCCGCCCTCGCCCGCCCTGAACCTGCTGCTCCGCCTTTGCCAGCACACCTGCCTTCTCGAGTTCGGCCGTAATCGCTGAGACGGTCGCGGAAGCAAGCCCCGTTTCCGTCGAGATCTCCGTATGAGACAGATTTCCGGCACGCCGGAGCGCCGCCAGCACCAGCGCGCTGTTTTGCTGACGCACAAGCTCAGTGCTGGACTTGGTCAGCATGAGACGTCCCTGTCAGTGGCGGATCCTTCAAACACATGCCCCTCCCAAAGCATCTGTTGAGCGGTGAAACAAGGTACGGCCGGCCTTGTCGACAGCCTTCTGTGGCATCGTTTATCCCGACCGTCGAGAGCCAGCGGATAAGGCCGCAGGCGCAGCGCCTGTTGAAGCCGCAACCAGCGCGTTCACCGCCGTGTTGACAGCCCGAAAAATCCATGACATTCATTTTCTCGACTGTCGAGAAAATAATTCCGCACCCTGCTGCGGCGCAATCTACGACAGCGTTCTAGGGCCGGTGGAGGATGGTGCGGGAGGTTCGCACGCTCGGCTGGCCGTCACTCGGGAGGATAAAATGAAATCCGTTTTGAAGCTGATGGCAGGCGTTGCCGTCATCGTTTCCCTGCATTCCGTTGCCCAGGCGAAAGACCTGGTCGTCGGCGTTTCCTGGTCGAACTTCCAGGAAGAGCGCTGGAAAACCGACGAAGCCGCCATCAAGGCAGCGCTCGAAGCTTCCGGCGACAAGTACATCTCCGCTGACGCACAGTCGTCCGCCGCCAAGCAGCTGACCGACATCGAGTCGCTGATTGCCCAGGGCGCCAACGCGCTGATCGTGCTTGCCCAGGACAGCGACGCCATCGGCCCGGCCATCGAAAAGGCTGCCGCCGAAGGCATTCCGGTCGTCGGCTACGACCGCCTGATCGAAAACCCGGCCGCCTTCTACATCACCTTCGACAACAAGGAAGTCGGCCGCATGCAGGCCCGCGAAGTGTTCAAGGTGAAGCCGGAAGGCAATTACGTCTTCATCAAGGGCTCGTCTTCCGACCCGAACGCCGACTTCCTCTTCTCCGGACAGATGGAAGTGCTGAAGGAAGCCGTCGACGCCGGTAAGATCAAGAATGTGGGCGAAGCCTACACCGACGGCTGGAAGCCCGAAAACGCCCAGAAGAACATGGAGCAGTTCCTGACCGCCAGCGACAACAAGGTCGATGCGGTCGTCGCCTCCAACGACGGCACCGCCGGCGGCGCAATCGCTGCCCTCGATGCACAGGGTCTCGCCGGCTCCGTTCCGGTTTCCGGCCAGGACGCCGACAAGGCGGCGCTGAACCGCGTGGCACTCGGCACGCAGACCGTTTCGGTCTGGAAGGACAGCCGAGAACTCGGCAAGCGCGCGGCTGAAATCGCAGCCGAGCTTGCAAGCGGCAAGAAGATGGAAGAAATCGCCGGCGTCACCGCCTTCAACGGCGGCCCGAAGGGCGTGGCCATGCAGTCGGTCTTCCTCGCACCGCTGCCGATCACCAAGGACAACCTGAACGTCGTCATCGACGCGGGCTGGATCTCCAAGGCTGAAGCGTGCCAGGGCGTCAAGGGCGACGTAGCGGCTTGCAAGTAAGCCGCATCGGCAAAATCAAGCGCTGACTGAGACAAGCGCCGCAACGCACCCCGTTGCGGCGCTTGCACAAGGTGCGGACGCGGCGGACAATGCCCGCATGCGTAACCACCGCAGTTCAGGGGATCGCTCGGCTTTTGCCGTCGCACCGGACTTGTCGCGTCCACTCCGGCTCTTGGTGCCGCCTGACGCGATGACATCAACAACATACGTGGGGGGAAGGCACGTCCATGGCCGACATCACACAAGGTAAAACTCAGGGCAAGACACAAAGTGCACAGGCAAACCGTGCCCGTGTCGCGGACGAAAACCCGGTGAAGCGGTTCTTCCGCGCAACCGAAATCGACACCCGGCTGCTCGGCATGGTCGGCGCGCTCGTCATCATCTGGGCCGGCTTTCAGATCATGACCGGCGGCCTGTTCCTGACGCCGCGCAACCTTTGGAACCTGACGGTCCAGACCTCCTCCGTCGCCGTCATGGCGACCGGCATGGTGCTGATCATCGTCACCCGCAACATCGACCTGTCGGTCGGCTCCGTGCTCGGCTTCTGCGGCATGGTCATGGGCGTCATGCAGGTGAAGTTCCTGCCGCAGTTCTTAGGCCTTGAACATCCGGCCATCTGGATCATCACGCTTGCCTGCGGCATCGCCGTCGGCGCCGCCATCGGCGCGGTCCAGGGCTCGATCATCGCCTTCCTCAACGTGCCCGCCTTCATCGTCACGCTCGGCGGCCTGCTCGTCTGGCGCGGCGCCACCTGGTTCGTCACGAGCGGCCAGACAGTTGCACCGATGAACACCACCTTCCGCCTCATGGGCGGCGGCACCGAAGGCTCGATCGGCGCCACGGCCAGCTGGATCGTCGGCATCATCGCCTGCATCGCCATC
The DNA here is from genome assembly GCF_035999185.1 of Ensifer sp. Classification (GTDB taxonomy): domain Bacteria; phylum Pseudomonadota; class Alphaproteobacteria; order Rhizobiales; family Rhizobiaceae; genus Ensifer. The sequence goes on along the minus strand of NZ_DASYHB010000121.1, from coordinate 72,077 downwards.
GTCGGCGCCATCCTCAACTCGCGCAAGCAGCGCAAGCGCTTCGGCTTCCCGCTGCGCCCGGTCTGGGCCGAATACTTCCTGTCGATCCTCGGCTGCGTGCTGGTGCTTGGCGCGATCTCGGTTGCCAACCACTACTACTGGCCGACCAACATCGCCCGCAAATACGCCGACGCCAACGGCATCGCCTGGCCGGACGGCGGACTGCAGATCTCGCACGGCATCGCCATTCCGGTGCTGATGGCGATTACCGTCGGCATCGTCATGACCTTCATCGCCACGCGCCTGCGCTTCGGCCGCTATGTCTTTGCACTCGGCGGCAACCCCGAGGCTGCCGAACTTGCCGGCATCAAGACGCGCTGGGTCACCGTCAAGATCTTCACGCTGATGGGCATTCTGTGCGCCATCGCCGCGGCGATCTCGACTGCCCGCCTCAACGCGGCGACCAACGCGCAGGGCGAACTCGACGAACTCTACACGATCGCCGCAGCCGTCATCGGCGGCACCTCGCTTGCCGGCGGCGTCGGCACGATTGCCGGTGCCATGATCGGTGCGCTCGTCATGCAATCACTACAGTCGGGCATGGTGCTCTTGGGGATTGACAGCCCGTTCCAGCGCATCGTCGTCGGCGTCGTCCTCGTCGTTGCCGTCTGGCTCGACACTATCTACCGCGCCCGCGCCAAGTAAGGAGTACGATCCATGAAAGACCAACGCACTCCCCTTGTGGAAATGAAGAACATTTCCATCTCCTTCGGCGGCATCCATGCGGTCGATAACGCCTCCGTCGATCTCTACCCCGGCGAGGTCGTGGCCCTGCTCGGCCACAACGGCGCCGGCAAGTCGACGCTGATCAAGATCCTCTCGGGCGCCTACAAGCGCGATGCCGGCGAGATCCTGATCAACGGAGAAGCCGCCGACATCAACAACCCGCGCGACGCCAAGAAATACGGCATCGAGACGATCTACCAGACGCTCGCCGTCGCCGATAACGTCGACGCCGCCGCCAACCTCTATCTCGGTCGCGAGCTCAGGACCCCCTGGGGCACGCTCGACGACGTGGCGATGGAGGCGAAAGCCCGCGAGGTCATGGGGCGTCTCAACCCCAACTTCCAGCGCTTCAAGGAGCCGGTAAAGGCTCTTTCCGGCGGTCAGCGGCAGTCGGTGGCGATTGCGCGCGCGATCCTCTTCGACGCCCGCATCCTGATCATGGACGAGCCGACGGCAGCCCTTGGGCCGCAGGAAACCGCCCAGGTCGGTGACCTCATCAAGCAGCTGAAGCGCGAAGGCATCGGCATCTTCCTGATCAGCCACGACATCCACGACGTCTTCGACCTCGCCGACCGTGTGTCGGTCATGAAGAACGGCCAGGTCGTCGGCCAGGCCCGCACCGAGGACGTCACCAAGGACGAGGTGCTCGGCATGATCATCATGGGCAAGGTGCCGCCCAAGGCGATCCCCGGCCCCGGCGCCATGCAGATGGCTTAAGACGAGGCTCGGTTTCGTCGGGAAACCCGACCATCACAACGATGCCGCATCCTCGCGATGCGGCATTTTTATTTGCCCGCTTGAGCCTGTCCCGTGTCAGGCGCTTCATCGTCACGCCGCGTGCGGAAGATCAGCAGCCGGCTGAGCGCATAATTCACCGAGAAGACGAGGAGCAGCGCCAGCGCCTGAGCGAACACGTAGTGCATGACGGTGGTGAGCAGGCTGAAGGCGACCGCGTTTATTCCCGCGCCAAGGGTCGACACGGCCAGGAACTTCGGCAGGGCCTGAAGGTGCGGCTCGTCGGACCGAAAGGTGAAGCGTCGCTGCAGGAAATAGTTGACGACGACAGCGAAATAGAAGGCGACGGTAGACGCATAGACGGGGGCCAGGCGCACGATCTCCACAAGCAAGGCGAGCGTCGCCACCTGCAGGCTCGCCGCAATGCAGCCGAAGACGAAGTAGCGGAAAAAGCTCGTATCCAGAAGGCGTCTCATCCGGTTGCCTCAGCATTTGGCAGTCGAGGATCACGACCGGCGACCAGCCGGAACCAATGTTTTAGTAGCTTTTGCTTATAAGAGCAGATAGAAATACTAACAGTAAAGAGCAGGCAGCCGTATTCATCAGAACAGTCTCAGGCTCCGCAGATGGGGCCGGTTTGATAACGGGCTCGGTCATGTCGCAGCATTTTCAACAGGCCATCCTGGCGCTCGGCGAGACGATTGCCCATGAACGCGGCTCTGTCGATGACAAGCGGGGCGCCTTGGGCGTGCGCGCCGCGGAATTTCTGCTTCGTGTCCACCGGCAGATGCCGGACTATCTGCGTCCGCCCTTCCATATTCTCGTGCTTCTTTTCAATGCCTGGCCCCTGCTCAGCAGAGGCAAATTTTTTCATCAGCTTCCGCTCGAAAATCGGCTGAGCGAACTCGACAAATGGCGGCGGTCCCGCCTGGAGTTCAAGCGGCGCTTTGTCGAGTTCCATGTTTCATTGGCATTATTCGGTATTTACTCAGACCTTTACGGCCAGGACTATCAGCATGAACCTGTCGCAATCGGAGCGCCGGCCGGCCCCTGAGAGGCTCGTCCCCGACGTCATCGTCATTGGATCCGGCCCGGGCGGGGCGGTGACCGCCACCCGATGCGCGGAAGCCGGAAAATCCGTGCTGATGCTCGAGGAAGGCCCGCATCTGTCCCTGGACTCGGCCCCGCATTTCTCCCGCGAAGAAATCTTGCAGAAGTACCGCAACGCCGGCGTCAACATCGGCTTCGGCGCCACCAAGATCGCCTATGTCGAAGGGCGTTGCGTCGGCGGCGGAAGCGAGATCAACCGGGGCCTCTATCACCGCACCTCATCGTCGGTTCTTGACCGCTGGGCCAAGGACTATCGGGTGGACGCGCTGAGCCTTGAAGAGCTCGTCCCGCATTTTGACGCCTGCGAGGCGGTGGCAAGGGTCGAGTACCTGCCGGGCCCGGCGCCGCAACTTTCGGTGCGGCTCGATGAGGGAGCACGGCGGCTCGGCTGGTCATCTCTCGAAGTGCCGCGCCTTTATGCCTACGCGGCAGGTGCGGCGGGCGGCGCGCCCGGCCGCAAGCAATCCATGTCGGAAACCTTCGTGCCGCGCTTCCTGCAGGCCGGCGGCATGTTGATGCCCGAGACCTGCGCCACCAAACTCACCCAGTCGAACGGGCAATGGCTGGTCCAGGCGCGCAGCAACGGCGCGGGCGGACCGCGCCAGATCGAACTGAAGGCGAAAACCGTCTTTATCGCCGGCGGCGCGGTGCAAACCCCTTGGCTGCTGCGACGCTCGGGCATCACCCGCCACGTGGGCGACAGCCTGCGCTTCCATCCGATGCTGAAGGTGGTGGCGGTCTTCCCGGACGAACTCAACACCCCCGGCGAACTTGAGCCGGTGCACCAGATCAAGGAATTCGACCCGCGTTTCAGCATGGGCTGCTCGATGAGCAAGCGGCCGGCACTGGCGCTCGCCATGGCTGCGCACCCTGACATGATCGACACGGTCGACCAGGATTGGCGGCGCATGGCGATCTACTACGTGCAGAGCACCGGCGGATCCGGCAAGGTACGCTCCCTGCCCGGCTTTCGCGACCCGCTGGTGCGCGTCGGCCTTCAGCCTGCGGACCTGAAGGAACTGGCAGACGGCCTTGCGCGCCTCGCCGAGGTTCTCTTTGCCGCCGGCGCGCTTGCCGTCTATCCGAGCATCCCTGGCTACCCGGTGCTGCGGTCGCTGGCAGACATCGCCAGGCTTCCCGAAACGCTGCCACCCAAGCAGGCGAATGCCACCGCGCTTCACCTCTTCTCTTCCTGTCCGATGGGCGAGAACGCCGAGAAGTGTGCGGCCAATTCGTTCGGGCGCGTGCACGGCGCCACCAATCTCTACATCGCCGACGCTTCGCTTCTGTGCGGCCCGACGGTCGTCAACCCACAGGGCACCGTCATGGCGGTCGCCCATCGCAACGTCACCCGCGCGCTCGAGGATCGAGCGATCTGATCAGACACTCCCCTTAGAGGGCCTGGAGGGACATATGCGGCATCTCATCACCGGCGGATCAGGCTTCATCGGCAACCTTGCCGCCAGGCGGCTGCGCGAACAGGGCGACCAGGTGCGGGTCCTCGACGTCTGGGAAGATCAGACCCGTCCAAAGGACATCGAGTTCGTCAACTGCTCCGTTCTCGATCGCGACGGCGTGCGGGCCGCCATGCGCGATGTCGACGTCGTGCACCACAATGCAGCCCTCGTGGCGCAGACGGATGCCGGCCGCGACTACTGGAACGTCAACGTCGAGGGAACGCGCATCGTCTGCGAGGAAGCGGCCAGGGCCGGCGTCAGGTCGCTGATCCATGTCAGCTCGACCGCCGCCTATGGCATCCCGCCCTCCGGCCCGATCACGGCAGCCACGCCCCTTCGCCCGGTCGAGCCCTACGGCAAATCCAAGCGCGCCGGCGAAGAACTGGCCGAGGCAATCTGCCAGGCGGCCGACATGACGCTGATCACCATCCGCCCGCGCGCGACGCTCGGCAGCGGCCGGCTCGGCATCTTCCAGATCCTGTTCGAATGGATCACCGAGAACCGCGCGGTCTATGTCATCGGATCCGGCAACATCAAGTTCCAGTTCGTCCACGCCCATGACCTCATGGACTTCTACATGCTGGCGCTGAACGCCGGCAGGAGCGGCACCTACAACGTCGGCACGGATCGCTTCGGCACGTTGCGCCACGATCTGGAGGCCCTGGTGCGCTATGCGGGCAGCACCTCGAAGGTGAGAAGCCTGCCGACGGGCCTCACCATCAACACGCTTCGCACGCTGCACTGGCTCCGGGTCTCGCCCCTGGTGCCCTGGCACTACCTGACCTACCACAAGGAGTGCTACTTCGACGTCGAGCCGCTGCTTGCCATGGGGTGGCGCCCGAAATACTCCAACGAAGCCATGCTGCAGGAGAGCTACGACTGGTACCTGAAGAGTTCCAAGATCGCAGCCGCCGTCACCGCAAAGAGCCCGCACCGCACCCCGATCAAGCAGGGCGCGCTCTGGCTGCTCAAGATGATGTCGTGACGGAGGACGGCGACGCCGCGGCGGCCACCCCGAGCCGCTCGGTCAGGGGACGAAAGATTTCGTCGTCATAGCCGCGGAATGTATCGACACCCGCAATCGGCCGGGCACTGCGGATCAGCGCCCGCATGCCGAGGCCCTTGGCAACAGCCCCGTCACGGTCGACCCGGTCGCCGATCATGATCGCCGTTTCGGGAGTTGCCTGCGCACGGTTGAGCACGTGGGCAAGGCCGGCCGGATGCGGTTTCAGAACGCCGACCTCGGGGTCAGTCCCGCAGACGACAATGTCCGCGTCGAGGCCGAGGGCCTTCAGCTTCCTTGCAGCCGGGTAATCCGAAAGGACCGCGAGCGTTTTTCCCTCAGCCGCAAGGCCCGCGAACACTCGCTCGACCCCGCGACAGCGGCAGGAGCGCAGAATATCGAGAGGCCGGCGCTCGATCCATTCCTCGACCGTTGCCTTCACGGTTGCGACCGGGCGTCCGCAACGCTCGGCCGCAAGCGCGAATTGCCGTGTGGCGATGTCCGTTGCCATCGCTTCGCCAAGCTCCTCGCGGCAGTCCCGAAAGGCCCTCAAGATGCGAAGCTTGTCGAGACTGCGCGTGCGTACCGCATCGGCAAGAAGCCTCAGCAGCATGACGCTGCGCAACCGCCGCTGGTCGTAGAGCGTGCCGTCCAGATCGAAGACGACAAGGCGCAATTGATCCCAGTCAACAGCGCCATTCGGCAGTCTGGAGCCCACCATTACAGCGACGATACCGGCACGAGGAACGAGGCGGCCATGAAGTCAAGTATCGGCACGTCGACGAAGCTTGCGAACAGGAAGACGATGACGGTCAAGGCCAGCATCACGTCCAGCCGGCGCGAGTGAAACAACCGTTCAGGCCGTTGCACCACCGAGCCCGGGCGGGTGGCAAGCCAGAGATAGACGGCAAAGAGCCCGCTGATGAACGGAAAGACGAGGATGTATTCCACCCGGTACTTGACCAGGAAGACCCCCAAGAGGAACGCCGTCATCATCGCATAGACGAAGCAGGAAACCGTGAGGCTCTCCTCCGTGTAGTATTCAAACGACCGTCGATACTTCTTCAGCACGGCAACGCCCGCATGGGAAGCAATGTCGCGGTATTCGCCAAGCCGCTTGGCGGCCATCAGAAAGGCGCCGGCCATCCAGTAGGCGGCGAGCACGCTGATCGGCGGCAGGGTCACCTGGTCGACGATTGCCCAGCCGAGAAGGAACCGGATGGGGTTGTTGAGGCACTCCGTCAGCACATCGAGATAGGGTTTGTCCTTCGCCCGGATCGGCTCGACATTGTAGACAATGCCCGAAAGCAGAAAGAGCACCGAGGTCGCGAAGAACAGCTTGCCGATGACCGCCGCAAGCAGCAATCCGGCAATGGCGAGAAGCAGGTATTCGCCGTAGACGATGCGGGGCTGCATCTCGACGACCACGGCGCGGCGCTTCGACTTGGTCGGATGCGCCGCATCTCTTTCCCGATCCAGCCACTCGTTGATGACATAGTTGGCCGACGCGATGCACACCGCGCTCAGGAGCCCAACGGGGATGTTGATGGCGAGGGAGGCGAAATCCGGCGCGGTGAGCGCACAGGCAAGGATGAGCCCTGGCAGGATGAAGACATGCTTTGTGACGTGATCGAAGCGGGCAAGGGACAGGTAATCGGCCATCTGTCCCTGCGGCTGCGGCAGAACGCCGACCGTTTCGATGCTTGTCGTGTTTTCCTGGTTTGCAGGCATGTCCTTCTCCTTGGATTAAGATCACATGCTCCTGTCCCGGCGCCCCCTATGGCGCGATGGCATCTTCCGCCTGGTAGATGCGGCCGTCCCTCTCCGAGCGCACAAGCTTCAGCTTGGCGAGCTTGACCAGCTCCTTCTCCGTCACCAGATAAAACCGCCAGTCGATCGCATCGACGAAGACGACATAGGCCTTCTTTTTCACCAGATCCTCGCGCAGGCGCACGAGCTGCGCATCCAGCGGGCCGGCGTCGCTTTCAAGGCCGGTCCGCCTCTCGCTGTAGGAGGGGATCCAATCCGTCCAGCGGCGCGTAAGAAAATTCAGCGGGTCGCAGGCATTGGTGAAAATGACCGCGTCCGCCGGCAGCGCCCGCACGGCGCCGACGATCGGCGACGATTTCCATGCAGTACTTTGAAAGCCGACGCCGTCCCGGAAGGCCTCGGTGGTTTGCGCGGCACTGCGCAGCGTGTGGATGGAGAGAAGGCAAAGCAGAATAATGGCGATCGATCGACGGGCGACCGGGGCGGAAGCGCGCCGGCCGCAGTAGTCTGCCGCTGCAATCACCAGGACGAACATGATCCCGACATAGAAGGGCAGCGAGTAGCGCGAGTTGAGCTGCAGGTTCGCCTCCACATGCACCGCGAGCACGACGAACAGCAGGTAGAAATATCCAAACAGACCGAAGATGAGCACGATCAGATCGCGATCGTCGGGCTTGCGTTCGGGCCAGTTCCGCTTGAGGGTTAAAACCAGGACCGCCGTTGCAATGACAAGCGCCAGAAGCAGCACCGGAATGCGGATGATCTGCGGCACCTGACTTGGTAACAGGAAGCTCGCAAGCAGGGACAGGCCGGCGAGCCAGCGCTCCGCGTCAGCGTTGCCATAAAACCAGACCGCGCGGCCAACAGCCCGGCCGACAAGGAGCTTGCTGACGATCACCCAGGCGAGGAAGATACCGGCGCTGCCGATAAAAAGGATGACGACGTCAACCAGCTTCTGGCGCAGGGAGCGCGCCGAATTGTAAAACAGCGCAATGGTTGCAAAAGCCGCGCCGATTGGTGGCGCCACGAAACGGGCGAGCATGGCAAGACCGATGCAGGCCGACGACGCTAGCAAAGCCCCCCGCCCCTGCTCCCGCATGTAGCGCATGAAAAAACGGACGGCGAGAAACGTCAGCGCCAGGAACAGCGCCTCGGACATCGCGATGGTGCTCGTCCAGAGGAAGGTCGGATGGACGATGATCAGCAGCGTCCCAACGGTCACATAGAACGGCTGGTCCGGCAACGCCGTCTTGAACAGCGAGAAGACGAGATAGGTGTTCAGAAGATAGAGCAGGAATGCAGCGCCCAGCGCGACATGCTCGAGTTCGAGCCCAAGGGATCCGCCGGCGCCCAAAAGCCACGCGTAAAGCGGCGCGTCGTAGGGCGTGCTGACGATCTGCATATAGCGGGTCGAATCCGGAAGGATGCCGATGCCGTTCCAGGTGTTCAGCACGAAGAGCACTGCCGACAAGGCGAGAAGTAACATCAACGCGGGATCGGAGCGCAGCCTCTCCAACGCCGGTTCTCCGGTCGTGAGGTTTCGAATGGCCAAAAACCTGCCCCCTCGCTAAAAAACGTTAATGGAGCATCGGGCAATCTAAATTAGTATTTTCTATAATATGAAATCTATAATGCGACATCCGTCGTCGCAAGGACGATCGCATGACCAATTCTAGCTACACCAAGCGGGTTATGCCGCTTCACAATAATGCGCTTCAGCCGACGCATCGTTTGCCCGAAACGATGCGCCACGACAACAGCGCAGCGAAGGATCATTGTTTCTACCACAATCTCTTGCGATTGGCCATTGAAGCCGCACGCAAGCTAGGCTAAGAACCGCTCACAGCCTGCTTCGGCGGCCCTGCCGCCAACGGATGCACCCGTAGCTCAGCTGGATAGAGTGTTGGATTCCGATTCCAAAGGTCACAGGTTCGAATCCTGTCGGGTGCGCCATTTTTTTCAATGAAAACAAACGTTCGCTGAGCCCGCGGTCGCTTTCCGCAGCGAGGATCTTGCCCCGGCACCTGCGCGGATGGCCTCCCTCGACTGACATGAAATCCGTTCGCCGATTCTCATTGCCAAGATGTCAGGTCGAGCGTCGAGCACTATGCGACGTGTTGCAGCGTCGAATTCCTGGAACTGGTCGCGAATTTCTTGGGAGATCGCACGATAGGCCACTTGGTCAGGGAGTATCGTTCAGCGCTTGACCGAAAAACACCGCGCCATCTTGGAAGAGTGGAACGTTTGCCGCCGTCAAGCCTTGAACCCACTTGCGATCCCGACCCTTCGGCAAGATCTCACGCGAAACAAGCCGAGCCGCGGCAACAACTAGGCCGCACTTCACCGTTCCTCCCGACCGCCACACAAACCGGCAAATCGTCGTGAACCGATCCGTGCTCAAGTCTCGTCGCGTTCCGTCCTGAGGTTCGTTACCACCCGCCGGTTTTGCACCTTGCAGGAGCGTTCGGTGCAGTCGCGGACCTCGCGATCGTTGCCGTAGCCCTTCGCCCACAGGCGGTTTGCGTCCACGCCCTTCGAGACGAGGTAGGCCATGACCGCGTCGGCGCGTTTCTGCGACAGCGTCTCCATCTTGGAGGCAGAACCGCTGTCGTCGGAGAAGCCCTGCAGCTTGACCAGCCAGCGCGGGTTGCTGTTGAGCCAGATCGCCTGTTTGTCGAGCGTTGCCTTGGCAACGCTGTCGAGTGCGGAGGAGTCTTGCGTGAAGTAGGTCCGGCGACCGACATTGAGGATGAAGTCCTCTTCGGTGCCGGCAGAAACCGTCTCGAAACCGGGCGCCGGGTCATCGGTCTTTCCGGTCATCGGGACTGCGGCCGGCTCTTCGACCGCGGCAATCTCGGTGGTGTTGCAGGCGGTCAGCGTCAGCAGAATGGCCGCAGCAGACAGCAGCCTCGTAAATCCGGGCATAGCGGGCATCGGGGTGATATTCCTTATTCGACCGGGGTTGCGACCGGAACTGCCGCCGGGGTTGCTTGACTGACCTCGGGGGCTTTGTCGGCGATATGCGGCAGGACCTGCACGGCGGTGCCGATCGGGCAGCGCTGATAAAGATCGATCGCATCCTCGTTGAACATGCGGATGCAGCCGCTGGAGGCATCCTTGCCGATGCTGCCCGGCTCCAGCGTGCCGTGGAAACGATAGCCGGTATCGACGCCATCGCGAAGCAGATACATGGCGCGGGGACCAAGCGGGTTCTTGGGCGAACCGCCGTCCACGAATTCAGGCAGTTCGGGATGGCGTTCGCGCATCTCCGGCGGTGGCGTCCAGCGCGGCCAGAGCGACTTGCGGTCGATCGTTGCGCGACCATACCACTTGAAGCCCTCCTTCCCGACGCCGACGCCATAACGGATGGCCGTCTTGTTCTCCATGATCAGGTAGAGGAAGTGGTGCCGCGTATCGACGACGACGGTGCCGATCGGCTCGCTGCTGAAATACTTGACGACCTGGCGCCGCCATTTCGGATCGATCTTGGCGAAGTTGGTGCTGCGGTAGGTCACGCCGTTGTCGACGGCCGGGCCGGAAAAATAGGATGTCGCCTTGGCAAAAGCCGGCCTCTGAGCCGCACCGGCGCCGAGAAGCGCCAAACTGCCAAGCATCATGTCCCTGCGCGTCAACTCCATCGGCAATATCCCCCGAAAGCCAAGCAACGAGGTCGCAGTAGATCAGATTTTCTGATTGCCACAACAGAAAACTCTAAAGCAGCGGTTCTTTCGCCGAACCTTAGAAAAGTAGCCTTTTTCCGTAGACTTCAGGTTTTGACGCCGCTTTGCCTTAGGGGCTGTGCCACCAAACACGAATTACAACGCGAACGCCGTTCAGGTCCTGTTCGGCATTTTACAGTGTACCAACAATAGCTTGCTATTCTCGTTGCAGGCGACGGACCAGGCCGCCGCGCCGCCCGGGCGCGCCGACCAGACTACTTGATATCGCGCGCCTGCCCCGACGCCCTGAGCTCCTCGATCGTCTTTCCAAGGCAGCTCCCACCCTCTTCGGCGCCGACCACCTTGGCCGCACCCGTCAGCGTGATCGTGCCGGCAAAATTGTCCGAAGCCACATAGGTCGCGGTACCGTCGGCCGTCACCTTGGACAGATAGAAGGCGTGCTGCGTGCCCTTGTATTCGCATGCGACGACGACTGGAAACTGGTCGAAAATGTTGGCCTGCGCAAATGCCGCCAAGCCGAAGGTCTGGGCCGCGGCTGCAACCGACAGTACCGCCAGCGATTTGGTCAAGGACCTGTTGGTCAAAGTTCTGGACGTCGTCTGCGTCATCGCCCCCACCCCCATCAAAAGGTGCCTATCCCGGTGATGGTGCAACCAAGTTGGGACTTTGACAAGATCTCCCCGGCGCATTCCGGCCGTGGCCCGTCTCGACCGCTGGTTGGAGCCCGAGATATCGCCGGGCAAGCGCCATGGTCGGAGCCGCCGAAGAAACCGACGACCCTGAGGACCTGAACAACTGAGATCACGCCGGGTGGCTGAAGCGGGCGATCCGCGCATCCTTCATCAGGTTGCGGAAGTTCGGTCCGCTCATGTGCACCAGCGTTCTGTGGTCGCCGCCCTCGAAATAGACGTCGTTGACGGCACCCAGGCTTTCGTCGAGCAGCACCGGCACGTCATAGGCCGATCCGACAGGCGGCACCGCGCCGATATCGCAATCGGCAAAAAGCGTGCACACCTCCTCTTCCGAAGCAAGGCCGAGGCGGCGGTCCATCACATCCTGCAGGGTGGAGAGCTCGACCCGGTGCGTGCTCGGAACCACAGCAAGCACGTAGCCCATCTCATGGTGGACGACCACGGACTTGGCAAGCCTGCTGCCGGGCACATGCGCTGCCCTGGCGGTCTGGCTGGTGGTGGCCGTGCGATGATGGTCGACGGTGTCGTAGGCGACCCCGGCACCATCGATGTAGTTCTGAAGTTTTCTGGCGATCGTCATCGTCGACACCCCTTCTGTCGTGGTGGCGCGGAGACTTCATTCTCCTCCCATCCGCTGCGAAGTCAACGATGGAGGCTTCGGCGATCAGCTCGCGATCGGCAGCACAGGCAGGGCCTGGTCGCGCGCCGACATCTGCCCGACCGGCAACGGCCAGGCGATTGCCAGTCGCGGATCGAGCGGATTAAGCCCGCCCTCAGCCTCGGGTGCATAGGGCTTGTCGTGCAGATAGATCAGTTCGCAATCGTCTGCGAGCGTCTGAAATCCATGGGCAAAGCCGCCAGGGATCATCATCGAGCGTCCGTTTTCCGCACTCAGCACTTCGCCGTGCCAATGCAGATAGGTCGGAGAACCTGGTCTGAGGTCGACCGCGACGTCGAAGACGGCGCCGGAAAGACAAGAGACGAATTTCGCCTCGTCATGCGGCGCGCGCTGAAAGTGCAGCCCGCGGATCGTGCCGGCCGCCTGCGTCAGCGTATGGTTGATCTGGGCGATCGTCCCACCTCCGCCGAAGTCGGCAAGCGCGTCGCGGCAGAAGAAGCGCGAAAAGAAACCGCGATCGTCGCCCCTGCGCTGCCGCTCGACAACCATCAGACCCGCTATGGGTGTAGAAATTCGATCGAAGCGCGACATGAAACCTTCCGCCGGAAACCAAGGACGACCCTTTCGCCCCTAAGAAACCGGCCTTGACCGTATTTACAATTGCCGACATGAAAGCGTTCACAGGAAAAGCGTCGCGAATCGGCGAAACCGCCACAGTTCACGGTTCGCCACCGTTGGCGCATCCATAGAGTGCATTCAAAAGGGTGTCAGGAGCAATGACAGTAGCAGACGATCGTCTCGCATTCGAGGCCCACAAGACGGAAATGGCGCTTGCGCTGGGCCAGGATCAAGGCGCATTCCAGCAATCGCTCGACACCCTGGTGACGCTCGACAAGTACGACTACTCCTACCTGTGGTCCTTCATGGGCGTGCCGATCATCCAGATGCCGGCCGATGTCATGGCGACCCAGGAAGTCATCTGGAACACCAAGCCCGACATCATCATCGAGACAGGCGTCGCCCGCGGCGGCTCGGTGATCTTCATGGCGGCCATGCTGCAGCTGATCGGCAAGGGCAAGGTCATCGGCGTCGACATCGACATCCGCGCCCACAACCGTGACTCGATCGAGCAACACCCCATGTCCTCGCGCATCACGCTGATCGAGGGCCCTTCAACGACCGAAGAAACGCTGGCGAAGGTCAAGGCCGAAATCCCGCCAGGCGCCTCGGTCATGGTGGTGCTCGACAGCGACCACAGCCGCGACCATGTGCTGGACGAGCTGCGGACCTATGGCCCGCTGGTAACCGAAGGCCAGTACATCGTTGTCGCAGATACCTTGCTTGGCTGGGGCGACACCTCGCAAACGCCGACAAAGCGCTCCAAAATCTGGTATCCGGGCGACGAGCCCTATGCGGCGCTGAACACCTATCTCAAGGAAACGGATCGCTTCGAGACCGATCCCGTCCTCAACGGGAAACTCGTGCTATCGAGCTCGCCTGGGGGCTACCTGAAGTGCGTACGCAAATAGAGGATGCGGGAATTGCCCACACGGCGGAGGGCAACCTAAACCTGCGCTCCGTCGATGCCGGTGATTTTCCACTGTTGTTTGCGCTGCGTCGCGACCGAGAACTGCAATCGCTCTTGCTAACCGTGCCAGACGGAACGACCGACGACGACCTGGAAGCATGGGTGGATCGGCGGAAAAGCCAACCAGGCGAGGCCTTCCTTGTGATTGAAGATGGCGCTTCCCGAAGAGCCGTCGGTTACGTTCAGGTCAGTCAAGTTCACCGCAAGAACGGAACCGGATATGGCGGGATCGTGCTTGCCGCCCACGCCCGGGGGCGTGGGCTTGGCCAATCGGCGCTGCGACAACTAATGTCGTTCAGCCGTATCCAGCTGGGGCTACGCAAGCTCCTTGCGGAAATCAGGGTGGACAATCACCCCTCCATGAAGCTTCATCTCGGGCTCGGCTACCGCATTGTCGGCACGATGGAGAAACACTTCGTCGACGCCGAAGGGCACCAACATGATGTCGCGCTGCTGGAGCATGTGTTGAGCGAGGTGGGCTCGTGACAGCTGTCGTCATCTCACAGCCGATGCTTTTTCCCTGGCCGGGCTTCTTTGAGCAACTGATGGTTGCCGACGGATACATCTATCTGGACGATGCCCAGTTTTCGAAAGGCAGCTTCACCAATCGCATCCAACTGCTGAACGGCAACGATCGGGCGTGGATGACGATCCCGCTTGCCGGCAAGGGAAGCTTTCAGAAAATCCGTGACCTATCGGGAACCGGCGAAGAGTGGCGCGCAAGCCACCGCTCGCTGCTGCGCCAGTCACTGAGCGGAGCGCCCTTCATCGACGATGCGCTGGCTGTCTTCGACGAGGTCTACGCCAAGGAGACGGTTTGCGATCTGCTGATCGCCAGCATCGAGGTCTCTGCCCGCTACATGGGCATCGGCGCTGAACGCATCGTGCAACGCTCCAGTGAAATGGCGATTACCGGAACGTCGTGGCAGCGCGTGCTCAATTTGGTGCTTTCGGCTGGAGGCACGCGCTATCTGACCGGGCACGGCGCTGCCAACTATCTCGATCACGGCGCATTCGAAGCCGCCGGCGTCCACGTCGAGTACATGAGCTATAGCTGCACGCCGTGGCCCCAGCCCCGCGAAACCTTCACGCCTTATGTATCCGTACTGGACCTCATCGCGCGCACCGGTCCCGATGCGCGCAAGCATTTGTCACCGACGACCGTGTCTTGGCGGGAATTCCTGAAGGAGGAAGATCGCGTATCATGAAGAACAGCACCATCATTTCCGAAAGCGCGCGCCAACAGTTCGAGACCGACGGCTATCATCTGGTGCCGGGCTTCTACGATATCCAGGCTGAGATCGCCCCCATCCAGGAGGGCGTCCGCCAGATCCTCGAACTGCTTTGCAAGAAGTACGGCGTCGACGCGCCGACTGGGACCGCTGAGGAAGCGATGTCTATCGCCTACCGCAGGCTCATTGCCGTCAACCGTTCCTGGGGCGGCGAGGTCTATGATGCGGTGAAGCAGATCCCCGCCTTCATGCGCCTCGTCAGCGCCGCTGCCAACGACGAGGTCTTCAAGGCGCTGCGACCTGGCAGCATTCCCGGTATCGCCGCTGGCGGCTACGGGATGCGTATCGACAATCCCGGCGAGGAAAAGTTCCGCGCACAGTGGCATCAGGAATTCCCGTCGCAATTGCGCAGCGTCGACGGCATTGTCTTCTGGACACCGTTGCTGCCAGTCAGCGCAGACATGGGGCCGGTTCAGATCGCCGAGGGCTCGCATGCCGAGGGGCTCGTGCCCGTGTATGAGGATGACGCCGGCGCCGGAAAGACGGGTGCCTATGCGCTGCATCTCCACAAGGGCGAGGAACGGCTGGCGCGCTACAAGCATGTCGCGCCGCTCAGCAAGCCCGGCGACCTCATTCTGATGGACTTCCTGACTCTGCACCAGTCGGGCCACAATGTCTCGCAGATCCCGCGCTGGAGCATACAGTTCCGCTACTTCAACTTCGCCGAACCGGTGGGCATCCGCATCGGATGGAAGGGCTCGTTCGCGGCCGGCGTGAAGTTCGCCGACGTCCTGCCGGAGCTGGTCGCTCCGCAAGGAGAGCCGGCATGACTGCCTGCCGAGTTTGTGGCGACCACATCGGCGCCCCATCCTATGAAGTGCCTGCGCCGGCCCTGACGTCGAGCACCACGTTGCTCGACGTGCCGACGCGCGTCTACGTGTGCGGCGTCTGCGGACATGCGCAAAGCGACGATATTCCTGATATCGAGGCCTTCTACGACACCGGCTATCGGATCTCTCTCAGCAGCGAGAACCACGACCAGTTCTTCGCGATCGCGGCAGATGGCACGATCATCTATCGCACCGATCACCAGGCCGCATTGTCACTCCGCCTGCTTGACCTTCCCAAGAGCGCTTCGATCCTCGACTATGGTGCCGCCAAGGCGGACACGTTGCGCAAGATGGTTGCGGCGCGCGACGACCTTCACCCCCACGTCTTCGATGTCAGTTCGGACTATGCGGCCGCCTGGCAGGGCTGGGTGCCGGAAGCGGCACAGGCAACCTATACGGTGCCCGAGACCTGGCAGAAGACGTTTGAGGCGGTCATGTGCCATTTCGTCGTCGAGCACGTGGCCGATCCCGTCGGCTTCATGCGCGACGTGCACAACCTGCTGCGCCCGGGTGGCACCTTCCTGTTCTCCGTGCCCGACGTTGCGGGCAATCCCGGTGACATGGCGGTTGCCGACCACCTCAACCATTTCAGCCAGGCGTCGATTGTCCATGCCCTCACAAGCGCAGGCTTTGAGGTGGAAACCGTCGACAACACCTCGTTTCCCGGCGCCTTTTTCGTCGTCGCGCGCAGCTCCGCGGCGGCGCTCGACGTTCCAGGCACGTCCGCTGCGGCCGTTGAGGCGGCCAAACAGGCGCGTGACATCTGCGCCTTCTGGGATCAGGCATCGGTAAAACTTAAAGACGGGGTTGAGCGCTACGCCAAGCGCAAGGTCGCGATCTACGGCGCCGGCTTCTACGGAAGCTGGATTTACGGGCGCATCGGCCAGGCCGTCGATGTCGTGGCGTTCCTGGATCGCAACGAAAACATGAAGGGCGCAACCCACTTCGGCATTCCCGTCCTGTCGCCAGAGGACCTGCCGGGGGACGCCGAGGCGCTGTTCATCGGCCTCAACCCCTTGAAGGCCCGCGCCGCCATCGCCGCGCAACCGTGGCTCGAGCGACCAGGCCTCGACCACGTCTGGCTCTGACGCGGGCGAACCAGAACAAGCGGCAGCGGGAGAACGAAACAAGATGCCTTGTCTCTCCCGCTCCGGCATCCACGGCTTTCCAGCAACGTCCAGGTCTCTATCGAACGGCGCCCCATGAAACCCCGCATTCTCTACACCAAGCCCTCGATCACAGAGCGTGAAGTCGCCTATGCCACAGACGCCGCGGCCAACGGATGGGGCGAGCGCTGCTACGACTATATCAACCGGTTCGAGGCTGCCTTTGCTGCACATCTGGGCACGACGCACGCGATCTCGACGTCGAGCTGCACCGGTGCATTGCACATGGGGCTTGCCGCTCTCGGCGTCGGACCGGGTGACGAGGTTATCCTCGCCGACACCAATTGGACGGCTTCAGCTGCCCCGATCGTTCACCTCGGCGCGAAGCCTGTTTTCGTCGACGTCCTCGCAGACAGCTGGTGCATCGATCCGGAAAAAGTTGAATCGGCGATTACGCCGAAGACGAAGGCCATCATGGCCGTGCATATTTACGGCAATCTCTGCGACATGGATCGTCTGCTCGAGATCGGCGCGCGGCACAACATTCCGGTCGTCGAGGATGCCGCCGAAGCGCTCGGCTCGGAATGGCGCGGACGTAAGGCCGGTTCGCTTGGCGCCTTCGGTGCCTTCTCCTTCCACGGCACCAAGACCGTGACGACTGGCGAAGGCGGCATGTTCGTCACCAGCGACAGCAAGCTTTACGACAAGGTCCTGACGCTTTCCAACCATGGCCGCGCCCGCGGCCAGAAAAAGCAGTTCTGGCCGGACGAAATCGGCTTCAAGTACAAGATGTCGAACCTGCAGGCCGCCATCGGCCTGGCGCAGATCGAGCGCGTCGATGAACTGGTGGAGCGCAAGCGCGAGATCTTCTACGCCTACCGGGAACAGCTTTCCGGCGTGAACGCCCTGGCCATGAACCCGGAGCCGGAAGGAACGAAAAACGGTTTCTGGATGCCGACCGTCGTCTTTGCGCAGGAGACAGGCGTAACACGGGAAAGGTTGCAGGAAGCCTTTGCGGTCGAAAACATCGACGCCCGCGTCTTCTTCTGGCCGCTGAGCTCCCTGCCGCCCTTCGATGACGTGCCGGCCAACGCCACGGCCTACGACTTGCCCGGCCGGGCGATCAACCTGCCGAGCTATCACGACATGACGGGCGAAGAGATCGCGCGCGTGGTTCAGGTCCTGCGCGATTGCGCTGCGGCCTGAGGCCGGTCTTCAACCGAACGGCAAGGCCGAGCGCAGTTTATGCTTTATCGCACGCTTGTGCGTCTTGAACCACGGCGCAACACGGCGTTCCAGGTGGAGTTCCAGCGCGCGTCTTATGATCTTCAATTCGGCCGGTGACCACTCGCGCTCAGCGATCATCTCAAGCGCAAGTTGCCGATACTGCTTACGCGCCTGCAGCAACTTGTCCGGCGGCAGATGGTAGTTCGCTTGCCGCTTGATGCGCTGAATGAAGCGCCCTTCGGGCGACAGCGCAACGGCATTGTCGAGGATCGCCGGCAGCATCGCCAGATGATCGGCCGCCCAGGCAAACTCGTAGTTCGCGAAACCGCCCAGGGCGCTGTCGGTCGCCTCTCGCCTCCATAGACCGTAGAACCAGCTGGGATGGCACCCGATCAGGATATCACGAATACGCCCCACGCGGTCGTTCGCGATTGAAGACGGAAGCTCGAACAGCCGCTCAGCGCTTTCCGTAATCCGAAGCACCGGAGAAACCGCCAGCACCGCTTGGGGGTTTCCATCCAGCGCCGACACCAGGCCCGCGAGATGCTCGCGATCGGCCAGGTCGTCATCCGCGCGCCAGCAAAAATAGGGCGCGCTCGTCATATCCCGCGCTCTTATGAAGTTCTCCGTCGCGGGTACGGTTTCAGGATAGAACACGTGACGGAACCGTTTGTCCGTCCTTGCGAAGTCCGCACAAATGTCGCTGGTGCCGTCGGTCGAGCCGTTGTCGGAAATGAAGACTTCAAAATCCTCGAAGCTCTGATCCCGAAGGGAGGCAAGGCACTCGCCGATGAACTCCGCGCCGTTATAGGTCGGCAAACCGATGCTTACTCTCGCCATTCCGCCGTCTCACTCAGCGATTGCATTAATATCGCAAATCGTGCAATGAACCTGGCGCTTCGCGCCAAAAAGTTGTGTGTCGTGGTTCATAGTTCGACAAGCGGGATTGTCAATGCGCCGGAGCCATCTACACACAAGGTCGCGCTGATATACGGCGAGGCAACCCGTTGTGTTCGGGGCACATGCAACTACAGGGCACTTACATGAAGGTTGTCATTCTTGCCGGTGGCTACGGCACGCGCATCTCGGAAGAGAGCCATCTCAGGCCGAAACCGATGATCGAGATCGGCGGTCGGCCGATCCTTTGGCACATCATGAAGATCTACAGCCACTACGGGTTTTCGGATTTCGTGATCTGCCTCGGCTACCGTGGCTACATGATCAAGGAGTACTTCGCCAACTACGTGCTGCACTCCTCCGACGTCACCTATTGCATGAGAACGGGCGAGACCCTGTTTCACTCGAACAAGGCCGAGCCCTGGCGCGTCACGCTCGTCGATACCGGAACCGATTCCATGACCGGCGGACGTCTGAAACGCGTCGCCGATCACCTGGGCGATACGTTCTGCCTTACCTATGGTGACGGCGTCGCAAACATCGACATCAAGGCGCTGACCGATTTCCACCGTCATCACGGCCGTCAGGCAACCGTGACAAGCGTCATCCCGCCGGGCCGCTACGGCGCGCTTGCTGTCAACGATGGGCGGGTTCAAAGCTTCATCGAGAAGCCGGCCGGCGACAACGGTCACATCAATGGCGGCTTCTTCGTCCTCAACCGCTCGGTCCTCGACCGGATCGAAGGGGACCACACGCCGTTCGAGGCCGAGCCTTTGGAAGGCCTTGCGGCAGAAGGCCAGTTGATGGCCTTTGAACATGGCGGTTTCTGGCGTCCGATGGATACGCTGCGCGACAAGAACCAGCTCGAAGACCTCTGGCAGGGCGGTGCTGCGCCCTGGAAAGTCTGGGCATGAGCCGGCTGGCAAACCCATCCTTCTGGGTCGGCAAGCGCGTGCTGCTGACGGGCCACACCGGCTTCAAGGGGAGCTGGGCGCGACTGTGGCTGACCAATATGGGTGCCAGCGTGACCGGTTACGCCCTGCCGCCGGCGGCAGAGCCCTCCCTTCACGCCCTGCTTGGCGCCGGCCAGACCATCGACGAATACCTCGCCGACATTCGCGACAGCGACACGCTTGCCGCGGCGATCCTGAAGTGCGATCCGGAGATCATCCTCCACATGGCGGCGCAGCCGTTGGTGCGCGAGAGTTACCGGACGCCGGCCGACACGTTCGACGTCAACGTCATGGGAACGGTACGCCTGCTGGACGCAGCACGTCACTCGCCCGCGCTCAAGACCGTCGTCGTCGTGACCACCGACAAGGTCTATCGCAACGACGAAAGCGGTCGGCACTTCCCGGAAGACGCCGTGCTTGGTGGCCACGACCCCTATTCCGGCTCGAAGGCTGCGTGCGAACTGGTCGTCTCGACCTGGCGGGATTCGTTTCTGCGCGAACGCGGCGTGCAGGTGGCGACGGCCCGCGGGGGCAACGTGCTCGGCGGCGGCGACTTCTCGGTCGACCGACTGGTTCCCGACATCGTGCGCGCGGCCCAGTCGGGCAAAACGCTTGACATCCGCAGCCCGCTCGCCACCCGGCCTTGGCAGCACGTGCTTGATTGCCTCAACGGCTACTTCACCCTTGCCGAAGCGCTCCACGCCGGCGAGACCGAGGTGACCGCCCTGAATTTCGGGCCCTCCCCAGCCGAGCCACAGATCCCCGTCAAGGACGTCGCCGCCGCCATCCAGACCGCGATGGGCCTGCCGACCGAATGGCGCGACACATCGTCGGAAGATCAACCCCGCGAGATGAAGACGCTCGGCCTCGACCCGGCGCTTGCCGCAAGCACCCTGTCCTGGATCGCCCGCCTCAGCCAAATCGAGGCAATCAACTGGACCGCGCGCTGGTATGACGGCTGGCGGCGCGGCGGCGCTGCTCGCGACCTCACACTCAGCCAAATCGACGCATTCATGAGAGGCTAACGACTTCGATGTCCCACAATTGCCGTTTCTGCTCGACACCGCTCAACACTGTCGTCGCCGACCTGGGCTCGACCCCGTGGTCGAACTCGTTCCTTGAGCCGACCGAAGAAGCGATCGCGCGCGAGCGCTCGTTTCCCCTGAAAGCAATGGTCTGCTCCGAATGCCTGCTGGTGCAGACGACGGAGAACGTGCCCGCGCACGAGATCTTCACCGACGGTTACGCCTACCTCTCGTCTTTCTCGACAAGCTGGCTCGAGCATGCTCGCCGCTATGCCGACACCATGACCGAGCGCTTCGGGCTGAACGACAGTTCCCAGGTCGTCGAGATTGCGTCCAATGACGGCTACCTGCTGCAGTACTTCGTCGACAAGGGCATTCCGGTACTCGGCGTCGAGCCCGCCGCCAACGCGGCACGGCTTGCCGAGGAACGCAAGGTTCCGACCGAAGTCGCCTTCTTCGGCCGCGAGACCGCAACCGAACTCGTCAAGCGCGGGATCCGCGCCGACCTGACGGCCGCCAACAACGTCCTCGCCCATGTGCCTGACATCGCCGACTTCGTGGGTGGCTTTGCCATACTGCTGAAGCCGGATGGCGTGGCGACCTTCGAGTTCCCGCATCTTCTGCGGCTGATGGAAGAGGTGCAGTTCGACACGATCTATCACGAGCACTACTCGTATCTGTCGCTCGCCGCCGTGGAACGCATCTTCGAAAGTTCCGGCCTGAAGGTCTTCGACGTCGAGGAACTGCCGACGCATGGCGGCTCGTTGCGCGTCTATGCACAGCTTGCATCGGGCGTGCGGAAGGCCACGCTTCAGCTTGAGACGCTGCGCGCCACCGAGGCGGTTGCCGGACTGATGAAGATGGAAACCTACCAGGCCTTCGACACCCGCATTGCCGCCGTCTGCAAGGATTTCCAGGACTTCCTGGCGCGCGCCAAGGCCGAAGGAAAAACGGTGGCGGCCTATGGCGCCGCTGCGAAAGGCAACACCTTCCTCAATGTCTGCGGCCTGTCGCAAAGCGAGATCGCCTTCGCGGTGGACCGGAACGACCTGAAGCAGGGCAAGCTCTTGCCCGGAACCCATATTCCGGTGCACGCGCCGACCCGCATCGAGCACGCAAGGCCCGATTATCTGGTTATCCTGCCGTGGAACCTGAAGGCAGAGATCGTTGCCGACAACGCTGCGATCCGCGACTGGGGCGGCCGCTTCGTCGTGGCTATACCGGAGCTCAGCGTATTCTGATTTTCAGCGCCCAGGGCGCGGGCGGTTCGTCCAACCTTCCCCTTTAAGGGCGGAAATCAACCACGTTGATCGCCTAGGGGTGGGTTTGCACAATTGAAGCGAGATCGAGCCGCGCGTGGGTCTTGACGGTTGCAAAAAACACACCCAAGGATGTGTTATGTCCACGATTGACCTTTGCGTTGTCGCCACCCGGCGCCCGGATTTGCTTGACCAGACGCTCGCGAGCTTCGGAGAGAAAATCTTTGGCAAGCTCAACCTGCGCGGCGCCTATCTCAATCTCGACCCGGTCTTCGGGTCGGTGGACGACCATCGCGCCTGCGTCGAGATCTTCCGCAGGCATTTTCCTGAGGCCACCATTTTCCAGCCGGAAAGCCCGGGCTTCTGCGCGGCCGTCGCCAGGCTCTGGTCTGCCTCAAGTGCCGACTACGTCTTCCATCTTGAGGACGACTGGATTTCCTTGAGGGATATGGGCGAGGAACTGCTGGCGCCCTTCGCCGACCCGACGATAAGCCAGGTGTCGTTCCATACGGCGGACCAGAACTGGGATATCGGCCGCAAGGGCCACTTCCATCGGCGCAACGAATATGCGCACCTCTTCGGGATCAGGATCCCACTGTTTCGGACCTTCCCGAAGTTCACCACCTCGCCCTCGATCCTGCGTGGTGGCTTCGCTCGGCACTGCGCCGGTCTGATGGACCTTTCCAGGGATCCGGAGAAGCAGTTCTATTCGGGCGTCAACCCGGTGATGGAAGACTATGTCGCGAGCCGTCGCAACTACATTTACTCGCCAGACGCATGCCCTGTGATCAAGGATATGGGACGTGAATGGCGCGAACAGCGACACATTCAAAAGGTGATCACCGACTCCACCTCGGTCTGGCGGGAAAGCGCCTGAAAGCACAGCGCTTTCCCGTTTGATACAGATGCCCCGCGAGGTTCTCGCTCTGCCTGTAAACGCCGGTCGTCACACGGTCGCAGCGGCGTCCTTGCGCTGAAAGCCCTTGCTCGCCACCATCAAGCTGCGCGTATAGTCCTCGCCGATGCGCCCGGCGACGAGATCGGCTGACGACAGCCGTTCGACGACGCGGCCGCCCTGCATCACCGCCAACCGGTCACACATATGGGTAACGACGCCGAGGTCGTGGCTGACCATGATGAAGGTGAGCTTGCGGTCGCGCCTGACCTGCTCAAGAAGGTTCAGCACTTCCGCCTGCACAGACGCGTCGAGCGCCGAAGTCGGCTCGTCGAGAAGCAGGATCGACGGTTCGAGGATCAGCGCCCGGGCGATTGCGATGCGCTGGCGCTGGCCGCCCGAGAGCTGGTGCGGATAGCGGAACCGGAAACCGGATCCGAGGCCGACCTCGTCCAACGCCTTCAGAATGCGCCGTTCGCCGTCGGCGACACCGTGGACGGCCAGCGGTTCGAGCAGTTGCCGGTCGATCGTCTGACGCGGATGCAGCGAGCCGTAAGGGTCCTGGAAGACCATCTGCACGGCGCGATAAAAAGCCTTGTCGCGCTTGGAGCCCTTGAGCACCCGATCATGGACACGGATCGTGCCTGACGTGACCGGCGCCAGACCAGCGACGGCCCGCAGCAGGGTCGACTTGCCCGATCCGGATTCACCGACGAGCCCGAAGGATTCGCCGGGCGCGATCTCGACGCTGACGTCGTTCAACGCCTTGAACTCGTCATAGGTGACGACGACATTCGAAACAGAAACGGCTGATGTCATTGGGCCCACTCCGGCTTGCGGTCGAGGACCGGCAGGGGATGGCGATCGGAGCCGATCGCCGGCATGCAATTCAGAAGCCCTTGGGTATAGGGATGCTTGGCGTTGGCAAGCTCGGACGCCGCCAGCTCCTCGACGATCCGGCCGGCATACATGACGATCACCCGGTCGCAGAAGGACGAGACGAGCCTGAGGTCGTGCGAGACGAAGATCAGGCCCATGCCGCGGTCGGCCACGAGCTTGTCGAGGATACCGAGCACCTCGAGCTGGACCGTCACGTCGAGCGCCGAGGTCGGCTCGTCGGCGATCAGGAGTTCCGGTCCGGCAACCAGCATCATCGCGATCATCGCGCGCTGACCCATGCCGCCCGAAACCTCGTGCGGATAGAGATCGTAGACGCGCTTCGGGTCGCGGATCTGGACGGCTGCGAGCATGTCGAGCGCCCGCTCGCGGGCTTCACCCCGGTTGACATTCTCGTGCTGCCTGAGCGTCTCGACGATCTGCCGGCCGATGCTCATGACCGGGTTCAGCGAGTATTTCGGATCCTGCAGGATCATGGCGATGCGCTTGCCCCTGAGGTCCCGGCGGACCTTCGGCGACGCGGACAAGAGGTCGATGCCGTCGAAGGACAGTTGCTTTGCCGTCACCTGTGCGTGTGAAGGCGTCAGCCCCATGATCGCCCGGCCGGTCTGCGACTTGCCGGAGCCGCTTTCGCCGACGATGCCGAGGCGTTCGCGGCCGAGCGTGAAGGAGACGCCGCGCACGGCCTCGATGAGGCCGGTGCGGGTCGGAAACGAGACCTTGAGGTCTTCTACCGTCAGAAGCGCGCTCATTGGCCGCTCTCCCGCGGGTCAAGCGCGTCGCGCAGGCCGTCGCCGAGCAGGTTGAAGCCGAGGCTGACAATCAGGATCGCGATGCCGGGCATGGTCGCCACCCACCACTGGTCGAGGATGAAGCGGCGGCCGGACGCGATCATCGCGCCCCATTCCGGAAGTGGCGGCTGGGCGCCGAGGCCAAGGAAGCCGAGGCCCGCGGCAGTCAGGATAATGCCGGCCATGTCGAGCGTGACACGCACGATCAGCGACGACATGCACATCGGCATGACGTGCCGGAAGACGATACGGGTCGGCGAAGCGCCCATCAGCTGAACGGCGGCGATGTAGTCGGAATTGCGCACCGTCAGCGTTTCGGCGCGGGCGATGCGGGCATAGGGAGGCCAGGAGGTGATGGCGATGGCGATCACGGCATTCTCGATGCCCGGGCCGAGGGCTGCGACGAAGGCGAGCGCCAGCACCAGCTTCGGGAAGGCGAGGAAGATGTCAGTGATGCGCATCAGCACGGCATCGACCCAGCCGCCGGCATAGCCGGCGACAGCGCCGACGATGAGCCCGATCGGCGCGGCAATGATGGCGACGAGCAGGACGACGGCGAGCGTCAGCCGCGATCCGTGGATCAGCCGCGATAGGATGTCGCGGCCGAGATCATCGGTGCCGAGCAGGTAGCCGGGACTTCCCGGCGGCATCAGCCGTGCATTGGCGAGATCGCCGATGTAGGGCGAATGCGGCGCCAGAAGATCGGCGAAAGCGGCCACGAAGACCAGCGCCAACAGAATGAGCAGGCCGAGAACGGCGAGCTTGTTCGCGGCAAAACGCTGCCAGGTCATGTAGGCGCGACCGAGGCGGGCCTGCGTGCGCGACTGGGGACGATCGGACAAAAGCCATTCGCGGCGCGTCATCGGACGTGTCTGGGTAACGGTGCTCATCGCTGGCGCGTCCTCGGGTCGAGCGTCCGATAGAGAAGGTCGGACAAGAGATTGATGCCGATGAAGACCGAGCCGATGACGATGGTGCCACCGAGGACGGCGTTCATGTCGGCATTCTGCAGCGAGTTGGTGATGTAGAGGCCAAGGCCAGGCCAGGCGAAGACGGTTTCCGTCAATACCGAGCCTTCGAGCAGGCCGGCATAGGAAAGCGCGATCACCGTCACGAGCGGCACGGCAGCGTTTCTGAGCGCATGCCCCCAGATGATGCGGGTCTCCGACAGGCCCTTGGCCCGCGCCGCGACGATATATTCCTGCTGCAACTCGTTGAGCATGAAGCTGCGCGTCATGCGGCTGATATAGGCGAGCGAGAAGTAGCCGAGCAACGACGCCGGCAGGATGATGTGGCGAAACACATCCCAGAGCACGTCCCACTGCCGCTGCCAAAGGGCGTCGAACAGGTAGAAACCGGTGATCGGGGTGAACGTGTATTCGAAGACGATATCGATACGGCCGGGATAGGCGACCCATTTCAGCCGCGCGTAGAAGACGAGCAGCGACAGCAGCGCCAGCCAGAAGATCGGTACGGAATAGCCGACAAGGCCGATGACGCGGACGATCTGGTCGGCGATGCTGCCGCGCTTGACGGCGGCGAGCACCCCGAGCGGCACGCCGAAGATGGCGCCGATCAGCGTGCCGAGCGTCGCAAGTTCCATCGTCGCCGGGAAGACGCGGCGGATGTCGGTCATGACCGGATTGGTCGTCAGCACCGAAACGCCGAAATCGCCGGTCAGCGCCTGGCGGACATAGATGAAAAACTGCTGATAGAGGGGCAGGTTCAGCCCCATCGCCTCGCGCGTCCTTTCGACGACATGCGACGGCGCCCGGTCACCGAGGACGGCCAGAACCGGATCGATCGGGATCACCCGGCCGATGAAGAAGGTGACGGCCAGGAGGCCGAGATAGGTCGTCAGCACGACCACGAGAAAACGCAGCACGGCTGCCACGATCTTGCCGGGACGGGCGCGTTTGCGCCCGTCCATGGTCCCTGTTCCGCTCATGCTCAAGGGAACTATCCTTTCGGTTTATTCCTTCGAGACGGCTTATTCTTTGGTGATGCCGGCGACGAAGTTGGTGTCGAAGCTCGGACCGAGCTTCAGGCCCTTGACGTTGGCGCGGTAGCCGGCGACTTCGGTCTGCTGGAAGATGATGACGAACGGGCTTTCGCCAAGCACCGTCTTCTGCAGTTCCTTGTAAGTCTCCGCACGCTTGGCGCTGTCGCGCTCGAGCAGAGCTTCCTTGGTCTTCTTCGTCAGCTCCGGAACGTCCCAGGCATTGCGCCAGGCAAGGGTCTTGTTCTTGCCTTCGTCGGAATTGTCAGGGTTGCTGGTGAAGGTTTCGGCGTTGGAGTTCGGATCGAAATAGTCCATGCCCCACTGACCGATATACATGTCGTGGTTACGCGCACGGTACTTCGTCAGCGTCTGCTTGCCGTCGCCCGGGATGATTTCGAGCTTCACGCCGGCCTGGCCGAGCGTCTGCTGGAAGGATTCGGCAATGCCGGTGACCGGCTGGCCGTTGCGCACGTCCATGGTGACGGTGAAGCCGTCAGCAAGGCCGGCCTTGGAGAGCAGTTCCTTCGCCTTGGCGACGTCGAGCTTGTAAGGGTTCTCGTCGAGTGCGCCGAGCACGCCCTTCGGCAGGAAGCTCTGGTGGATTTCGCCAATGCCCTTGATGATCGTCGAGCCGAGTGCATCGTAGTCGACCAGATACTTGAAGGCTTCACGCACTTCAGGCTTTGCGAGGTTCGCGTTCTTCTGGTTGAGGCTGATGTAGTAGACCGTGCCCTTGGGCGCGCTGGTGGCCGCCAGATCCGCATTCTTCGTGACGGCGTCGAGATCGCCCGGCTCGAGGTTGCGCGCAACGTCGATATCGCCGGCTTCAAGCGCCAGGCGCTGGCCCGAGCTTTCCTTCATGTGGCGATAGATGACGCGAGCGAGCTTTGCCTGCTCGCCGTAGTAGTTGTCGTTGCGCTCGAGCACGATGACTTCGTTGGCGCGCCATTCGCGCAGCTTGAACGGACCGGAGCCAGCATAGCCGGTCTTCAGCCATTCGTTGCCGAAGTCGTTGTCGTACTTGTAGTCGTCGGTCGGCGTGACCGGCTTGACGTTGTCGAGGACCACCTTCTTGTCGAGCACAGCAGCAACGGTCGCCGTTAGGCAGTTCAAGACGAAGCTCGGTGCATAGGGCTGGTCGACGGTGAAGACGAAGGTCTGTTCGTCCGCAGCCTTTGCCTTTTCCGTCACGTTGTCGCCGGTGAGGCCGAACTGTGTGAGGATGAAGGCCGGGCTCTTGTCGAGCTTGACGGCGCGCTCGAACGACCAGGCGACGTCTTCAGCGGTCACCGGGTTGCCGGAGGCAAACTTCAGGCCGGACTTGAGCTTGAAGGTGTAGGTCAGGCCGTCGTCGGACACGGTCCAGCTGTCGGCGAGATCGCCAACGACCTTGGAGGTGTCGTTGATGTCGAGGCGCACCAGCATGCTGTAGGTGTTGCCGGTGACTTCGGCAGCGGTCAGCTCGAAGGCTTCGCCCGGATCCATGGTGATGACGTCGTCGATCGCGAAAGCTTCGACCAGCGTGTCCTTCGGCGTCTCGGCGAAGGCCGGCGCGGTCGCAGCCATGACCATGGCCAGCGCCGCCGAAGCGGTCAGAAGACGAAGACGTCCGTTGAGCTTGTGCATCATTTTGCAGTTCCCTCGTTATGCCCCTAACGGGCTCTTCTTCATGGTTCAGGCGGCTTCGTGCCAAGCCTGTCCCAGAACTCTCCACCAGTTCTCCCGGCATATCTTTGCCAGTTCGGCGTCACCATATCCGGCACTTCTGAGCGCCGCAACGAGCGCCTGGTTACCGGCAGCGTCGGCGATCTCCTCGGGGATCGTCGCCCCGTCGAAGTCGGACCCGAGCGCGACGCAGTCGATGCCCATGCGCTCGACCAGGTAGTCGATGTGGCGGACCATGTCGGAAAGCGGCGTGGCGGCGTTCTCCTGCCCATCGGCGCGCAGCATGGTCGTTGCGTAGTTGAGACCGACGAGCCCCTTGCTCTCGCGGACGGCGTCGAGCTGCTTGTCGGTCAGGTTGCGCGCAACCGGCGTCAGAGCATGTGCGTTCGAATGGCTGGCGACCAGCGGCTGATCCGTGGTTTTCGCGACGTCCCAGAACCCCTGCTCGGTGATGTGGGCGAGATCGATCAGAATACCCAGGCGATTGCAGGCCTCCACGAGCTCGAAACCAGCCTCGGTCAATCCCGGCGCCGTATCCGGCGACATCGGATAGGAGAACGGCACGCCGTGACCGAAGACGTTGTGGCGGCTCCAGACGGGGCCGAGCGAACGCAGGCCCGCGGCATAAAAGGTCTCGAGCGCGGACAGATCGGCACCGATCGCCTCGCACCCTTCCATGTGCAGCACCGAGGCAAACACGCCTTTCTCCACCGCCCCGCGGATTTCGGCGGTCGAGCGGCAGAGCTTCCAGGCCCCTGCCCGGTCGAGGCGCACGGCGATGTCGGCGAGTTCGATGGCGATTGCCAGCGACGGCAGGTGCTCAAGTGGAGCGGAAAGCGGCGTATCATAGTGGCCGTTCTCGCCCGGCGGCTGCAGGATCAGATCCCCCGAAGGCACGTAGATCGCCGAGAGACCGCCGACGAGATGGCCCGCCTTGGCGCGCGGCCCGTCGATATGACCCTGGTCGATGCCGTCGACGAATTCGCGCACGGGGTCTGCACCCTTCCGGGCGTTCTGCCACAGGCGCAGAAGCACGTCGTTGTGGCCATCGAAAACCGCCTGCATTCCTGAATTTCCTTTTTCATTTCAGGGAGATCGGATGCGTCCTCTTTCGACGGCACCCAAGGGAAGTCGCCGCGATGCTAGTGAAACCCCAAAGCCTTTTCAATGAATATCAGGGGGTTTTACCCAGGCCTGCCTGTAGCGAAATGTTGCATGATTGCCGCATAGCCGCTGGCAAACACGGTGCCACAAGGCTTCGAACCCCAGCCAAGGGATGAAAACCCAGCGTTTCTCATGCAAGGAGAATGGCTTGGGCCCACGGATCGGGCCGACATGCTGCATGATGCGGTACAGGGAGGTTGGCGGTGCGTTCGTTTTCTCTTGCGGGCTCGAAGAGGCCCTGGGGCCGCATCGCTGCGACGCTTCTCCTGGCAGCCACGCTTGCGGCCTGCGCCGGACGCCCCGTGGGCGTGCTCGTCCCTTCGGGCACGACGGGCGGCGCCTCCAAGGTCGACCTGCTGGTCGCAACGACGCGCGCTCCCTCGGCAGAGCCGGGCGTACTTTTTAGCGGCGAACGCTCGGCCGAGCTTTCACTGACGGAAATTGCCGTCTCCATTCCGCCGGAAAAGAACCGCAAGGTCGGCCAGGTGCAATGGCCGACGAAGCTACCCGCCAATCCGGAGCGCGATTTCTCCACCGTCAGCGTCACGCCGCTGCACGAGGGCAACGACGTCCAGAACTGGGTGAAGGGTCATCTGCCGAAAACCCGGCGCGTGCTGATCTTCGTTCACGGCTTCAACAACCGCTACGAAGACGCCGTCTATCGTTTTGCCCAGATCGTGCACGACAGCGGCACCGACGTCGCCCCCGTCATCTTCACCTGGCCCTCGCGCGCTAGCATCTTCGACTACAATTACGACAAGGAAAGCACCAACTATTCGCGCGACGCGCTGGAGGAACTGCTTCGGCGCGCCTCAAGCAATCCCCAAGTCGGCGAAATCACCGTCATGGCCCATTCCATGGGGTCGTGGGTCACGGTCGAGGCCCTGCGCCAGATGGCGATCCGCGACGGACGCATCGCGCCCAAGATCACCGACGTCATCCTCGCGTCGCCCGATCTCGACGTCGACGTCTTCGGCCAGCAGATCCGAGCCATGGGTACGAAACGCCCGAAGTTCACGCTGTTCGTCTCGCGCGACGACCGGGCGCTGACCTTGTCGAGGCGCATCTCCGGCAATGTCGACCGCCTTGGCCAGATCGATCCGACCGCCGAACCCTATCGCACGCAGCTGGAACAGGCCGGCATCAGCGTCATCGACCTGACGGCGCTTAAGGGCGGCGACAAGCTGAACCACGGCAAATTCGCCGAAAGCCCCGAGGTCGTGCGCCTGCTCGGCAACCGCCTGATCGCCGGCCAGACCGTGACCGATTCCGACGTCGGTCTCGGCGAACGCATCGGCGCCGTCACGCTCGGTGCCACCCAGACGGTTGGCAGCGCCGCGAGCCTTGCGGTATCAACGCCGATCATGATCTTCGACCCCAACACCCGCAGGAACTACGACGCGCAGGTGCGGCGTCTCGGCCAGTCGATGGAAAACACGGTCGGTTCGACGGTGACCCCTTGGGTGCCGCCGGAAAACGGGGGCGCCGCGAAAAGCAACACCCCCGACCGTCACTCTCGTTAGCGCGCTGTGCGTTCATGCAAGGCACAAAGACGCTCTAGGATTTTGTTCTAGAGCGTCCTTCTGCCCGCAAGTAAGCCCACTTGAGACAGGGTGCTTTAGACGGGCAGCTCGCGCCGCTCGGCTTCGGTCACCATCGCGAGGTCGAGCACCTTCTGCAGGTTTGCCGCATGGCGGAACCCGGGCTCTTCGGTCTTGCTCTTGCGGACCGCAGCCACGAACCGCTCGTAGTTCGTCGGGACCGTGCCCGCATCGACATCGCGCCAGATCGCCTTTTCAACGTCGGCGCCGAGGCAAGCCCTGAGCGTCGAGCCGTCGGGCGTGTGCACCACTTCGAGCGCGCCCTTATCGCCGTGCAGTCGGAGCCGGAGCTCGTTCAGATGCCCGGTCGCCCAGCGGCTGGCATGGACGACGCCCATGGCACCGTTGCCGAACTCGGCGGTCATGACGAAGCTGTCATTGGCGTCGAGGTCATACTCGCCGATGCGGTTGCCTGGCGCCTTGTCGAAGGTCTTCAGCCGCGCGAAAACGCGCGACGCATCGGTGCCCGCACCATAGCCGGCAAAGTCGAGGATGTGGATGCCGACGTCGCCGAGCACGCCGTTCGAGCCGTGCTTGGTCGAAAGCCGCCAGAGCCATTGCGATTCCGTCGCCCAATCGCCCCAGGCCTTGGAGACGAGCCAGCTCTGCAGGTACGACGCCTCGAGGTGGCGCAGCTTGCCGACCTCGCCGGCAAGCACCATTGCCCGTGCCTTCTGCAATGGCGCAACATTGCGGTAGGTGAGGTTCACCATCGTCACCAGGCCGGAGCGCTCAGCGGCCTCCGCCATCTCCGCCGCCTTGGCGTAGTTTTCGGCGAGCGGCTTTTCGCAAAGCACGTGCTTGCCGGCGGCGATGAGAGCGAGCGTCGTCGGGTGGTGCGCCTTGTCGGGCGTCACGTTCGTCGCGGCATCGAACTTGCCCCAGGCGATCGCCTCGTCGAGCGAGGTGAAGCTGTTGGCGATGCCATGCTTGTCGGCAAAGGCCTCGGCGCGCTTCGGGTCCACATCGACGGCGCCAACCATCTCGACGCCTTCGATCTTGGCAAAGGCCTGGGCATGGCTGTTCGCCATGCCGCCGGTTCCAACTACAAGAAGACGCATGGTTCTCACCTGTATCCTGCTTCGCCGGCCTGATGCAGCCGAGGCCCACGCTCGACGATCGGCTCCAGCGCCTTTTCGACCGGCACGTTCGGCGCATCGTGGATCGCCGTGTAGCGGTTGTCGGCGTTGTAGGCCCACTTCACCGAGTTGCGCAGGACCTTCTGCACATTGGCGTCGTGATAGGTCGGGTAGGTTTCATGACCCGGGCGGAAGTAGAAGATGTTACCGGCACCGCGGCGCCAGGTAAGACCCGAACGGAATACTTCGCCGCCGGCAAACCAGGAAATGAACACGGTTTCGAGCGGCTCGGGTACCGAGAACTGCTCGCCGTACATCTCCTCGTTTTCCAGCACGAAGTTCTCGTCGATACCCTCGGCGATAGGATGGCGCGGGTTGATCGCCCAGACGCGTTCGCGCTCGCCGGCCTCGCGCCACTTCAGCGCGCAAGGGGTGCCCATCAGCCGCTTGAAGATCTTGGAGAAGTGGCCGGAATGCAGCACGATCAGGCCCATGCCTTCCCAGACGCGCTTTGCAACCCGCTCGACGATTTCGTCGTTGACGGCGCCGTGGTCCTTGTGGCCCCACCACAAAAGCACGTCGGTATTGGCGAGGCGCTCGACGCTGAGCCCGTGTTCCGGCTCCTGCAGCGTCGCGGTCGTCGCCTCGATGCCGCCTTCGGTGTTCAGCGCCGCCGCGATCGTGTTGTGCATCCCGTTCGGATAGATGCTGCGGACGATCTCGTTGGTCTGCTCGTGGATATTCTCGCCCCAAACAACTGTTCTGATAGGCACGTTCATTCTCCTTGCGTTCGCCCTCACGGGCATGTGCTCTTACGATGGAGGGGGCCGCCACGAATTGGCGGCCCCGACGTTAGAAACCGTTCGATTTCAGGATAGCCAGTCAGGCTGCCCCTTTCATGGGAGTTCGGCCAAGCGCCAGCCCGGCCGTATCGAAGCGGTGGATGTTGTCGCCGACCGGCGAGATCTGCACCGTCTCGCCCGGCCGGTGAAGCGAAGTGCCGCCTTCGCGGACGATGACCGGTTCGCCGGCACCGATATCGAGATAGATGTAGCTGTCGGATCCCAGCATCTCGGAATGCACCACCGTTCCCGACCATTTGCCGTCGCTTAGCCTGATCTCCAGATGCTCGGCCCGGATGCCGATCGTGTGGGCATCGTAGGGCGCGGCCAGTGCGCCGGTCAGAAAGTTCATCTTCGGCGAACCGATGAAGCCGGCGACGAACACCGAGTTCGGGCTCTCGTAGAGTTCGAGCGGCGTGCCGATCTGTTCGACCAGCCCATCCCGTAGCACGCAAATGCGATCAGCCAGTGTCATCGCCTCGACCTGGTCGTGGGTGACATAGATCATCGTCGTCTTGTGCATCCTGCGATGCAGCTTGGCGATCTCGATGCGGGTGGCAACGCGCAGTGCCGCGTCGAGATTGGAAAGCGGCTCGTCGAAGAGAAAGACCTTCGGGTCGCGCACGATTGCCCGGCCGATCGCCACGCGCTGGCGCTGGCCGCCCGAGAGCTGGCGCGGCAGACGCTGGAGATAGGGTGTCAACTGCAGCATCTCGGCCGCCGCTTCGACCCTCTTCCTGCATTGCTCCTTGTCCTTGCCTGCCAGCTGCATGCCGAAAGACATGTTCTCAAACACCGTCATGTGCGGGTAGAGCGCGTAGGACTGGAACACCATGGCTATGCCGCGCTTGGATGGCGTCAACTGGTTGACCACCTGTCCGTCGAAGGAGAGCGTGCCGGAGGAGATGTCCTCAAGCCCGGCAATCAAACGCAGAAGCGTGGACTTGCCGCAGCCGGACGGCCCGACAAAGACCATGAACTCGCCGGCCCGGATGTCCATGCTCACGCCCTTGATCACCTCGAAGGCGCCGAAGGACTTGCGGACGTTGCGCAATTGAAGCTCAGTCATGTTTTTCTCCTCGATTCCACGAGATTGGAGCGGGATGCGGGCGGAAAACCGCGAACGCTTTTCCTCATCCCGCTCTATCCTTTGACGCCGCCGGCGGTGAGCCCGGAGATGATCCGCCGCTGAAAGATCAGCACAAGGATCACCAGCGGCACCGTGACGATGATCGATGCGGCCATGATGTTGCCCCACGGGATTTCGTATTCGCTGTTGCCCGAGAGAAGCGCGATCGCGACAGGCACCGTGCGCTGGCTGTCGGACGACGTGAAGGTCAGCGCGAACAGGAACTCGTTCCAGGCGGCGATGAAGGCAAGCAGCCCCGTCGTCACCAATGCCGGCCACATCAAGGGCATGAATACCCGCGTGATGATCACCCAGGGCGTCGCCCCATCGACGATCGCCGCTTCCTCGATTTCAACCGGCAGGTCGCGCATGAAGGTGGTGAGCACCCAGACCGTGAACGGCAGCGTGAAGATCATGTAGGAAAAGATCAGTGCGAGCGGCGTGTTGAAGATGCCGACCGCGCGGATCAGTTCGAACAGGCCCGCAAGCACCGCGATCTGCGGGAACATCGACACCGACAGGATCGTCAGAAGCAGCAGCGCGCGGCCACGAAAGCGCACCCGCGCCAGCGCGTAAGCCGCGGTGACCGCAAGCAGCAGCGAGATGCCGACGACAATGGTCGCAACCATCAGCGAGTTGGCAAGGTTGCGCAGGAAACCGCTGCTCGTGACGATGCCGGCGTAGTTGTCGAAGGAGATTTCGGTTGGCCAGTAGTCGACCCGGAACAGCGCCGTTCCGGATTTGAAGCTCGTCAGCACCGCATAGTAGAACGGGAACACGGCCATGATGACGATAGCGACGACAAGGGCGTAGAACGCCGTGCGCCTGGCGAAGGTGGCAACCATCAGCGCTCTCCCTCAAGATTGACCCGGCCGAACCACATATAGGCAACGGTGATCGCGGCGATGATCAGGAACAGCATCGTCGAGGCGGCAGCGCCATAGGCGAACTTGTCGAAGTCAAAGAGGTTCTCGCGCGCCAGCACCGACATGGTCTTGGTCTGGGCGTTGTTGGGCGTCAGCACGTAGATCAGATCGAAAATGCGCAGTGCATCGAGCATGCGGAAGATCACCGCGACCATCAGCGCCGGCCGGATCAGAGGCAGCGTCAGCCGCCAGAAGACCCTGATCGGATGCACGCCGTCGATCTTGGCCGCCTCGTAAATATCCGAAGGCACCATTTGCAGTCCGGCAAGGATCAGGAGCGCCATGAACGGCGTCGTCTTCCAGACGTCGACGATCAGGACCGCGACCATCGCCGTCTCCGGATTGGCGGTCCAGGCGATCTTTTGACTGATGAGCCCGAGGCCCAGCAGGAGGTCGTTCAAGATGCCGAACTGGTCGTTGAGCATCCAGGCCCACATCTTCGCCGAAACGATGGTCGGGATCGCCCAGGGGATGAGGATTGCCGCGCGCACCAGCCCGCGCCCCGGAAAATGGGCGTTCAGCACCAGGGCGACGATCAGGCCGAGCACCGTCTCGATGGTGACGGAAAGGGCGGAAAACTTCAGCGTGTTCCAGACGGCGTTCCACCAGGCGGGATCGGCGAGAAGGCCGTTGTAGACCGTGCGCCCGCTCTTCAGCGTGATCCAGGTAAAGTAGTTCTTCAAGCCGACGAACTCGGCGCCTTCAAGATTGGTCAGCGACGCATTGGTGAAGCTGAAATAGACGGTGCGCACAAGCGGCCAGCCGGCGACAAGTGCCAGCACCAGCAGCGTCGGCGCGAGAAAGATCCAGGCGGAGCGGATGCGCTCGGCGTTGAGGTCGGAGCGGATCCGGGTCTGCTGCCCGAGCGCGGAAGGCGGATCCGTGAGGGAAAGGTCGGTCATCTCTTTACTCACCCTTTGCCAGTCGGCACGCGGCCGAGCGGTTGATCGGAGAGGAATGCGGGGTGATCGGGTGGAGCGAAGGGAGGCTTGAGAAGCACTCCCCTCGCCCCCGGGAGGATCACCAGCTATCGCCCTTCATCTCGGTGAGTTCGATTTCGAGCAGTTCGAGGTTTTCCGCAGCCGTGCCGTTGCCGGAGAGCGAATTGTGAACGGCACCCCAGAACTTGGCCGAAACCTCGTTGTACTTGACCTTGGTGACGGCCGACGGGCGCGGCACGGCGCTCTCGAAAATCGGCTTCCAGGCCGGCATGAACGGCTGGGCCTTCGCCACCTCCGGATCGTCGTAAAGAGCGGCTACCGTCGGCAGGTTGGAGAGTTCGATCGCCCGGCGTTTCTGGACCTCGGCCGAGGACAGGAACTTGACGAGCGCGATCGCCGCTTCCTGGTCTTCGGAGTACTTGGAGACGGCGACATTCCAGCCGCCGAGCGTCGAGGACGGCTGGTCGCCATCGGTCGCGGTCGGCAGCGGTGCGACGGCGAACTTGCCCTTGACCGCGCTGTCGTCGCCATTGCCGAGCGCATAGGCATAGGGCCAGTTGCGCATGAAGACGGAATTGCCGGTCTGCCAGACGCCGCGCGACTCTTCTTCCTGGTAGGCAAGCACACCCTGCGGCGAGATCGTGCCGATCCAGCCCTTGATCCGGTCAATCGCGGCGGCTGCCTTCTCGTTGTTGACCGAGACGGTGCCATCAGGCTCGACGATCTGGCCGCCGCCTGACGACTTGATCCACTCGAGCGCGTTGCAGGTCAGCCCTTCGTAAGCGTTGCCCTGGAAGACGTAGCCCCAGAGATCGGGCTTTCCGGCCGCGCGCTCCTTCTCCTGGATTTCCTTGGCGATCACAGCCAGTTCGTCCCAGGTCTTCGGCGGTGCCTTGCCGTACTTTTCAAGCAAGTCCTTGCGGTAGTAGAGCGCCGGCGCGTCGGTGAAGGCCGGCAGCGCCACGAGACGCCCGTTGACTGTCTGCGAGGCGATGATCGACGGGAAATGCTGCCCGACGACGTCTTTCGCCGCCTCGGTCAGGTCGACGAACTGGTCGGCCAGCTGCGGCGCCCAGACAACGTCGGTCTGGTAGACGTCGACATCCTTGTTTCCGGCAGCAAGCCACAGCCGGTACTGGCTGAACTGTTCGCTGCTCGACGGCGGCATGGTGACCAGGCTCACCTTGTGGCCGGTCTCTTTCTCGAAGATGTCGAGCTGCTCGCGAATGAAATTGACGTTCTTGCCGGTCGTGTTGGCAGCGAGCGAAAGCTCGGCGGCGGCGGCAGCATCGGCGGCGACGACTGCCGCGCAAAAGCTCAGGACATTCAGCGTGATTTTCATGGTTTGACTCCTCCTGCTCCCCTCGACCGCCCGATTGCTCCTCCGCAAAATCGAAAACGGTTTGGCTGGAGAAAAGTTGGCAGAAGACGGAAAAACTGTCAATCCACACGTCCTCAAAAGTGCGACGGGTGTGTGAAACTGAAAATAATGTAAATTTTTCAACTAACTGCAGAGAAGACCGAGGGGTGGCGCCACGGGATCATAGACCCATAAAATCCAAGGGGCCATGTGTTATTTTAAAACGGTTTGGCTCTTTTACGCCGAGATGTGAGGCGGCAGGTCGCGGCGACAAACCGATTGTTACCGGGATGGAAGCTGTATATTTCTGAGACGGGCCAGGGTGAGGATACACAGACCGAATGAAGCTGAGGGAGTTCGCACAACAACTGGGCCTTTCGCCGACAACCGTCAGCCGCGCGCTGAGCGGCTATCCCGAGGTCAGCGAAAAGACCCGTCAACGCGTGACAGAGGAGGCAGCACGCCTCGGCTATCGCCCGAACATCAATGCCGTCCGCCTCGTCACCGGACGCGCCGGCGCCATTGGCGTCGTGATGGGCCGATCAGGCGAGTTTCACTTCTCCGAATTCATGGGGGGCCTTGCCGAACGGCTCGGCGCCGAGGACATCGACATTCTCGTCAGCCCCATGGATGACAAGAACCCGACGAGCGAACTCCAGCTCTACAGCCGGCTCGCCGTCAGCGGCCGCGTCGATGCGGTTATCGTGCATTCGCCGGAACCGAACGACGAACGCATTGCCCTACTTCATAGGCTCGGCATGCCCTTTCTCGTGCACGGGCGATCCGACGTCGATGTTCCGCATGCCTGGCTAGACATCGACAACGAAGGCGCGATTCGCCGGGCGACCTCGCATCTCATCGACCTCGGCCATCGCCGGATCGCCATGATCAACGGGCGCCAGGGGCGCACCTTCTCGCTCCATCGTGACAAGGGGTATCGCGATGCCCTCGAAGCCCGCGGCATCCCCTTCGATCCGCGTCTCGTCGCCCACGGTAATTTCACCGACGAGCTTGGCTTTCGCTTCTCCCGCTCCTTCCTCGAACAGACGCCGCGCCCGACCGCCTTTGTCGCCGGCTCGATGATGACGGCGCTGGGCATCTACAGGGCGGCGCGGTCGATGGGGCTTGAGATCGGCCGCGAAGTCTCGGTGATCGCCCATGACGACGTGTTCCCTTACCTGACGGCGGGAAACATGGTGCCGTCGCTCTCGGCGACACGCTCCTCGATGCGCGCCGCCGGCGTACGCTCGGCCGATCTCGTGCTGCAGCTGCTGGCGGGACGACCGGTCGCCGAGGTTCAGGAACTGTGGCCTGTGGAGCTGATCCTGCGTGAATCGACAGCAGCGCCGGCGGCGGCGAAAAACGCTTGAAACCGCCAGGCGATCGCGTCAGTGGAACGTCGATTTTGAAAAAAGGTTAAGCACAACCACGCCGGCGATGATCAGGCCCAGCCCCAGGATCGCCGCCAGATCGAGTTTTTGGCCGAAGGCAAAATAGCCGACGAGCGAAATCAGCACGATGCCGAGGCCGCTCCACACCGCATAGGCAATCCCGACCGGGATGAAGCGCAGCGTGTAGGACAGGAAGAAGAAGGCGATCGCGTAGCAGACCATCATCAGGACTGTCGGCCCCAGCCGCGAAAAATGCTGCGCCGCCTGCATCGCCGAGGTGCCGAGCACTTCGAAAACGATCGCCGCGACCAGAACGCTGTAGAGCATGGCGGGGTTCATGGTGGTCTCCATTCCGGACTATTGCGCTGACAGCGCCTTGAGATTTTCAACAAGACCGGCTCGCGCCGCAGCGTCGAGATCGTGGCTTTGCATCAGATCGGCCAGCCACACGCCGTCGCAGGCAAAGCGCGCGAGCACACAGCCAGGCGCGCCATCCGTCTCGGCAAATTCCGCCGACCGCTGGCTGACCCAATCGCGCCAGCGGCCCTTCAGGTGCGGCTCGGCGATGAGCGCGATCGTCAGCATGCGCCAGCCCGGTACATCGGTCGCAGGATCCAGCGCAAAGCAGACGTCGATATAGGCGCGGGTAAATCGCCCCATCTCCACCGGGTCACGCGCCATCGCCGCCTCGATCTCCCGGTCGAACCGCGTCACGAGATCGTCGAACAGCCCGTCGAGCAGAGCGAGCTTGTTCGGAAAGTGGTGCAGGAGCCCGCCCTTGCTGACGCCCGCCGCCTGCGAGACGGCATCGAGCGTGACGCCGGATATCCCCTGCTGATGCGACAGGCGTGCTGCGACATCCAGCAATTGCTGGCGCACCTGTTCCGGCTGTTTCTTGCGTCGATGAGCTTCGGTCATAAACGCATAAAGATACCGTCTGGACGGTTTGTCAAGACTTCCGATATGCGCCGCGGTGAAACGCCGCAAAGCGCCGCCCCCAAAACCCATTGTTCGGACGGGCACTGCAGGTTAGGACCGATGGAACGAAGGACATGCGCATGGCCGAAACGGAAACCACCACCCTCTACGACGCAATCGGCGGCGACCCGACTGTGCAAGGGCTCACGCGCCGTTTCTATGAGCTGATGGATACATTGCCTGAAGCGGCGCGCTGTCGCGCCGTGCATCCGCCCGACCTCTCGGGCAGTGAAGAAAAGTTCTACGAGTATCTCACCGGCTGGCTCGGCGGCCCGCCCATCTATGTCGAGAAGCGCGGCCATCCGATGCTGCGCCGCCGCCATTTCGTCGCCGAGATTGGCCCGCAGGAGCGGGACGAATGGCTCCTTTGTTTTACCCGCGCGCTGGAAGAAACCGTCGCCCATCCGAAGCTGCGCGAAATCATCCTCGAGCCGATCACCCGGCTCGCCTTCCACATGCAGAACAAGGAATAACCTGACATGCCGAACAGCGGCTTTCGCGCGACAACGCTTTTTGTTGCCGGCCTGATGGGATTGACCGGCGTCGTCAGCGCCGCCGGCGCCTCCCATGGGGCCGACCCGCGGCTGCTCGCCGGCATTTCCGCGATGTGTCTGGCGCATGCGCCGACACTCGTTGCACTTTATGCCGCCTGGCCGAACTTTCGCACAGCGCCTGTAGCAGCTCTGTTGATCGCGCTCGGAACGGCGTTGTTTTCGGCCGATCTCGCCATGCGCCATGTCGCCGGCCACGGCCTCTTTCCGATGTCGGCGCCGCTTGGCGGCACGACGATCATGGTCGGCTGGATCGCCATCTCGCTCGGCGCCTTCCTGCCGAAAAAGACCGCCTAGCCTGAAACGCATTCGCCTCCCGAATGGGCCATCCGGGAGGCGAACAGGATTGAAATCAAAGCGGGCTGCCCCGCCGGGTCAGGCACCCTCGACGGCGGAAAATCCCTCGAACTTCGGCGGGCCGAGATACATCGCCCTGTTGTCGCCCGCGCTCCTGTGGGCCGCCCGGAAGTTCTCCGACTTCGTCCAGGCCGAAAACGCGTCCTTGTCCTTCCAGACCGAGTTCGAGACGAAGAGCGTATAGCCTTCCTCCGGCACGCTATCGCCGCGCAGCAGATGGAAGGAAACGAAGCCCGGCATCTCCGAGAGACTGGAGTCGCGCCCTTTCCACACGGCTTCGAAAGCCTCTTCGTGGCCGATGGCGATACGGAAACGGTTCATGGCAACAAACATCGGGACCTCTCAAAGCAATTCCAGGAAAAGTGTGAAACGGTTTTCCGTCCGGAGTTGCGTGGTTTCAAGACTCTAGATCTCATTGTTTCAACGAAACAGCGAAATGATCTAGGCACTTTCTTTTTTACGGGCGGCATCGTTGGCCGCGCGCGGAAAGGCGAGAATAGTTGCTTCCTTCGGCTCCGCAAGTCCAAGCGGATCGCGCACCGGCGGGCGGGTCTGCCAGGCCGGGAACTCGGCGACGTTGTCGTTCTCATCGAGCATGCGCGCGCGACGCGTCAGGATTTCATAGAGCTCGGGCACCAGGCCATCGCCATTCTGCGCCGCCAGCTTGTGCAGACCGATCATCATGCACAGGTCAGGACGTTCTTCGTTCATCGTCAAACTCATTTGTCTTGGAACAGATCGGAGGATTATCGCTGGTCGCGGCTGGTGGTCAGGTCCTGCAGTGCCCGCTCCAGGCTCGATTTCGAGCCGTTGCGCAGCGGCACGAAGGCCTTGCCCCACTTCTTGCAACCGGTCTTCACGCGAAGACATGCGTCGTGGCTGATGCAGTCGATCGGGCAGAAGACGCAGTCGACGGACGGCAGCACCCGGTCGATGCGTGAGACCGCCTCGCGCAGGCCGCCGTCATGATGAAGCAGCTCGGCACCAAAGGAGCTGGCGATTTCGCGCAAGTGCGCCACCTGGCAATCGCGGCCGCCGACATAAAGGAAACTGCGCCCTTCGAGCGTCGCCTTGCCGGCCTCCGGGCGAGCTTCGGCCGGTTCCGAGCCCGAGCGACCCTTGCCGTTCTTTGCCGCATTCTGATGACGCTTGCCGCGCATGCAATCCTCTCCGCCTGATCGTGCGACAAGGGCCATCACAGGCAGCCGGTCACATCGGGATATCCTCTCGACACACGCCCATCGGCTGCGTGACAAGGGCAACCTATTAAACTTGATAAACAGAGTAAAGTATAAACTTGAGTTTTTTCATCATATTTTTTGAGCGCCCGAACCCGCCGGGACAAAACGCACCGCGGCGTCAGCGAACGCTGGCGACGACCGGAAGCGCGTAGGACTTGGAGTTCATGCCGGAGCCATCCGGAAACGGCGGAAACGGCGCTGCTCTTTGAACCGCGTCAACTGCGGCACTGTCGAGCACGGGGTGACCGGAACTGCCGGCAACCCTTACCCGCGATACGGCTCCGTCTGCGGTGACGGTGAAGCTGACCGTCGTCGTTCCCGAAATACCCTGGCGCCGTGCCTCGGACGGAATCTTGTAGCGGCGATTGATCTTGGCCCGCACCTTGCCGTCGTAGTTGGACATGTTGGCGTTGCCCACCTGGGAGGCGCCGCTCTTGCCGGTCGCAGAGGCAGAGTTCCCCTTGATGTCGCCGTCGAGCTTGCCCTTGATCTGGTTCTGCGCCTGCTCGCCCTGGTCGCCGGCCTTCTTGCGGGTCACCTTTTTCTTCTTCACCGGCTCCTTCTTCGGCTCCGGCTTCTCGACCTTTTCCTTCTTCGGCTCCTCGGGCTTTTCTTCCGGCACCACCGTTTCAACTGGCGCGACGCTCGCCGTTACGATGGCCTCGGCGACCTGCAAGGTCGGCATCTCCTCAGCCGGCAGAATGACGTCCGCCTCCGTGGCGGTCAGGTCATGGGGTTCCTCGGCCGCGATCTCCTGCGTCGGAGCCACGTCCTCGACAGGCTGTATCTCCGCCGGCTGGACCTCTTCGGGAACATCTTCCGTGGGCTCGACAACGTCGGACACGGCGCCCGCCTGAAGTGTCTCGTCAAAGGCATCGCCGAGAAGGGCCACTTCGACACTCTCCCCGCCCTCGATCAAGTCGAGTTGCGTCTCCGGCGGATTGCCGCCGAACAGCGTCGCAAGGACGACGCCATGCGTTGCAAGCGAGAAGACGGCGGCCCCAGCCCAGATGACGATACGCTTCATTACAGCCTTACCTTCGCCGCACAAGGCGACGCAAATTCTTGCCCGGAACGGGCTGTTCTGCCTCAGCCCTTGAGTTCGACCGCCGACTTCGAGCCGGTCTTGATGCCGCTCATGCAAGCGTTCGGCTGGACGCCGTCACCGACACAGGCCGGCGCATCGTTGATCAGCAAGCTCTTGACCGCATCGCAGTTGGTGCCGGGAAGATCGAATTGCCGGACCTTGGTCTTGCCGGCGGGCAGATCACGGAAATCCAGAACCGCCATGCGTTCGACCAGGCCCTTCTGGTCGAAGATCACGAATTCGAAGGAGACCTTGCTCAGCGACTGCGCAAATTCGTTGCCGGCAACGAAGGTGAGCTTGCAGCCCTTCTGTGACGGCGCGACCTCATTGAGTTCGATCGACAAGGCACCGGCCGGCGCCGCCTCCTGGGCGCGCACGGCGCCGGCGGCAAGGACAGCCACAAGGGCAACGGAAACAATCGGGAGGCTGGAAAACGTCATATCGGCACCACTCCAAACATTGCGGC
Source organism: Ensifer sp. (assembly GCF_035999185.1). Lineage (GTDB taxonomy): Bacteria > Pseudomonadota > Alphaproteobacteria > Rhizobiales > Rhizobiaceae > Ensifer. The sequence continues at coordinate 28,706 of NZ_DASYHB010000121.1, read as the reverse complement.
GGACGATCAAAACGAGGCCCGCGCCTCGCTTGTCCACAAGCCGGCACTAACTAACTTGAGTATGCCAGTCCGGTATTGCGTCCATAGATAAATATGAGTAATGAAGTCAAGATAGTAAACGAATTGCGTGGCAGGAAATGCGGGGAAATCAACGCGGCCTGCCCTCTCGAAGCGGCCGAACTGCAGTGAGCAACGACAATAATTTCGCACGTCCATCCGACCTGCCGGCGCCGGCAGGGCGCGCGCCGAGGATTATTGAAAGTCGCGAACTCTTCGGCAGCGAGAACGAGATCCTCATTTCCCACGACGGCGCGATCTACCGCATGAAGATCACCCGGCAAGGCAAACTGATCCTGAACAAATAGGCAGATGAAAATGACCGAGAGCCTCCGCCCCACTCCTTCCGAAATCCGCGCTTACCGCGCCGAGAACCCGAAGATGCGCGAGCGTGATATCGCAGCCCAGCTCGGCGTTTCCGAGGCCGCGCTCGTTGCTGCGGAATGTGGGCTGACCGCCGTGCGCATCGATGCCGATGCCAACCGGTTCCTGTCGCGTGTCGAAGAGCTCGGCGAAGTGATGGCGCTGACCCGCAACGAAAGCGCCGTCCACGAAAAGATCGGCGTCTACGAGAAGATCACCACCGGCGAGATGGCAAGCATCGTGCTTGGCGAACAGATCGACCTTCGCGTGTTCCCGAGCGCCTGGGCCCATGCCTTTGCGGTCACGAAGACCGACGAGAAGGGCGAAGCCCGCAAGAGCCTGCAGTTCTTCGACAAGTGGGGCAACGCCGTCCACAAGGTGCACCTGCGCGCTGCATCGAATGTCGAGGCCTACGACAAGATCGTCGCGGATTTCCGCCTCGAGGACCAGACGCAAGAGTTTGTCGCGGACACGAGCGTTCCCTCGAGCGATGACAAGCCGGAAACGGTCGTCGACATCGCCGAACTGCGCGACCGCTGGGCGAAGCTGACCGACACGCATCAGTTCCACGGCATGCTGCGCAAGCTGAAGATCGGCCGTCGCCAGGCGCTGCACAACATCGGTGAAGACTTCGCCTGGCAGCTCGACCCGTCCAGCATCGAGGCGATGCTGACGTCGAGCGCCGAAGTCGAGCTTCCGATCATGTGCTTCGTCGGCAACCGCGGTATGATTCAGATTCATTCCGGCCCGGTCGCAAAGATCGCGATGATGGGACCGTGGCTGAACGTCATGGACCCGACGTTCCACCTGCATCTTCGCACCGACCACATCGCCGAGCTCTGGGCCGTGCGCAAGCCGACGGCAGACGGTCACGTCACCTCGATCGAAGCGCTGGATGCCAGGGGCGAGATGATCATCCAGTTCTTCGGCAAGCGGAAAGAGGGTCTTGCGGAACGTCCGGAATGGCGTTCAATTGCCGAAGGCATGTCACGCCTCGACACCACGGTTGCCGCTTAAGGATAGCGAAGATGATCAACGGTCTCGACTTCCGTCGCCTTCGCCGCCGGAAACTGGCGCTCGCAGCTTTTGCCCTGTCGGCCCCTTTCCTCCTGCCGACGGTCGCACCCGGCGCCGGCTCCTTCGTCCAGCCCGCAATGGCTGAGAGCGCTGGGAAGACCGACGTGTCGCGCGTCGTTTCCGTCGGCGGAGCCGTCACCGAGATCATCTACGCACTTGGCGAGGAAGCGCGCCTGGTTGGCCGCGATTCCACCAGCACCTATCCGGAAGCGGCGAAAACGCTTCCGGATGTCGGCTACATGCGCCAGCTCGCGCCGGAAGGCATCATCGCCGTCAACCCGAGCGCGATCGTCGCCGTCGACGGCAGCGGTCCGCCGGAGGCGCTGGCCGTGCTGAAGGACGCGAACATCGCCTTCACCAGCGTGCCCGAGACCTTCGACAAGGCGGGCATCCCCGCCAAGATCCGCACGATCGGCGCCTTCCTGGGCGTCGAGGACAAGGCTGAAGCCCTGGCAAAAACGGTTGAAGCCGATCTTGATGCGGCGGTTGCCGAAAGCGCCGCACGTCCGCAAGCCGAGCGCAAGCGCGTGCTCTTCGTCCTGAGCACCCAGGGCGGAAAGATCATGGCATCGGGAACGGGCACGGCTGCAAACGGCATCATCGAGCTTTCTGGTGCCGTCAACGCCGTCGGCACGTTCCCCGGCTACAAGGCGCTGACGGACGAGGCGATCATCGAGGCCAAGCCCGACGTGGTGCTGATGATGGATCGCGGCGGCGAACATTCCGCCAAGGCCGACGAAATCTTCGCCCTGCCGGCGCTCAGCCTGACGCCCGCCGCCAAGGAAAAGGTACTCATCCGCATGGACGGCCTGCACCTGCTCGGCTTCGGCCCGCGCACGGCGAGTGCCGTTCGCGAACTGAATGCCGCCATCTACGGAAAGAAGGCCAATGCCTCGCAGTGAGGCATTGGGCCACGGCATGCGCCTGACGACGTTCGCAACAGAAATCCGCAGCGAGTGGCGCTCCGGCAACCGCTCGCGGCTGGCGCGTCTCGTCATCGTCGCCCTTGTGGCCGCAGCCATCGCGACGTTCGTCGGCTCGATCATGACCGGCGCGGCCGACGCGTCGCTGTCGAACGTCTGGTACTGGCTGATCGGTGAAGCCGATCAGGCGCTCAGCGTGCGCGACCGCATCATCATTCTTGACATTCGCCTACCGCGCGCAGTGCTCGGCATGCTCGTCGGCGCCTCCCTCGCCGTTTCCGGTGTCGTCATGCAGGGCCTCTTCCGCAACCCCCTGGCAGACCCCGGCCTCGTCGGCGTCTCCTCGGGCGCGAGCCTTGGCGCCGTCTTGCTGATCGTGCTTGGAACGGCGACCTTCGGGCCGCTGTTTGCGCTCTTCGGCTTTTATGCCCTGCCGATTGCCGCCTTCGCCGGTGGTCTTGTCACCACGCTGCTGCTCTATCGCATCGCCACGCGCGGTGGACAGACGTCCATCGCCACGCTGCTGCTTGCCGGCATCGCCCTCGGGGCGCTGACGGGCGCGGTCACCGGCGTGCTGGTCTTCATGGCCGACGACAAACAATTGCGCGACCTGACCTTCTGGGGTCTCGGCTCGCTTGCGGGCGCCAACTGGACGAAGATCCTGGCGTCGGCGCCGATCATCCTGCTTTCGCTCGCCGTCACGCCGTTTCTGGCGCGCGGCTTGAATGCGATCACGCTTGGCGAAGCTGCCGCCTTCCACATGGGTATCCCGGTCCAGCGGCTGAAGAACGTCGCAATCGTCAGCGTCGCGGCCGCCACCGGAGCCTCCGTTGCCGTCAGCGGCGGCATCGGCTTTGTCGGCATCGTGGTTCCGCATCTCCTGCGCCTCGTCATCGGCCCCGATCACCGCTATCTTCTGCCGGCTTCGGCGCTGCTCGGCGGGACGCTGTTGATCCTAGCCGACATGATCGCCCGCACCATTGTTTCCCCGGCGGAACTGCCGATCGGCATCGTCACCGCCTTTATCGGCGCGCCGTTCTTTCTCTGGATTCTGCTGCGCGGCCGCTCGAACTTGGGACTGTGAACGAAACCATGATCAACGTTGCCAATCTCTCCGTGCGGCTCGGTGGACGACCAGTCATCAACGGGGTTTCGCTTGAGGCCCTGCCTGGCGCCCTGACGGCGATCGTCGGCCCGAACGGCTGCGGCAAGACGACGACCCTGAAGGCAATTTCGGGTGAGCTTGCGCCTGCCGGCGGAACCATCCGGATCAACGGCCGCGACCTGCGCGGTCTGAAGCCATGGGAGCTCGCGTCGATGCGCGGCGTGCTGCCGCAATCGACCGTCATCTCGTTCCCCTTTACCGTGCGCGAAGTGGTCCGTTTGGGCCTTGCCGCCGGCGCGAACGCCGATCCGGGCGTTCATGACCGGATCGCGACCGACGCACTGGACGCCGTCGATCTCGCAGGTTTTTCCGGCCGCTTCTACCAGGAGCTTTCGGGCGGAGAACAGCAGCGCGTCCAGCTTGCCCGTGTCCTTTGCCAGATTGCCGAGCCGGTCATCGACGGGGAGCCGCGCTATCTTCTGCTCGACGAGCCCGTGTCCAGCCTCGACATCCGCCACCAGCTTGGGATCATGCAGCTTGCGCGCAAGTTCTGCGAACGCGGCGGCGGCGTCGTTGCTGTCATGCACGACCTCAACCTGACGGCCATGTTCGCCGACCATATGGTGATGATGAAGGCCGGCAAGGTTCTCGCCAGCGGTGCGCCTCGCGAGGTTTTGACAGACGAGACGATGGAAGCCGTCTTCGGCTGCCGCATGCAGGTGGGTGTCGCACCAGCACCACCCGTGCCCTTCGTCCTGCCGCAGACGGCCTCGCTCTGAACCCTATGCCATGAGGCGCAGAGGCCCCGCAAAGCCTCTGCGGATATCCGCAGGCTCTCAACACCAAGATTTAACGAAACAATTTCCGCATTCGCGCGTTGTGCTCCTGAAACGCCGGCACGAGCCCTATGGTTGCGCCCGCCGGTTCCATGAGACAGCGCCGACCGTTCGCGGCCGGCGCATGTGTGAAAGGGAGTATCTAACATGGCACCAGGTCTCTTCTCCGGTTCGAGCGCGCGATCTAACAAGAACGGCAAGCTCGCCGACATCTCCGTCGAGGAACAGCTGAGCGAACTGCGCGATGACGTTGCAACGCTGGTTGCCCTGTTGGCCGATCGTGGGTCGGCGGCATCCAAGCAGGCGCGCAGCAAGGCACAGGACGCCCGCGAGCAGGCAGAAGCAAGTGTGAGCGAACTCTTGGCCAGCGGTGAAGAGCTGCTCGCCGAACTTCGCGGACGGTATTCCGGGACCGAAAAGCAGGTCCGTCAGGCAGTGCGCGAGCACCCGATTGCGACGCTTGGAGCCGCCGCACTGATCGGCCTTGCCGTCGCAGCACTTCTCCGTCGCTGAAAATGATGTGGGCCATTGAAACGGACGAGCGGTTCTCCTGCCTGTCCGGGCACACGATCGGGGGCAATGCATGGGACCGTTGACGGCAGCCCTTTCCGCTCTGATGGCAGCCGATATCGGCGCGACGGCGGCGCGGGTAAAGCGCAATGCAATCTTATGGGGCATCATGGGCGTGCTGCTTGCCACGGCCTATGTCTTCGGGCTGGCAGCCACGTTCCTGTTCCTCAGCGATCGGTATTCCCCGATTGCCGCCGCAGCCGCGATCGCGATCGCCTTGGCGGTCACAGCGCTGGTCCTGTTCGGTATCTCGGTGATGCTGCAAGAGCGCGACCGACGCCTGGCCGAAGAACGCCGGCGCCGCAGGCAGGTGCAAACCAATCTGACATTGCTGGCCGCTGCCGGCATCCTGCGCAAGCAGCCGCTGCTTGCGGTGGCAACGGCCCTTGCGATCGGTGCACTCGTCGGCACCGGCAAGCGGCGCGAGCGCCGAAGCGACGACTAAGCCACTCCCTGTTTCTGGAATTCCGCGCCGCCTTCCTGCGCGTCGCAGCCTGCGGCAACGCATATCGGCCCCCGGCTGTTGCCAACCAGAAGGCAGAAAATCAAATACCTATAGCGGCAGGCGAATGAGTGCGGTGACGCCGGCTGCGAGATATTCCACCTTGACTGAGCTACCCAAGACCTTGTCGAGGCTGCGCTCGATGAGGATCGAGCCGAAGCCGCGTCGTTTCGGCTCGCGCACGGGCGGCCCGCCGACTTCCGTCCATGTCAGGTGAAGAACATGGTCGCCGTCTTCCAGCATGTTGCGGGCCGTCAGAACAACCTTTCCCTTCGGCACGGACAAGGAGCCATACTTGACTGCATTGGTCGCAAGCTCGTGCAGCACCAATCCGAGGCCAACCGCCTGGTCGGGTCCAAGCGATATCTCGTCCTTGTGGATCTCGATCTGCTCGGCATAGCAGCTGACATGCGGCAACAATTGCTTGGCGATCAGGTCGGCAAGCCGGATGGTGCCCCACTCATGGTCGGAAAGCAGTCCATGCGCTTCAGAAATCGCCTGCAGCCGGCCGGCAAAGGCGGTCATGAATTCGGCGGGGTCGCTTGTCTGGCGAAGCGTCTGCCGGGCGAGCGATTGCAGCATCGCCAGCGTGTTCTTGACCCGATGGTTGAGTTCCTTGAGCAGGAGCCGCGTGCGCTGCACGGAGGCCTGCTGGTCGGTGACGTCGATCGTCACGCCAATGAAGGTGAGTGGATTGCCCTTGGCGTCGCGCTCGTGCACGCGACCGCGACCCAGCAACCAACGGCCGCTGTCGCCGATGCGGAACATACCATCATATTCCTCGTCGGCCTTCATCGCCTGGCGCAGCTTGGCAAATGTCGCGCCGCGATCCTCCGTGCTGATCGCACCGAAGATCTCCTTGGCCCCGACCGCGCTTTCGGCTGGCAGACCGAACATGCGTTTCATGGCGCTGTTGCCGGCGATTGCGCCGGAGCGAATATCCCACAACCAACTGCCGATATTGGCCGCCTCGAGCGCCATGGCGTGGCGCTGCTCTTCGCGCGACAACGCCGCCTCTTTCAGGGCGCGCCTTCGTGCCTCGTCCTTGAGTTTGAAAAGGGAAGCAGCGAGCCCGGCGAGCCGGTTCAGCTGGTCGACGAGCAACTGAGGGACATCGGCACGTGGCTTGTCATCGAGAACGCAGACCGTGCCTACGGCCTGTCCGTCGAGCAGGATCGACGCCCCGGCATAAAAGCGCAGGAACGGCGGACCTGCGACCCTCGGGCGGTGTGTGAACCGCGGATCAGCGGCAGCGTCGAGGACGACCAGGCTGGCGTCCGCCTCCGCCGCCACGTAGACGCAGAACGACTCCTCCGAAGGGGCACGGGTCTCGGTCGTACCGACCGCTGCCTTGAACCATTGCCATTCGCGGTCGATCAACGTCACCAAGGCGATCGGCGTATTGAAGAGACCGGCAGCGATTTCAACGATTCCATCAAAATCCGGATCGGGCACCGACATGTCGGGCACGACGGCATGCAACACGCCCAGGCGCTCAGGTGCGTCGAGCAGCCTTGCTACAGGTGGATCGGTCCTGTCTTTCGTCACGCGCATCCGGTCTCAATTCCCACTCTGAGCGTGAACGGCATCCCCACGCGGGCATCTGCCGGCACCCCGCCCGATTTCGGACCGTATCGACCCGAAATCGTTAGGCCGCGCATACGTCAGCCAAACCCTTCACCACGGCCATCCCTTCGGGATCGCGCCGCCAGTGAAAGCAGGACACCGGCGCTTTTGCAACGGTGTCCGGCCTGGATTCTTGTCTTCAGGAAACGAAGGCGCGCGAGGTAATTGGAGCGGAGGTCTCATCCGGTCCGTAGTCGTTTTCGCCCTTCACCTGGAGAATATCCTGCAAGCGCTGGCGCGCACGATTGACGCGGCTCTTGATCGTGCCGAGAGCACAGCCGCAGATCGTTGCCGCTTCCTCATAGGAAAAGCCCGAGGCGCCGACGAGAATGATCGCTTCGCGCTGATCGGGCGGCAACGTCTCGAGCGCCTTGCGAAAATCCTGCAGGTCGAGCGAACCGTATTGTTCCGGATGGTGCGCGAGCGACTCGGTGAAATGTCCGTCGCTGTCTTGAACCTCGCGCCCGCGCTTGCGCATCTGGCTGTAAAGCTCGTTGCGCAGGATCGTGAAGAGCCAGGCTTTCATGTTTGTGCCCATCTCGAAATGATCCTGCTTTGCCCAGGCCTTCATGATCGTGTCCTGCACCAGATCGTCGGCGCGGTCGTGGCGACCGATCAAAGACATGGCGAAGGCACGCAGGCTCGGCAGAGCCGACAGCATCTCTCGCTTGAAATCATTCTTTTCGGATGTCATTCCGGTACTCACTCCCTGCCCTGCAGCGCCGATTGCTGCTCGGCCGCGTCGAGTTTTTCCAGAAGATCGAGAAAACGCGAGGGAATCGCCTCTTCCTGTACGGACTGATAAAGCGCCTTCAGCTTTGCTGCGATCTGCGCATTTGGGTCTTCTGTCCATAAGGTCGTGCCGGTCGCCCGCCCTGCACCTGATTTATACTTCATTTTCAAAATGTCGCCTTCGAGTGTCCATAGCCGCCATAACGCCTTTGAAAATTGAAATGTTCCCTCGCGGAACCTTTTTTTCCGGCCAGCGTTCTCGGAACGTCACCGTAAAATGAATTTCGAGGGAGTTCACCCTATGACATTGTCCACGCGGATCGCACCGCTCCTGCCGTACCTGCGACGCTACGCACGCGCCCTGACGGGCTCGCAGACGTCAGGCGACGCCTATGTGGCCGCCGTTCTTGAAGCGCTGATCGCCGATGTGTCGATTTTCCCCGAGGCAAGCAACGATCGCGTTGGCCTGTTCCGGCTGTTCACGTCGCTCTTCGGCTCTTCGTCCGTCCTGGTACCGGAACCGATCTCGCCTTTTGCCTGGGAGCAGCGGGCATCGATCAACCTTGCGACGGTCTCTCCGCTTGCCCGTCAGGCCTTTCTGCTGGTCTCCGTCGAGGGTTTCCGGCCCGAGGAAGCGGCCGAGGTTCTCGATGTTGCTACCGACAAGGTCGGCGGCCTGCTCGACCGCGCCTCGCAGGAGATCTCCAGGCAGGTGGCAACCGACATCATGATCATCGAGGACGAGCCGCTGATCGCCATCGACATCGAGCAGATGGTTGAAAGCCTTGGCCATCGCGTTACCGGCATCGCCCGCACACGCGACGAAGCGATTGCGCTCTACAAGAAAACCCGCCCGAGCATGGTGCTCGCCGACATCCAGCTTGCCGATGGCAGCTCGGGCATAGACGCGGTCAACGACATCCTGAAAACGAGCGCCATTCCGGTAATCTTCATCACCGCGTTTCCGGAACGGCTTTTGACCGGCGAGCGACCGGAGCCGACGTTCCTTGTCACCAAGCCGTTCAACCCCGACATGGTCAAGGCGCTGATCAGCCAGGCGCTGTTCTTCAACGAATCAACCAAGGCGGCGGCCTGAGCAGACAGGTCATTTCGTCGTTCCACGAGGACGGCGAAATGGCCTGTCGCCGCTGAAACGAAGCATCCTTCTCCATGCGCCGATGGCCTGTCCGTCGGCGCATTTTTGTGTGCATCACGGCACTATTCTCCAGTTATGCCCCAGGCGACAGGTGCTTTGGTTTCCCCATTTGAACTCCAGAAACACAACAGCCAGTGCCGAGGGAAGGCACTGGCTGGTATGTGCAACTCACTCGGGGAGTGTGAGTTGTAGGCCGGCGGTCTGCCTCCGGCGCCGCATTGGGGGCGATGCGCGCCACCGTCCGGTCGCTAGGAGAATGCGCGGCGCAGAAAAAGGTTCCATCCGCCCCGCCAACCTTTCGCCAGTCGTCGTCACTCGATGTTGTCGAGTTCGTCGCGGTGGCGGTAAAGCGCCAGGAAGCGGCGGTAGTCGCGATCATAGGCGTCGCGGACCGCCGAGTTCGGCAAGCGCTCGTGGCCGCCCGACGCCATGGCCGCACCCGCTGCCGCAAGGTCTTCGTGCATGCCGCCGGCAACGGCCGCCGCCATCGCTGTCCCGAGCAGCACCGCGTCCGGCGCCTCGGGCGCCACAACGCGGCACCCGGTCACGTCACAGTAGAGCTCCATCAGCAGCGCGTTGCGCACATGGCCGCCGGTGACGTGCAACGTATCGAGCTGATAACCGACTTCCCGCATCATCTCCAGGATGTGGCGAATGCCGAGCGCGATCGCAACGCAGGTCCGCCAATAGAGCCGGCAGAGCGCGTCGAAGGAGGAATCAAGCGGCAGCCCGCTGATGACGCCGAGCCCGTGCGGGTCGGCGAGCGGAGATCGGTTGCCGTGGAAATCGGGCAGCACATGCAGGCGATCGGCAAAGGCTACTCCCTGCTCCGCGCGCAGTTCCTGGACGCGGGCGATGATCCGGCCATGGGTGTCCGCCGTCGGCTCCAAGCCGCCGGCATGAAGGCGCACGATATGGTCAAGCAGCGCACCCGTTGCCGATTGCCCGCCCTCGATCAGCCAGGCGCCGGGAAGAACGGCTTCGTAATAGGGGCCCCACATGCCAAAGCCCGGCTTCATGTCCTTGGAAAAAGCGACGATGCAGCTCGAGGTGCCGGCGATCAGGGCCAACTGCTTTTCAAGCTTTTCCGGCTTGCCGATGAAGCCGCCGACGACGCCAAGCGCCCCGGCATAGGCGTCGATCAGGCCCGGCGCCACCTGGCAGCCCTCATCCAGCCCGAGCTCGGCAGCGGCCGTAGCGCTGAGGTGACCGACCGAGGCTCCAATCGGTAGCGTCTCTTCGGGCAGCCCGCCGCGTTCGACAAGATCTTCAAGCCCTATCTTTTCGAGATAGTCCGACTGCCAGCCGCGCTTCTCATGCGCCAGATAGTTCCATTTCGCCGTCAGCGTGCAGCGTGAGCGGGCGGCGCTGCCGGTCGCCCGCCAGGAGAGGTAGTCGGCAAGATCGAAGAAGAACCCGGCCTTCTGCCATTGCCCCGGCAGATTGCGCTTCAGCCACATCAGCTTCGGCATTTCCATTTCCGGCGACATCACCCGGCCGGAGAAATCGAGCACCGGGTGGCCAGTCGACGTGACGAAATCAGCCTCGGCAAGTGCCCGATGGTCGAGCCAGACGATCGTATCCCAACGCGCCTCACCCTTGCGGTTGACCGAAAGCGGTTTTCCCTCCCGATCGCGTACCACCAGCGAGCACGTCGCATCGAAACCGATGGCCGCGACTTTTTCGGCCGCAATGCCGGCCTTGTTCAGCGCCGCCTTGACCGCACCGCACACGGCCCGCCAGATATCTTCGGAATCATGTTCGGCGTGGTTTTCTTCCGGCCGGTTCATGGCGATCGGCAGGTCGGCACGCGCCAGCAGCAGGCCTTTCCGGTCAAAGATGCCGGCGCGCGCACTGCCGGTACCAACATCGACCGCAACGACGAATTCACGCATCAAAGAAAGTCCCCGCCCCCAAAATCACGATGATTTGGGTCTGCTCTACCCAGAATCACAGGCGTGATCGATTGTCATCCGTGAGAGCGGCATGCGGGCGGAAGACCGCGCACACATTTCCTCGTTCCGCTCCCGTTCCGTCCCTGCTATTGGCCGACAAACTGTAACAATTCGCCCATGTCGTCAAACAGCACGTCAGGCTCGAGAGCGGCAAGACTTTGCCAGTGCTTGTCCGTGCGCGCGTGGCTGCCCCCGGCAAAGCCGAAAACTCGCATACCGGCCGCCTTGGCGGCTTCGATGCCCGCCGGGCTGTCCTCCACGACGACGCAATCCCCAGGCAGATACCCCATTTCGCGGCTTGCATGCAGGAACAGATCCGGCGCCGGCTTGCCGTATTTGACCATGGTGGCCGAAAAAATATTGGGCTCGAAGAGGTCGATAAGACCGGTCACCGTCAGCGACAGACGAATGCGCTCAGGCTGGCTGGATGAGGCGACGCAACAGGCACCCTTGAGCCCCTCGACCGCCCGCCGGATACCGGCGATCGGCTGCAGCTCGGTGCGAAAGCGGTCATAAAGGCGAAGGCGCATGCCTTCGAGAAAGGCGTCGTCGGTGGCAAGCCCATACTCGTCGTGCAGGATCGCCGACATACTTTTCAGGCTGCGTCCGAGAAAGCGTTCTGTCGCCTCCTCCGTCGTCATGGAGACGCCGGCGGCCGAAAGCACGTCCACCAGCACCTCCAGCGAAATCGGTTCGCTATCGACGAGCACCCCGTCGCAGTCGAAGATCACCAGCCTGGACGCCGCGTCGGCCATCGCACCCCACCCTAAAGCTTCGCGTCCAGATAGAGCTGGAGCGTAGCCCGCGTACCCTTTTCCCAGAGGGTTTTCAATGCGTGCCCGAAACGGCTGCAGAAGAGATCGGAGCGCGCGACATCGCCGAAGATGTCGCCAAGCGCCAGGAAAGCCATGGGATCGTCCTTGGCAGCAAGCGCTGCCTTGTTCAGCCGGTCGGCGTTCTGGTCGTTGAAGTCGATCGGCCTGCCACTGTCGGAGATGCCCGCAGAGTAGCGGCACCAGAGCGCCGACACCAGCGAAAGCCCGACGACATCTTCGCCGCGCTGGAGGCGATCCGCGGTCGACGGCAGGATGAACTTCGGCTGGCGGTTGGAGCCGTCCTGCGCCAGCCGCGGAATGGTGTCGCCGATCTTCGGATTGGAGAAGCGCGTCTCGATCAGCTTGTAGTAGTCGCCGAGATTGGTGTTCGGCACCGGCGGGATGACGGGGATGATTTCTTCATGCTCGAGCTTGGCGAGGAAGGCTCGGATCAGCGGCTCCTCCATCGCCTCGTGAACGAAATGGATGTCGAGCAAGGCGGCAGGGTAAGCGATTGCCGCATGGCCGCCGTTGAGGATGCGGATCTTCATGTGCTCGTAGGGCGCGACGTCGGGTACGAACTGGACGCCGACCTTCTCCAGCGCCGGCCGGCCGAGCGGGAAATGGTCTTCGAGCACCCATTGCTTGAATTCCTCGCAGAACACCGGCCAGGCGTCGTCGATGCCGTAATCGTCGGCAACAATGCCGATCTCGCGCGCGCCGGTCGCCGGCGTGATCCGGTCGACCATGCCGTTTGGAAAGGCGACATTGGCGTCGATCCAGTCGGCAAAGGCAGGATCAGAAAGACGTGCAAGGCCGGAAACCGCCGCATGGGTGACCTCGCCATTGCCGGGTATGTTGTCGCAGGACATCACGGTGAAGGGCGGGATGTTCTTGTCGCGGCGGGCTTTCAGGCCGGCGACAATCAGCCCGAACACCGTCTTCGGCGCGCCCGGATTTGCGGCGTCCGCAACGATGGCCGGATGCGTCGGGTTGAACACGCCCGAGGCCGGGTCGATGAAGTAGCCGCCTTCGGTGATCGTCAGCGATACGATGCGGATCGCGGGATCGGCGAGCCGGCCGACGATCGCAGCAACGTCGCCGGGCTCGAGATAGTCGATCATCGCGCCGGTGATATGGGCGCCGGTGCGGTTGTTATCCTGCTCGACGACCGTCGTCAGGAAGTCCTGCGCGGCGAGTTTGGCGCGCATGGTCGCATCCGAGGGCAGAACCCCGGCGCCGACGATCGCCCAGTCCCGGTCGTGGCCGGCGTTGAAGAGATCGTCGAGGTAGACCGCCTGATGCGCCCGATGGAAATTGCCGACGCCGAAATGCACGATGCCAGCCGTCAGATGCGACCGGTCGTAGCGCGGCACGCCGGCCTTGGCCCTGATCTGGTCGAGGGTGGCAAGTGAGAGTTTGGTCGTCATGATCCCATTTCCTTTTCGATGCCCTTGCTCGCTTGCGCGCGCTCAGCTCATCCAGTTGCCGCCGTCGACGTTGTAGGTCTGCGAGACGACGTAGTCGCTCTCAGAGGACGCAAGAAAAATCGCCATGCCCGTCAGGTCCTCTGCCGTTCCCATGCGGCCAAACGGCACTTCCGCGCCGACAAGTCGCTTCTTTTCGCCGAGCGGCCGGTTCTCGTATTTCGCAAACAGCGCATCGACACCGTCCCAGTGCTCGCCATCGACCACGCCGGGCGCAATCGCGTTGACATTGATGCCGTGCTTGATGAGGCCGAGGCCGGCCGACTGGGTCAGGCTGATGACCGCCGCCTTGGTAGCGCAGTAGACGGCGACCAGCGCCTCGCCGCGCCTGCCCGCCTGGCTTGCCATATTGATTATCTTGCCGCCCCTGCCCTGATCGATCATCTGCCTGGCTGCGGCCTGCATCGTGAACAGCGTGCCGGAAACATTGATCGCAAACAGCCGGTCATAGCTTGCGCGACTGATTTCGACGATCGGTGCAAGATCGAAGAGCGCTGCATTGTTGACGAGGATATCGAGCCCACCCGCTTGCCGGACGACGGCGGCAATCGCCTCGTCGATCGAGGCCTGGCTCGTCACGTCCATCTCGACCGCATAGGCGCCGGCACCGATCTCGGCCGCCGTCTCGCGCGCCCGTTCGATATTGATGTCGGCGATCGCGACCGTGGCGCCTTCACGGATATAGGCCTCCGCAAAGGCACGACCGATCCCCCGCGCCGACCCGGTGATCAGCGCGCTCTTTCCGTCAAGCCGTTTCATCGAACTGCGAGCCCCTTCTCGTCGAAACGATGCACGCGCTGCGGATCTGGCGTCAGGAACACGCGGTCGCCGTGGGTGACGGCAAAGTCGCCGCTGACCCGCGCCGTCACCGTGCCGACGCCGCCGTCGACATTGACGTGCAGGAAGGTGTCGGAGCCGAGATGTTCGGCAACGCCGACGGTGCCCTGCCAGGTGCCGCTTTCCTTCGACAGCGCCAGATGTTCAGGTCGAATGCCCATGGTGTGCGCCTGATAGGCGGCAGCCGCGGGACCGGAGACGATGTTCATGCGCGGCGAGCCGATGAAGCCGGCGACGAACAGGTTGTCCGGCTTGTGGTAGAGGTCGAGCGGTGAGCCCACCTGCTCGATACGGCCACGATTGAGCACCACGATCTTGTCGGCCATGGTCATGGCTTCCACCTGGTCGTGGGTGACGTAGATCATTGTCGTCTTCAAGTCCTGGTGCAGCTGGCTGATCTCCAGCCGCATGTTGACGCGAAGCGCCGCGTCGAGGTTCGAGAGCGGCTCGTCGAACAGGAATGCCTTCGGCTGCCGCACGATCGCCCGGCCGATGGCCACACGCTGGCGCTGGCCGCCCGAGAGCTGGCGGGGCTTGCGGTCGAGATAGTCGGTGAGGTTCAGCACCCGCGCCGCATCCGTGACCTTCTTGTCGATGACGGCCTTGTCCTCGCCCGCCATCTTCAGCGGGAAGGCGATGTTCGAGCGTACGCTCATATGCGGATAGAGCGCATAGGACTGGAACACCATCGAGAGACCGCGCTGCGCCGGCGGCAGTTCGGTGGCGTTCTTGCCGTCGATGACGATGTCGCCGTCGCTGACGTCCTCAAGACCGGCGATCAGCCGGAGCAGCGTCGACTTCCCGCAACCGGACGGTCCGACGAAGACGACGAACTCGCCGTTGTTGATGTCGAGATCGATCGACGGGATGACGGCATGGGCGCCAAAGACCTTCGATACCTTGCTGAGTGTAATGCTTCCCATTGTCGTATCCCTTATTTGACCGCGCCGAAGGTAAGGCCGCGTACGAGCTGCTTCTGCGAGAACCAGCCGAGTATGAGGATGGGGGCGATCGCCATGGTCGAGGCGGCCGAGAGCTTGGCGTAGAAGAGGCCCTCCGGGCTCGAATAGGAGGCGATGAAGGCGGTCAGCGGTGCTGCCTTGGCGGCGCTGAGGTTCAGCGTCCAGAACGCTTCGTTCCAGGCGAGGATGATGTTCAAGAGCAGCGTCGAGGCGATGCCTGGGATCGCCATCGGCGTCAACACGTAGATGATCTCCTTGGAGAGCGAAGCGCCATCCATGCGGGCCGCTTCCAGGATTTCGCCGGGGATCTCCTTGAAGTAGGTGTAGAGCATCCAGATGATGATCGGCAGGTTGATCAGCGTCAGCACGATGACGAGCCCGGTGCGTGTATCGAGCAGACCGGTGTTGCGGAACATCAGGTACATCGGCACCAGCACGCCGACCGACGGCATCATCTTGGTGGAGAGCATCCACATCAGCACGTCCTTGGTCCGCTTGGTCGGCGAGAACGCCATCGCCCAGGCGGACGGAATGGCGATGATGAGCCCGATCAGCGTGGAGCCGAAGGAGACGACGACCGAGTTCATGAAGTGCAGGAAGTAGTTCGAGCGGCTTTGAACCTCGTGATAGTTCTCGGTCGTCCAGTCGAAGAAGAACAGGGACGGCGGCGAGGCGATCGCTTCCGCCTCGGTCTTGAAGCTCGTCAGGAACGTCCAGAGGATTGGGAAGAAGATCAGGATGCCGATCGTCCAGGCGACGACGGTGACGACGATCTTTCTTTGGGTGGAGACGTTGCGTGCCATGGTTCTCAAGCCTCCAGCGTCTTGCCGATCATGCGCATCAGGAAGAATGCGACGATGTTGGCGAGGATGACGGCGATGATGCCGCCGGCGGACGCGCCGCCCACGTCGAATTGCAAGAGAGCCTGCGCATAGACGAGGAAGGTCAGGTTGGTGCTCTGCGTGCCCGGGCCGCCATTGGTCGTCACCAGGATCTCGGCAAAGACCGAGAGCAGGAAGATCGTCTGGATCAGGATGACGACGGTGATCGCGCGGGACAGATGCGGCAGCACCAGGTAGATGAAGCGGCTAAAGGCGCCGGCGCCGTCCATCTGGGCGGCTTCCTTCTGCTCCTCGTCAAGCGACTGCAGCGCAGTCAGGAGGATCAGCGTCGCAAAGGGCAGCCATTGCCAGGCGACGATCAGGATCACCGACATCAACGGCGCATTGGCGAGGAAGTCGAAGGGCTGCAGCCCGAAGAGCTTGGCGATCCAAGCGAAGAGCCCGTTGACCGGGTTCATGAACATGTTCTTCCAGACGAGTGCTGCCACCGTCGGCATGATCAGGAAGGGCGCGATGACGAGGATGCGCACGATCCCCTGCCCGAACATCGGCTGGTCGAGCAGAAGCGCCAGCGCAATGCCACCGACGACGGTGATGAACAACACCCCGAGCACGATCGCCAGCGTGTTGAACAGCGCCTGGAAAAAAGCGGGATCAGTGAGGAAGTAGCTGTAGTTCGAAAACCCCGCGAACTCCTCCATGCCCGGCATCAGGAGATTGTAGCGCAGGAATGAGAAGTAGATCGTCATGGCCAGGGGAACGATCATCCAGGCCAGAAGCAGAAGCACCGAGGGCGCGATCATCAGCCGCGCGGCGGAGCGGGTGTGCAAGGTCGCCATGGCGTCCCCCCAAATGACGGAATTCAACGCTGTATTGATTGCTCGGACCGGGCGCGCACGGGTCACCGCGCGCGCCGCGGGATATCCTTCGGGAGAGCGACCCGGAGGAGAATTACCGGGGCACCGGCCATTCGCGGCCGGCACCCCGGGCCCTTGGGAGCCCTACTTGATGTAGCCGGCCTTGGTCATCTCACGTTCGGTGAGCTTCTGCGCGCTGGCCAGCGCATCGTCGACGCTCATCTGTCCGGCAAGCGCTGCGGAGAACTGTTGGCCGACCGCCGTGCCGAGACCCTGGAATTCCGGGATCGCCACGAACTGCACGCCGACATAGGGAACGGGCTTCACCGCCGGGTTCTTCGGGTCGGCCGCGTTGATCGAGTCGAGCGTCATCTTCGCGAACGGCGCCGCCTTCTGGTATTCGGCGTTGGCGTAGAGCGAGGTGCGCGTGCCCGGAGGAACGTTGGCCCAGCCTTCCTTCTCCGCCACCAGATTCAGGTAGCCCTTGCCGGTTGCCCAGGAAATGAACTTCTCGGCCGAAGCGACCTTCTGCGAGCCTGCGGGGATGGCGAGGTTCCAGGCCCAGAGCCAGTTGCCACGCTTGCCAAGACCGGTATCCGGAGCAAGCGCGAAGCCCACCTTGTCGGCAACCGTCGATTCCTTCGGATTGGTCACGAAGGACGCTGCCACCGTCGCGTCGATCCACATGCCGCACTTGCCGGTCTGGAACAGCGACAGGTTTTCGTTGAAGCCGTTCGAGGATGCACCGGGCGGTCCGGCGTCGTTCATCAGCTTGACGTAGAAGTCGAGTGCGTTCTTCCATTCCGGCTGATCGAACTGCGGCTTCCAGTTCTCGTCAAACCAGCGGGCGCCAAAGGCGTTTGCGGTCGCCGTCAGGAAGGCCATGTTTTCGCCCCAGCCGGCCTTGCCGCGCAGGCAGATGCCGTAGACCTCGGCGTTCTTGTCGGTGATCTTGCGTGCCGCGTCGGCGATGAAGTCCCAGGTCGGTGCGTCGGGCATGCTGAGCCCGGCCTTTTCGAACAGGTCCTTGCGGTACATCACCATCGAGCTTTCGCCGTAGAACGGTGCCGCATAGAGCTTGCCGTCGATGGTGAGGCCCGAGCGGATCGCCGGCAGCAGATCGTCGACGTCATAGTCGGCGCCGAGGTTGTCGAGCGGCAGCAACCAACCCTGCTTGGCCCAGATCGGCACTTCATAGGTGCCGATCGTCATGATGTCGTACTGCCCGCCCTTGGTGGCGATGTCGGTCGTCACGCGCTGACGCAGGACGTTTTCCTCAAGCGTGACCCATTCGAGCTGAATGTCCGGATTCTTGGCCGTGAAATCCTCCGTCAGCTTCTGCATCCGGATCATGTCGCCATTGTTCACGGTCGCAATCGTCAGGGTTTCTGCTTGGGCCAGACCCGACAGAGCGACTGCCGAGCACGTGCCCAGCAGGAAAGTTCTCAAATTCATCGACTTCCTCCCAGAAGAAAATGAGCATTTGCCTTGCTCATGGGCAATTACTCACTTCTCATGACAAATTGTCAATGCGCAATCGTTGCTGCGCCGCACACAGAAACATTAGAAGGTTGTTTTGATTGCCGATTTTTTCTTTACGCAAATGCGAAAGGCCGGCGCGTCGGCCGGCCTTTTCAAACGTTTCGTATTGCGATCAGGCGTTGAGCAGGTAGCTCGCCGTCGCCTCATCGGTGATGAGGCCGTTGATGATTCCACCCTTCACGGCCGCCCTTAGCGCATCATATTTGCGCCGGCCCTTGGCAAGGCCGATGACCGAGGCCTTGTCGCGCGGCGGCAAGGGAACGGAGGCAACGCGCTCGTTGAAGCTGCCCGACAGCAGCGCACCATCATGATCGAACATCCAGCCGCAGATCTCGCCGGCGGCCCCGGCTTTCGTGAGGCCGGCCATTTCGTCCTGCGCCAGAAAGCCGTCCTGACAGAGTGGCGCGTCGGGGCCGAGCTCGCCGACGCCGACGAAGGCGACATTGGCCTCCGCGCCAAGCTTCAGCGCCACCTGCACCAGGCTCTGGCTGTGCAGCACTTCGCGCTCTTCGGCAGACGCCGCAAGCACCGGCAGCGGCATCGGAAAATGCCGGGCCTTCACCGCATCGGCCATGCTGAAGATGACGTTGTAATAGGCGGCCGAACCGTCGAGGCCGATATTGCCGGTCAAGGAAACGATGCGGTGCTGCGGACATTCCATCGGTGGCAACTGATCGACCGCCGCTTTCAGAGTACGTCCGGTGCCGATCGCCAGTACCTGCGGTTCCGGCGACTTCAGCCAGCGCTCGATTTCGGCAGCCCCTGCCTCGGCGATGCCGACGGTTGTCGAGGTCGAGCCCGGATCGCTCGGCACCACTTCCACATATTTCAGCCCGTACCGGTCGCGAAGTCCCGCGGCAGCTTCAAGGCACGCGGCGATCGGATGATCGAGCCGGACCTTGATCAGCCGCTCGGACATGGCAAGCGACACCAGCCGTTGCGCCGACTGGCGCGATATTCCCATGACCGTCGCAATCTCGTCCTGGGTGCGGCCGGCGACATAGTATAACCAGCCCGCCCGGGCAGCATCGTCAAGCCTGTTGTTCGCCTCGCCCCTGCGCGCCATGTCCGTTCTCCATTCCCCCTTGATTTGCTGCCACTATTTGCCCGTGCATGTCAAACAGCGGCCAAGAACAAGACCCGACGCGTTTGTTGCAAAGTCCCGGATCACAAGGCTTTCACGTCAATTCGGCTTCAAACTTTTACCGTTTGATAAAAAAATAAAGCGTGTTACCGTTCCATCATCCTGAGAAAACATTGGGAGCCAAAAATGGGAACGACACAATCTGGGATCCTCGGCGGCCGTCTGCCGCTCGGGGAGTACGAGAGCAATTTCTCCGACCTGCATCCGGCGCTCGACAAGCACGAAGCCCTTGTTGCTTCCGACCGCTGTTATTTCTGTCATGACGCGCCGTGCATGACGGCCTGTCCCACCTCCATCGATATCCCGCTGTTCATTCGGCAGATATCGACGGGCAACCCGATCGGATCGGCCAAGACGATCTTCGATCAGAACATCCTGGGCGGCATGTGCGCCCGCGTCTGTCCCACCGAAACGCTCTGCGAACAGGCCTGCGTTCGCAACACCGCCGAGGAGCGCCCGGTCGAGATCGGCCGCCTGCAGCGCTACGCGACCGATGTGGCGATGCGCGAGAACAAGCAGTTCTACACCCGCGCGGAAACCTCCGGCCGCAAGGTTGCGGTCGTCGGCGCCGGTCCTGCCGGCCTCGCCGCCGCCCATCGTCTGGCAGTCAAGGGCCATGACGTCGTGATCTACGATGCCCGGCCGAAGTCGGGTGGCCTCAACGAATATGGCATCGCCGCCTATAAGTCGGTCGACGACTTTGCCCAGAAGGAAGTCGACTACGTGCTGTCGATCGGCGGCATCGAGGTCAGGAACGGCCAGGCTCTCGGCCGCGACTTCACCCTCGCCGATCTCTCGGAACAGTACGACGCCGTCTTCCTCGGCCTCGGCCTTGCCGGCGTCAATGCGCTGCGGCTTGAAGGAGAAAACGCGGAAGGCGTCGACGACGCCGTCGATTTCATTGCGGCCCTCCGCCAGTCGAAGACCAAGGCAGACATTCCCGTCGGCCGCCGCGTCGTCGTCCTTGGCGGCGGCATGACCGCAGTCGACGCGGCCGTCCAGGCAAAACTGCTCGGCGCCGAAGAGGTGACGATCTGCTACCGCCGGGGCAAGGAGCACATGAACGCCTCCGAGTTCGAGCAGGATCTGGCGGCTTCCAAGGGCGTCACCATCCGCCACTGGCTGCAGCCGAAGCGCATCGCCGAAAAGGACGGCAAGGTCGCCGGCATCGAGCTGGAATACACGACGCTCGAGGATGGAAAGCTGACGGCAACCGGCGAAACCGGTATCATAGCGGCCGACCAGATTTTCAAGGCGATCGGCCAGAGCTTCCTCGGCGCCGGCCTCGGTGCGCTGCAGCTCGAAGGCGGTCGTATCGTCGCGGATGCCGAAGGACGAACCTCGATCGACAACGTCTGGGCCGGCGGCGACTGCGTGCTTGGCGGCGAGGACCTGACGGTTTCGGCCGTCGCCATGGGCCGCGACGCGGCTGAATCGATCAACCGGGCTTTCGCCGCGGCCGCACCGCGCGCGAGTGCCGTCGCCTAAAGATCGGGAGGAGGAACCAATGGCTGATCTTCGCAACAATTTCGTCGGCATCAAGTCTCCGAACCCGTTCTGGCTGGCATCCGCGCCGCCGACCGACAAGGCCTACAACGTCGAGCGCGCCTTCAAGGCCGGCTGGGGCGGTGTGGTCTGGAAAACGCTCGGCGAGGAAGGACCGCCAGTCGTCAACGTCAACGGCCCGCGCTACGGCGCAATCTGGGGCGCCGACCGCCGGCTTCTGGGCTTGAACAACATCGAGCTCATCACCGACCGCGACCTCTATGTGAACCTGCGCGAAATGAAGCAGGTGAAGATGAACTGGCCGGACCGGGCGCTGATCGCCTCGATCATGGTGCCCTGCGAGGAGGAGGCGTGGAAGGCGATCCTGCCTTTGGTCGAAGAGACCGGTGCTGATGGCATCGAGCTCAACTTCGGCTGTCCGCACGGCATGTCCGAGCGCGGCATGGGTGCCGCCGTCGGCCAGGTGCCGGAATATATCGAAATGGTCGTGCGCTGGTGCAAGCAGTACACCCGCATGCCTGTTATCACCAAGCTGACGCCTAATATCACCGATATCCGCAAGCCGGCCCGCGCCGCCAAGGCCGGCGGCACCGACGCCGTGTCGCTGATCAACACGATCAACTCGATCGTGTCCGTCGATCTCGACAACTTCGCCCCCAACCCGACGGTCGGCGGCAAGGGCACCCATGGCGGCTATTGCGGCCCGGCGGTCAAGCCGATTGCGCTGAACATGGTCGCCGAGATCGCCCGCGATCCGGAAACCTACGGCCTGCCGATCTCCGGCATCGGCGGCATCACCACCTGGCGCGACGCGGCCGAATTCCTGGCGCTTGGCGCCGGCAACGTCCAGGTCTGCACCGCGGCGATGACCTACGGCTTCAAGATCGTCCAGGAAATGATCTCGGGCCTGTCCGACTGGATGGATGCCAAGGGCCACCGCGACCTCGACGACATCACCGGACGCGCCGTGCCAAACGTCACCGACTGGCAGTATCTGAACCTCAACTACATCGCCAAGGCGAAGATCGACCAGGATGCCTGCATCAAGTGCGGTCGCTGCCACATCGCCTGCGAGGACACCTCGCACCAGGCGATCACCCAGTTCGTCAACGGTGTGCGCCACTTCGAGGTGATGGAAGACGAGTGCGTCGGCTGCAATCTTTGCGTCAACGTCTGTCCCGTCGAAAACTGCATCACCATGGAAGAGCTGCCGGCCGGCACGCTCGACCAGCGCACCGGCAAGCCGGTTGATCCGAACTACGCCAACTGGACGACCCATCCGAACAATCCGATGGCCCGCCAGGCCGCCGAGTAACGGATCGCGTCACTTCATGGAAACGCCGCCGGACACAATCCGGCGGCGTTTCCATTTCGCCTTAGAACTCGACGACGACCTTGCCGAATGGGCCGCGATCGAGATGCGCCAGCGCTGCCGGGAACTGTTCGAATGGGTAGCGGGCATCGATCACCGGCTTGATCCCTGTCCGGTCAACGGCGGCGGTGAGGTCCTCCAGCGCCCGGCGATGGGCAACGCCGATTCCCTGGATGACGGGCGATTTTAAAAGAACCGGCGTCACCGGCGCCGAGATCTCGGCACCTTCGAACACCCCGATCACCGATATCCGCCCCTGCACCGCGACGGCCTGCAGCGACTTGCCAAGATTGGCACCGCCGGCCATCTCCAGGATATGATCGGCGCCCTGATCGCCGGTAATTTCAAGAACGCGCTCCGCCCAGTCCTCAGATGCACGGTTGATCCCGTGGTCTGCGCCAAGCGCACGCGCACGCGCAAGCTTGTCTGGGCTTGCCGACGTGACGATAACCTCGGCGCCGTGCGCCTTGGCGATCTGCAGCCCGAACAGCGATACGCCGCCGGTGCCCTGAACGACAACGCGGTCACCTGCCTTCGGATGCCCCTTTTCAACCAGCGCGAACCAGGCCGTCACTCCGGCACAGGGCAAGGTGCTCGCCTCGCCGTCGTCGAGACTTTCGGGTGCCGCGACAAACCAGTCCTCGGGGAAGGCGACATATTGCGAGGCGACGCCCGGGTTGAGGCCGCCGAGGGCATATGACGTCGGGTGGCGGGCGGTGCCGGGCTTTTGACCGTCGATCCAGGTGGGGTCGAAAACGGAGATCACGCGATCGCCGGCCTTGAACCGCGTCACGTCGCGGCCGACCGCTTCGACGACGCCGGCCATGTCGGAGCCCGGCACGAAGGGGAAGGAAAGCGGCATGCCCATGCCGTTTTCCAGCACCAGCTTGTCGCGGAAATTGAGCGACACCGCGGTCGTGCGAACGAGCACCTCACCCGGCCCCGGCTCAGGCACGGCACGTTCCGTGATTTTGAGGTTCTGCGCCCCAAGCGCATCGACCGTCCATTCCTTCATCAGTCTCGCCATGGCTTCTTCCTTTCACTGGAGTGATCTGATGGAGAAACCATAGCGTTGAATTAATCTCTCCAGTTGCGATAAGAATTCCTCATATTGGTTCTCATGGAGATACAATCATGGAGCGATTGGGAGGCATTTCCGCCTTCGTCGAGGCGGCGGAAGCCGGCGGATTTTCGGCAGCGGCAGAGAGGCTGCACCTTTCGCGCTCCGCAGTCGGCAAGGCGATTGCCAAGCTGGAGCAAAGACTGGGCGTCCGCCTCTTTCATCGCACGACCCGCACCCAGAGCCTGACTGCGGAAGGCCAGCTCTATTACGAGAGTTGCCTCAGAGCCCTTGATGAAATCCGGACCGGCGAAGCATTGCTTGAATCGGGAAAGCAGGAAATTCGCGGCCGGCTGCGGCTTTCGATGCCCGTGGTTTTCGGACGGCAATGCGTCATGCCGCTGCTGTCGGAACTCATGCGTCAACACCCGCAGCTCGAGCTTGATATCAATTTCAGCGACCGCAGGGTCGATCTCGTCGAGGATGGTTTCGATCTCGCCATCCGCACGGGTCCATTGCCGGATGATCCCGGCCTGATGGCACGCAAGGTTGCCAACCAGGCAATGACGGTCTGCGCCTCCCCCGCCTATCTTGCAGCGTACGGCACACCACGCACACCCGACGACCTGCTCGGCCATCAGGCGATCCTCTACCGGCGCAGCAGCGATGCACTGTCCTGGTCCTTTCCGATCAAGGGAGCTGCCCCTCGGCAAGTGACGCCACCGGCGCGGCTGAAACTCGACGATCTCACATCGATCGCCGATGCGGCGGCAGACGGCTTCGGTCTTGCCTGGCTGCCCTGCTGGCTGGTGCGCGGCCACGTCGCCTCCGGCCGCCTTGTCAGGATCCTGACCGATGTCCCCGCCCTTTCCTTCGGTGCCCACGTCGTCTGGCCGCGCACGCAGTACATGCCGCCGAAACTGCGCCTGATGATCGATACGCTTGCCGAGCGTCTGGCTCCCATGATGGAATGAGCGACAAGCGGGACTGGTTTTCGCAGGGATTTTCGACATGCAGAAAGTGACCGGCATCGGCGGGATCTTTTTCCGCAGCAGCGATCCTGAGGGGCTCGCCGCCTGGTATGAGGCGCATCTCGGCGTCAAACGCGTGCCGTCGAGCTACGATGATCCGTGCTGGCAGCAGCGCGGCGGCAGCACCGTCTTTGCCCCGTTCAAGCGCGATACTGGCTATTTCGGTCGAAGGGAGCAGATGTGGATGATCAATTTCCGCGTCGATGACCTCGATGCGATGGTGGAACAGCTTCGAAATGCTGGCATCGAGGTGACGCTCAACCCCGAAGCCTATCCCAACGGCCGTTTCGCCCGCCTCCATGATCCGGAAGGCAACCCAATCGAACTCTGGCAACCCAACCCCGGTGAATAGCGCTGCCGCTCGATAACGAACAGGACACGAAATCGAAACAGATTGTGTAAAAATGGTAAGTTGTCGGCCCGCACGATCTGGATAATAAGGGAGAACTCATACGGGGTGCAAAGCGCGTTCGACCAAGGACTGCGGCGCATTTCCGACGTTCTGACATTGCAGCCGGACGATGCGCCGGCAGAGCCGGACTTGTTGCTTGACGATCATCTCGGCCAACCGACGCAAGCGAATTCACCTCGTTTCCGGGGCGATCCTCGGTTCGTTCATCCTCGCGCATTTCTTCAACCATGCGCTCGGCCTGATTTCGATCGAGGCGATGGAAGCGGCCCGCAAGGCCTTCAACCTCATCTGGCATAGCGTCCCCGGCACCGTCATGCTTTACGGGGCCCTGCTCCTGCATTTCGCCATGGCGCTCGACAGCATCTACCGCCGACAGACGCTGCGCATGCCCGCCCGCGAGGCGTTGAAGATCGTCTTCGGGCTCAGCCTGCCCTTCCTTTTGATCGGCCATGTCACCGCGGCCCGGATCGAGCCGCTGTTTACCGGCATCGACACCGACTATCCGACGATGCTGAGAGCGCTCTGGTCGAGCTCGACCAATGCAATCAGGCAGTCGGCAGCGCTGTTGCTCGCCTGGGGTCACGGCTGCCTCGGCGCCTGGTTCTGGATGCGCGGGCGCACCTGGTTTCCGCGCTACGAAATCCTGCTTTACACGGTCGCGATCCTCGTGCCGATCTTCGCGCTGCTCGGTTTCGTCAGCGGCGCCCGCTCGCTCGAAACCGCCTATGAGGAGCATGGCGGCTATGGCGACCGGGCCTATGTGAAGCCCTCCTTCGATCCGACCTTGCTGGAGGATATCCGTCTCGGCCTCTACCTCGGTTTCGCCGGTCTGATCGCCGGCACCCTGGTGCTGCGGGCGCTGCCGCGCGGCGGCCGGATCCGTGTGCGCTATCCCGACGGCAAGGTCGCAACCGTCAATCTCGGCTTCAGCGTGCTTGAAGCGAGCCGCGCCGCCGGCATCGCCCATGTCTCGGTCTGCGGCGGCCGCGGACGCTGCTCGACCTGCCGCGTGCGCGTCATCCAGGGCCTGGAAGACCAGCCCGCCCCGGAGGATGCGGAGCTTGCGACACTCACGCGTATCGGTGCGCCCGACAATGTCCGCCTCGCCTGCCAGTTCCGCCCGGTGCACAATGTCACGGTCGTGCCGATCCTCGACAGCGACAGTCTCGGCATCAAGAAGCAGATCGGGCGCGAAGGCGGCGAAGGCAGAGAGCGGCGGATCGCCGTGCTGTTCTGCGATCTGCGCGGCTTTACC
Organism: Ensifer sp.; assembly: GCF_035999185.1. GTDB lineage: Bacteria > Pseudomonadota > Alphaproteobacteria > Rhizobiales > Rhizobiaceae > Ensifer. The sequence goes on along the minus strand of NZ_DASYHB010000121.1, from coordinate 2,682 downwards.
AGCATCGCCGAGCACAAGCTGCCGTTCGACACCGTCTTCCTGCTCAATCGCTATTTCGAGATGGTCGGCGAAGCTGTCGAGGATTCCGGTGGCGTCATCGACAAGTTCATCGGTGACGGGGCGCTGGCGATCTTCGGCCTCAAGAGCACCTATGCCGAGGCGTGCCGGCAGTCGCTGGCCGCCGCCGCCCGAATATCCACCGGCATCGAGGCCCTCAACCAGACGTTCCGCGGCGAACTCGACGAGCCGCTCCGCATCGCCATGGGGCTGCATGCCGGCCCGGCGATCATCGGCGAAATCGGCTACGGCCAGGCAACGTCGCTGACGGCCGTCGGCGATACGATCAACACCGCAAGTCGGCTGGAAGGCCTCGCCAAGGAACACGATGTGCAGCTCGCCGTCTCGGCCGAGCTCGTCAATCGGGCGGGCCTGGCAATGGACGGACACGAGCAGCTGGACATCAGCCTTAGAGGTCGGCAGGCAACGCTTGAGACCTGGATCGTCGCGGATGCCGCCCACATCTCCGCGGCCTTGCAGCCAGCACCGTCGGATGCGTAGTGCAACCCCTTCAAAGCGTGAAACAGTTTTCGCGTCCGAAGGTGCATAGCTTCAAGCCATTGGATCTTTTCATGGTTTCAATGACGCGTTGAAATGATCTAGTAGTAGGGATCCTTCCCGCACTCGCCGCCGACCCAATCCGGAAGCCCGCATGAAACAGGACGTATCCCCGAAAACCGCGCATCAGGTTCACGCGAAGGGTCTTGAGAAACTGAAGGCGCATCTGGCGATGATGACCTTCGCCGTTCTGATCGCCGGGTCCTTTTCCTTCGGCGGCCTTGCCACCCAGCATATGGGCGCCGGACCGCTGACGCTCTGGCGCTATCTTCTGACCGTGGTGGTCCTCGGGGTACTCACCTTCGGCTATGCGCGCGTCCCCTTTCATTTCCCGAAGCAATCGTGGCGGTTCGTCATCCTCGGTGGCCTGATCGCCGTCTACATGCTGACGATGTTCAAGGCGCTGGAATTCACCAGCCCTGTTTCGACGGGCGCCGTCTTCACCCTGATGCCGCTCTTGAGCGCCGGCTTTGCCTTTTTGCTGCTGGGCCAGCATACGCGGCCGGGCGTGCTCGCCGGCCTGATCATCGCAGCGCTCGGCGCGGTCTGGGTGATCTTTCGCGCCGATGTCGGCGCAATCCTTGCCTTCGACGTCGGCCAGGGCGAGCTGATCTTCTTCGTCGGCGTCATCTGCCACGCGATCTATGTGCCGCTGATCCGCAAGTTCGGCCGCCACGAGAGCCCCTTCGCCTTCGGTTTCTGGGTCGCCGTCTTCACCGTGCCGTGGCTGCTGGTCCCGGGAGCCGTCGGCCTCGTCACCGCCGACTTCGCGAGCCTTCCGCTCGTCGTCTGGCTCGCCGTCCTCTATCTGGCGGTGGTCACCACGGCGATCACCTTCCTGCTGCTGCAATACGCCTCGATGCGGCTGCCCGCCTCGAAAGTGCTTGGCTACGGCTATCTGACGCCGAGCTTTATCATCCTGCTCGAAGGTCTGCTCGGCCATGGCTGGACCAGCCTGCCGGTCCTCGCGGGTGCTTTGACGACCGCCTGTGGGCTGCTCCTGATGGCGTTGTTGCCGGATTGACGACCAGAAAAGTCTAGACGGCCGGCTGCTCGCTGACCTGCAATCCGTCGACGAACAGCCTTTCGAGGAATCGCGCCGCGTCCTCGAAGCGTCCATCGCCAGAGTTGCCCTGCCCGAGCACGGCGCGCACCTGCACGTCGAAGTCGGCATAGTGCTGGGTCGTGGACCAGATAGCGAAGATCAAATGATAGGGATCGCATTTGGCGATCTTGCCCGCCTTGGCCCAGGCCCGGATCACCTCGGCCTTCTCGTCGACCAGCGACTTCAGCGGTCCTTTGAGCTCGTCTTCGATATGCGGCGCGCCTTGCAGCACCTCGTTGGCGAAGAGCCGGCTTTCGCGCGGATAGTCGCGGGCCATCTCGAGCTTGCGGCGGATGTAACTGCGGATCTCGCTAACCGGATTGCCCTCGGCGTTGAATTCGCGCAAGGGGTCGAGCCAGGTATCGAGCACCCGGTCGATCAGCGCCCGGTGCATCGCTTCCTTGGTGCGGAAATAATAGAGCAGGTTCGGCTTCGACATGCCCGCCACATCGGCGATCTGGTCGACCGTCGCACCGCGAAAACCGTTGGCCGAGAAGACTTCGAGCGCCGCTTCGAGAATGCGCTCCTCCTTCTCCTCCTGGATGCGTGTCCGCCTCTGGGTCCTGGCCGCTCTCGGTAGTACCATCTGTCCCCCTGCCGGTGCCCCGACGCCTCGCACAGCACCCCGGTTTGCCCAAATTCTGGCCCCGCCATCTATTTGGACAACAACTTCGTTTTTTTGTTTTTCCGGCTTGAGTGCCGCAACGGAAGTTGTAATGTTTACCAACCGGTCAAATTATCAGTCAGTTCGCCAGCAAAGGCAACGGCTGATCGAAGGGCACCAGAAAAAACCAAGCCTGGATTTGACCACGGGAACATAGGGGCTCGCCGCAACCGGTAAAGCCCTGAAAAGATGAGGAGACCGCCGTGGCAGCACCTGGCGAGAACATGCGCGTCAATTCAGACCGCCTGTGGGATTCACTTATGGAGATGGCCAAGATCGGCCCTGGTGTCGCCGGCGG
>NZ_DASYHB010000178.1:0-30247 GCF_035999185.1 Ensifer sp. | reverse complement strand
GAACAGAAAAGTCAAAATCCTCGCCACGCTCGGACCGGCGTCCTCGGACGAGCAGATGATCCAGAAGCTGCACGAGGCCGGGGCCGATCTGTTCCGTATCAACATGAGCCATGCGAGCCACGACGTGATGCGCACGCTGGTTCAGCGCATTCGCGCGGTCGAAGCGCGCTGTGGCCGGCCGATCGGCATTCTCGGTGACCTGCAAGGCCCGAAGCTGCGCGTCGGCAAGTTTGCCGAAGGAAAGGTCGATCTCAAGGTCGGACAGACCTTTACCCTCGACAACAGGGACGAGCCTGGCGACAACACCCGTGTTTTCCTGCCGCATCCGGAAATCCTTGAAGCGGTCAAGCCCGGCCATCGCCTCTTGATCGACGACGGCAAGCTGCACCTGCGCGCTGAGAAGACCGACGGCAAGAGCATCGTCGCGACTGTTGTCGCCGGCACGAAGATTTCCGACCGCAAGGGCGTCAGCCTGCCCGACACGCTGCTCGCCGTCGGCGTCCTGACCGACAAGGACCGGTCCGACCTCGACGCCGTCCTGGCAACCGGAGAGTTCGACTGGGTGGCGCTTTCCTTCGTTCAGCGCCCCGAAGACCTCGCCGAAGTTCGCAAGATCGCCCGCGGCCGTGTCGGCCTGATGTCGAAGATCGAGAAGCCGCAGGCGCTCGACCGCATCGACGAAATCATCGAGCTTTCCGATGCCCTGATGGTGGCGCGTGGGGATCTCGGTGTCGAAATGCCGCTGGAATCGGTTCCGGGTCTGCAAAAGCAGCTGACGCGCGCTTGTCGCCGCGCCGGCAAGCCGGTGGTCGTCGCGACGCAGATGCTGGAATCGATGATCTCGGCGCCGGTCCCGACGCGCGCCGAAGTCTCTGACGTTGCGACCGCCGTCTTCGAAGGCGCGGACGCCGTGATGCTGTCGGCCGAATCCGCCTCGGGCGAGTATCCGGTCGAGGCCGTCTCGACCATGGCGTCCATCGCCAGCAACGTCGAACGCGACCCGCATTATTCCAGCATCATCTACGCGCAGCGCACGCCGCCGGAAGCAACCGGTGCCGACGCGATCTCGCTTGCCGCACACCAGATCGCCGAAACGCTCCGGCTTTCGGCAATCGTCTGCTACACCTCATCGGGCACGACGGGCCTTCGCGCCGCGCGCGAGCGCCCGCAGGTGCCGATCATCGCCCTGTCGCCGATCGTCCAGACGGCACGCCGTCTTTCCGTCGTCTGGGGGCTGCACTGCGTGGTGACCGAGGATGCGACCGACCTTGACGACATGGTCAACCGCGCCTGCCGCATCGTTGCCTCGGAAGGCTTCGGCAAGCCCGGCGAGCGCGTCATCATTTCGGCCGGCGTGCCGCTCGGTACGCCTGGCGCCACCAACATGCTGCGCATCGCCTACATCGGCTCCGACGGCATGAGCGGCATCTGAGCCGATCTCGCCGTCAAGGATCAGGCCTGGCCGACCCCATCGGTTCTGGCCATCAGGCGGGCTTCGGCCCGCCTTTTTATTTGCTCAAGATCGATCGGCTGTCCGGCGAGCTTCTCCAGCGCGGCAACGACGACGTCCGTCACCACATAGTCGGGCTTGTGACCGAGATTGCCGATCCAGAGCAAATGCGCGCCGGGGATGTCGCGCGCCAGCCCGCGGGAGTGGATGTCTGCGAGCACGACGCCGTCGCTGTCGCCGGTGATGATCACGGTCTGAGCCGCAATCTCGCGATAGCGCGGCGCGGTCGAGGTCAGGTAGGCATGCAGGTTGGCGATGTCGCGCGCGTTGCTGAGGAAGGTGGAAGGTCGCAGCACCAGGTGTGGCCCGGTCTTGTCGACATAGTCATCTGGTCTCGGATTGGGCGAGAAGATCGAATGTGTGCCGGTCTCGATCCGCCGCTGCCCGAGCGGCGTGACGAGGGTGTGGGCAAAGAGCCAGCCGATAAGCGGAAGCGCCGTCAGATGGTAGTACCAGTCGATGCCGCCCGGCCAGGGATGCGTTGCCGGCGCCAGAAGCACGAGGCCAGCCGTCTTTTGCGGATGATGAAGGGCGAAGCTTGCAGCGATGGCGCCGCCGAAAGAGTGCCCGACGATGATTGCCCGGCGTATGCCGCGTTTGTCCATCAGCGCGGCAATCGCCGCCGCCTGCCCATCCGGAAGGTCGTTGGTCGCGCCGCCGCGTTCCGAATAGCCGTGCCCCGGGCGGTCGACAAACAGCATTTCGGCGCGGCCGGTAAGGGCGGGGGCGAAGGCGTGCAGCTGGTCGAGCAGGTTGCCGCTGGCGCCGTGGATGAAGACGACCGGCGGCAGGTCAGCGCCGTCACCCACTGGTAGGTGCACGCTGTTCATGTGATAGCCGCCGATATCGATCAGCTCGCCGACATTGGGAAACCGTCGGGTGAATGCGCGTGCATGCCAGCGGCTGTAGGCGATGCCGACGAGCGTCAATCCGATGAGCAGGAAGGCGGCTGGGTACATATGTCTACCTGTCGGCTGGCGACGTCGCACGCCTCCTCGCACGCGCGCTGAGGGGTGTTGCGGGCTGGTGCAGGAGGAAGAGGGCGGAGGGCAGGGACGTCATGGCGTGGTGGGTCGGCGGAGCGTCAGGTCTTGTTGCCGGCGAGCTTCTCGGCCAGTTCACCGAGCTTTGCCTGCGCATTGCGGTCTGCCGGGTAGATTGCCAGGAATTGCTCCCAGGCGCGCAAGGCCAGCTCGTCCTTGCCGGAAGCGCCGAGGATCGCCGCCATGCCAGCGAGCGCGCCGAAGTGGCGCGGCTCTATGGTCAGCACGCGGTTGATGTCCGACATGGATTTTCTGTAGTTGCCCATCGTGTAATGCAGTGTCGCGCGGCGGTTCCAGCCTTCGACATAGTTGGGCGCAAGCGTGATGACCTGATCGAGGATGTCGAGGGCTGCCGGCTGCTTGTTGTCGGATATGGCCTTGTCGGCCCATTGCATCAACAGGTTCACCGTGGCGCTGCCGGAATCCTGCCATTCCAAGCGGATCTGGTTGGCGAGCTCACGCGCCTTGTCGCCGTCGCGTTCCTTCTTGAGGTCGGCGAACAGCCCGTCAAGGCGCTGCTTCGGTGTCGTGAGGCTGGCTGATTCCGCTTGGGTCGAGGCTTCCGCCGCGAAGGTGAAGCTGCCAGCTCCGAGGGAGGTGGCGAGCAGGGCGGAACACGCCAAAATCAGGGGTACAAAAACTCGCATGGCGAGCATGTTAGCTCGCCACGGAATAACTTCAAAATCAATTTTGGGACATCCGAAAGCGGTGTCCCCAGCCCAGCTGGACTCAGCCCTGACGAGCCTTGAAGCGCGGGTTCTGCTTGTTGATGATGTAGATGCGGCCCTTGCGACGAACCAGACGGTTTTCGCGGTGGCGAGCCTTCAGCGACTTGAGCGAATTCTTGATCTTCATTTTCCTGGTCCGCAGGTTTCGGGGGAATGAAAATTCGCCCGGTATCTCTAACAATCAAAAGCGCGCCACTGAGCGCGCTCCTTAAGGTGGGATGGCAAATACCGTGTCACCCCCGGCGTGTCAACCACAAGACGGCCCATTTTACCGCCGCGAGCCGCATTTCTGTGGCTTTCAGCTGCGAACGAGGCGGGTGGCATGGCCCATCTTGCGACCGGCACGGGCCTCGGTCTTGCCGTAGAGGTGCACCAGAACGTCATCCTCGGCGAGCAAGGCCGGAACCGCGTCGAGGTCATCGCCGATCAGGTTCTGCATGACGCAGTCCGAGTGGCGACGCGGATTGCCGAGCGGCAGTCCGGCGACGGCGCGGATATGCTGCTCGAACTGCGAAACGACGCACGCCGCCTCCGTCCAGTGGCCGGAATTGTGCACGCGCGGCGCCATCTCGTTGGCGATCAGCTTGCCATCGGCCAGCACGAAGAACTCAACGCCGATGACGCCGACATAGCCGAGCGCGTCGAGGATCGCCTTTGCGGCCTTGCGTGCGGCCTCTGCCGTCTCTGCCCCCACGGCCGCCGGGACCGTCGAGGTGTGGAGGATGCCATTGCGGTGGACGTTCTCCGCCGGGTCGAAGCAGGCGACCGCTCCGTCAGTCGAACGGGCAGCGATGATCGAGATCTCGCGCACGAACGGCACGAAGCTCTCAAGGATGAGCGGCACGCCGCCGAGCGCTGCAAAGGCGCCGGCCGGACTGTCGGCTGCGGAGCGGAAAACACGCTGTCCCTTGCCGTCATAACCGAGGCGGCGGGTCTTGAGCACGCCGGTTCCACCGAAATCGGCGAGCGCCGCTTCCAGGTCGGCCTGGCTGTCGACAGCGTGGAAACCAGCCGTCGCGATGCCGCAACCGTTGATGAACCGCTTTTCGACGAGGCGGTCCTGTGCGACTTCCAACGCCTTCGGCGGCGGGTAGACGGCACGCTTTCCGGCAAGCCGCAGGGCCGCTGAAACCGGCACGTTCTCGAATTCGTAGGTGATAATGTCGCTGGCGGCAGCAAGGGCGTCGAGCGCGCCTTCGTCATCATAGGCGGCGACGATCTGTTCGTTGGCGACCTGTGCTGCAGGACAGTCGACCTGCGGTTCAAGGATGACTGTGCGAAAATTCAGACGGGCAGCTGCCATCGCCAGCATGCGGCCAAGCTGGCCGCCGCCGATAATGCCGATGGTGGTCATGCCTCATCCACCGGATATTCGGCGACTGCGACCGTCTGCTGTTCGCGCCAGTCGTCGAGCCGGTCGGCGAGATCGTTGTCGCTGAGCGCCAAGACGGCTGCGGCAAGCAGTGCTGCATTGACGGCACCGGCGCGGCCGATGGCGAGCGTACCGACCGGGATGCCCGCAGGCATCTGGACGATAGAGAGCAGGCTGTCCTGGCCGGAGAGGGCCTTCGACTGGACGGGCACGCCGAAGACCGGCAGCGGCGTCATCGAAGCGCACATGCCGGGCAGGTGTGCCGCACCGCCGGCGCCGGCGATGATCACCTTGAAGCCTTCGTCGCGGGCGCCCTTGGCGAAATTGACCAGCCGGTCGGGGGTGCGGTGTGCCGAAACGATGCGCGCCTCATAGGCAATGTCGAGCGCGTCGAGTGTGTCGGCGGCGTTCTTCATCGTCTCCCAGTCCGACTGGCTTCCCATGATGATGGCGACGGGTGGGGTCGTGGTGTCGATCACGTCTTTAAGTGTCCGCTTCAGGCGATGATATCTGGAATGATCTGGTCTTCGATCTTGGTGATCTTGTCCTTGATGACCAGCTTCTTCTTCTTCATGCGCTGGATTCTCAGCGCATCGCAGCCGGTCTGGATCATGGCGTTGATGGCAGCATCATAGTCTTCATGTTCCTGCCTCAGCCGCGCGGCGGTCAGTCTGAGTTCGGCCTGGTCCTGGTCCGGCATGCAAAGCGATCCCCATCAGCCCGGTTGCGAAGTCCTCCTCGAACCGGAATTTCATGCCGCTCTATCACATCTTGGGCGGTAACGGGAAGTTATCCGTCGTCATCATTTCGCCTTCGACAAATGAAAAATGGCGTGGCACAGTAGTAAGGTTACAACCATGGAACATCCGGCATTTGCGTGCCGGATGCAAGCAAAAGGAAGGGACTGCCAAATGACTGTTGAGGCTCATCTTGCAACGCTTGAGAAAAAACATGGCGCCCTGGAGCAGGAGCTTCATGCGGCACTGAATCAGCCGTCGGTAGAAGACGAGCAGATTACGGACATCAAGCGGAGGAAGCTGCGCATTAAGGACGAAATCGAAAGACTTCGCTCCTCAACTCACTGATTATCAAAGGTATTTCCCAGAATTATCGGGAAGCGCCATCTCCCCTCTGAGTAGGCGCAACAAGGTTTAGAACCAATCCCCACAGCGGAATATACGGACTTTTTGGACCGGGCTTGACGCCCGGTCTGTTTGTCTGAGGCGCCGCCCTTGTGCGGCGGCCGGGCTCAAGACCAGAATTGGTCGAGCCACAGATTGAGGCGGTCGAAACCCGGCCTGTTGATCGTATAGATCCGGCGCGTGCCGCTTGCCGAAACCGAGACCAAATTGCAGTCCAGCAAGGCCTTCAGGTGCTGCGATACCGCCGGGCGGCTGATCGGCAGGCCCTCTGCCAGCTCGTTCACGGTCTTCGGCGCGCGTCGCAACTCCTCCAGCAGGTAGCGCCGGTTGGGGTCTGCGATGGCATCGAAAGGGTCCGCGATCGTCATGAGGGAACGTTAGGCGAAATTTTGCGAAGCAGCAAGAATTTTGTGCGGTGCGAAATGCTAATTTTGCTTTGCAATATTTCCGTAATACTTGGAGCCGCGCTCAGCCGGCTGCGAGCAGGCTGTTAATGCCATCCCAAAGCAGCTTCGAACCGGCGATGAACGCCATCGTGTACATGAAGGGATAAAAGACCTGCGGCTTCATGCGGCGCACGATGAAGGCGCCACAGACGGTCGCGACGATCGCCAGCGGAAACAGTGTCGCCGAAATCTTCAGGTTGCTGAGGTCCAGTTGTCCGAGCGCAAAGTAGGGAATGAGCTTGACGGCGTTGAGGATCGCGAAGAAGCGCACGATCGTGCCGGTGTACTCGCGCGGATCGAGCTGCAATGGCAGCGCGTAGATCTGGAAGGGTGGTCCCCCGGCGTGGGCGACGAAGCTGCCATAGCCGGCGAACGAGCCCCAAAGGGCGGCCGGACCGGCGCGTTGCGTCTTCGGTGCGATCGTGATGCCGTGGCGGGCGCGCCAGACATTGTAGACGTACCGGAGGACGAAGAGCACGGTGATAAGGCCGATGATCAGGCGCAAAAGGTCACGCGAGACGTAGGCGGACGTGGCCCAACCGATCAGAATGCCGGCAAGCGCGCCCGGCAGGAGCATGAGGAGCGTCTTTCGATCGCCGTGTTTGCGCCACATCCACAGCGACACGATATCCATCGCAATCAGGATCGGAAGGAGGAGGGCTGCCGCCTGGACCGGGGATACGGCCATCGACAAGATCGGCACGCCCATCAGCGAGAGCGCTTCTCCCATGCCACCCTTGCTGAGGCCGACAAGCAGAACAGCCGGGATTGCGATAAGATAGAAGTCGAGATCGGGAAGCATGAGGGGCGGTTGATCCTTTTGCTGTCTCCGTCTATCGGTTTTCGGAAATGAAATCGAGCGCTGGTTTCGCCGTCAGGCGGATACAGCCGGAAATGGATATCTGCCCATGACAACAGAACGCTGCCGCCTGGTGCTGATCGCGCCCGACATGCCCGATCCGGCGGAGCGCGCCCGGGTGCTGGGCGACGCCCTCAAGGGCGGCGATGTCGCTTCGGTCATCGTGCCGCAATACGGCCTCGATGACGCCGAGTTCCAGAAACACGCCGAGCGCCTGGTGCCGGTCATCCAGGAAGCGGGCGCGGCTGCGCTGATCGCAGGCGATTCCCGCGTGGCCGGACGGGCCAAGGCCGACGGCCTGCATGTGTCCGGCAATGCCGAGGTGCTCGGCGAAGCCGTGGAGAAGCATACGCCGAAGCTCATTGTCGGTGGCGGCAATGCCGCCGATCGCCACCATGCGCTCGAGATCGGCGAAGTGCGCCCGGACTACGTGTTCTTCGGCAAGACCGATGGCGACATAAAGCCGGAGGCGCACCCGAAGAACCTGGCGCTCGCCGAGTGGTGGGCCTCGATGATCGAGATTCCCTGCATCGTCATGGGCGGCACGGATCCGCAATCGGCGCTTGCCGTTGCCGAGACTGGCGCTGAGTTCGTCGCCCTTCGTCTTGCGGTCTTCGGCGAGCCGGGGCAGGCGCCGTCGGTCGTTGCCGCCGTCAACGCACTTCTTGACGAAAAAGCGCCACGGTTTGAAGATTAAGACGTGTCGATGTTCAACCGACTGCCTCCCAGACTGAGTCGAAGTGTCTCCCTTTTCGCGTTGGCAATTGCGCTGGCGCTGCCGGCCTATGCCCAGGAGCAGCCGGACGCAGGCAACGATGCCGGCGTCGAGAAGCGCGGGCGCATCACGCCTTTCAACGGCGCAGCGCTGCCGGAAGGTGCAGCTTCGGGCAAAACCGACGAAAAGTCGGACGGGTCTCAGGGTAAGAAGCCGGCTGACGGAACGGCGCCATCAGGAGGCGTCGGTGTCTTCGACCGAATGGGTGCCGAACTGCCGGCGCTCCCGGCGGAAAAGCCTTTTTCCGGCAAGGTCGATGACGCCTATGGCGCCTTCCAGCGCGGCTACTATCTGACCGCGATGGACCTCGCATTGCCGCGGGCGCAGCTGGGTGACGCGGCGGCGCAGACGCTGATTGCTGAAATCCTGCAGCAGGGGTTGGGCGTCGTGCGCAACCCGCAGCAGGCGGCCTTCTGGTATGGCCAGGCCGCGGAAAAAGGCGATCCGGCGGCGATGTTCAAGTATGCGCTGATCCTGATGGAGGGGCGCTACGCCAAGCGCGATCGGAAAAAGTCCGAGGAGTTGATGAAGAGGGCGGCCGACCTCGGCAATGGCTCGGCGCAGTTCAACTACGGGCAGACGCTCGTGGCCGACAATCCCGGACCGAAGGGGTTGAAGCTGGCGATGCCCTATTACGAGAAGTCTGCCGAGCAGGGGATTGCGGACGCGCAATATGCGCTGTCGCAAATCCTGGTCAATGTCGATGGCATCGAGGAGAGCAAGCGAACGCGGGCGCGCGAATGGCTGATCCGTGCGGCGCGCGCGGGTTTTGACACAGCGCAGCTCGACATCGCCATCTGGATGATCGAAGGCATCGCCGGCGAGCGGAACCTTGAGGACGGATTTGGCTGGATGCGGCGAGCGGCCGAGGGCGGCAATGTCGTCGCGCAGAACCGGCTCTCGCATCTCTATGTCAATGCCATCGGCACGCGGCCCAATCCGGTCGAGGCGGCAAAATGGTATGTGCTTTCGCGCCGCGCGGGGCTCAAGGACGATACGCTCGAGGACTTTTATCTCGGTCTCAACGAAGAGCAGCAGAAGCAGGCGCTCAGCGCCGCCAACAAATATCGCCGCAGCTGATCAGTGCCGAATGCGGCCGATTCTGCTTTAGAATGGCGCCGGAACGCTATTTTACTTGAATTGCCGGGGCTTTTGTGGTTCTGAAACCGCGGTTTTGCTCGACGTGCCGCGACCGGCGGCGAATGCGAGCGGAGTGAAAATTCACTCGGTTTTTTGACGACGGAGCTGGATCTGCGGTTTGCCTGGAAGCGGGCAATTCGGGCCTTGTTCCGTCAAGCAGGTTCAACGTCCGACCGAGCGCGCTCGATCGGCTTTCGTTTTCAAAGGGATCGCCATATGGCCCGTTCAGCTCTCCTCAATGTCATGGTTCAGGCCGCCTTCAAGGCGGGCAAGTCGTTGGCCCGCGATTTCGGCGAAGTCCAGAACCTGCAGGTCTCGCTCAAGGGACCGGGCGACTATGTTTCGCAGGCCGACCGCAAGGCCGAAAAGCTCATCCGCGAAGAACTTCTGAAGGCTCGCCCGACCTACGGCTTCCTCGGCGAGGAAGGCGAAGAGATCATCGGCACCGACGGCGCGCACCGCTGGATCGTCGATCCGCTCGACGGCACCACCAACTTCCTGCACGGCATCCCGCATTTCGCGGTCTCGATCGCGCTCGAGCGCCAGGGCGAGATCGTCGGCGCCGTCGTCTTCAACCCGGCCACCGATGAGCTTTACACCGCCGAGCGTGGCGGTGGCGCGTTCCTCAACGACCGTCGCCTGCGCGTCGCCTCGCGCAAGCATCTCTCTGACGCGGTGATCGCCACCGGTACCCCGCACCTTGGCCGCGGCAACCACGGCAAGTACCTGATCGAGCTGCGCCACGTGATGGGCGAAGTCGCAGGTATCCGCCGCATGGGCGCAGCGTCGCTCGATCTTGCATATGTGGCTGCCGGCCGTTTTGACGGCTACTGGGAACGCGATCTTGCCGCCTGGGACATTGCTGCCGGCGTGCTTCTCATCCGCGAAGCCGGCGGCTGGACGCACGACATCAACGGCGGCGCCCGGCCGGTTGACGACGGTTCGGTCGTGTGCGGCAACGAATACATCGTCAAGGCGCTGACGGAGGTCGTTCATCGCCCGGTGCCGACAAAGTAAGCCGGCCTTCTTGGCAAGTGCTGCAGCCTCCGATGCGCATCCGCGTCGGAGGCTTATTTTTTGGATCGAACGCCAGAGCGGCAACACGACTGTGCCACAGGTCCATGCCTAGCTAGGGACCTGCGGGCGGTCGCAGCGCCTTGGCCGATTGCATAATTTGGCCCTTGAATCGATTTCGGTTTCGGGAATTATGCGGTAGGCTCCGGGCCGGCGATGCGCCGTTCCGTCAAGTGAACCGGGAGATACTGATACCGATGACGAAACTGCATCTGTCCGGTTGGAACGGTCGGGAAGGCATGGAAGACGGCTACAACCCGCACAAGCTCTCGAGCCCCATGCACTATTTCTGGACGATGGTGGTCTTCCTGATCATCGTCGGTTTCGTGGGCGCGATCCTCTTCCGCCAGGCCCACAATGCCTTTCTCGCCAATCCCGGCCTCAACGGGTTGATCGTCGGGGTGCTCCTGATCGGCATCCTGCTGGTTTTCAATCATGTGCTGGCGCTGCGACCCGAGGTGCGCTGGTTCAACTCGTTCCGTGCCGCCGGCAGTGCCGACAAGGTCGGACGCGACCCGGTTCTGCTTGCGCCCATGCGCGCCCTGATCGGTGGTCGCCAGACGGCGATTTCGACGACGGCGCTGCGCTCGATCCTGGATTCCATCGCGACGCGGCTGGACGAGACGCGCGATATCTCGCGCTATCTGATCGGACTTCTGGTGTTTCTCGGCCTGCTCGGAACCTTCTGGGGACTGCTCGGCACCATCGGCTCGATCAACACGGTGATCCAGTCGCTGGATGCGGGTTCTGGAAGCACCGAGGACGTGCTGGCCGCGCTGAAGAACGGATTGTCGGCGCCACTGACCGGTATGGGCACGGCCTTCTCGACCTCGCTTTTCGGCCTTTCCGGCTCGCTGATCCTCGGCTTCCTTGATTTGCAGGCCGGTCGGGCTCAGAACCGGTTTTATACCGAACTCGAAAACTGGCTTTCCTCGGTCACCGATGTCGGCTCGGAGTTGACGCCTGCGTTCGACCTGCCTGCAGGCGCCCCTGTCGAGGAGCTGAAGAAGCTCACCGATCAGCTCGTCCGTCTCAACCAGGAAGGGGGCGCGAACCAGCGCACGACCGCGGCCATGGCAACGCTCGCCGAAGGCATTCAGGGCCTGGTCAAGAACATGCGTGGTGAGCAGCAGATGCTCAGGGACTGGATCGAGGCCCAGCAGGACGAGGCCAAGGCGATGCGCAAGACGCTCGACAAGCTGGCTTCGCGCATCGGCAGCGGCGATCGCCTCGCGGTGCATGGCGACAAGTCGGCCGTTCCTGCCAAGGTGAGCCGCATGGACGAGACCGGAGGGGAGTGATCCATGGCGCTCGCCCGAAAAGGCCGCACGCAGCGCACGGTCGACTACTGGCCGGGGTTCGTCGACGCACTGTCGACCCTTCTGCTGTCGATCATGTTCCTGCTCACCGTCTTCGTTCTGGGACAGTTTCTCCTGAGCCGTGAAATCAGCGGCAAGGACGAAGTGCTGACCCGGCTGAACAGCCAGATCAACGAGCTCACGCAACTGCTGGCGCTGGAAAAGAGCGGCAAGCAGGATCTGGAGGATTCGCTTGCCAATCTCCAGGCGTCGCTTGCCACGTCCGAAGGCGAACGATCGCGCCTGCAGGCGCTGCTCGACCAGGGTGCGGGAAGCACTGATGCTGCCAACCAGAAGATCGGCCGCCTCGGCTCCGAGCTCGATACCGAGCGTGAGGTCAGCGCCCGCGCCATGAGCCAGATCGAGCTGCTGAACCAGCAGATCGCCGCGCTGCGCAGCCAGATCGCCGCCATCGAGGTGGCGCTGCAGGCCTCGGAAGCCAAGGACCAGCAGTCACAGACCAAGATCGCCGATCTCGGCCGGCGGCTGAACGTCGCGCTTGCCCAGCGCGTGCAGGAGCTCAACCGCTACCGCTCCGACTTCTTCGGGCGCCTTCGGGAAATTCTCTCCGATCGCGAGAACATCCGCATCGTCGGAGACCGCTTCGTCTTCCAGTCGGAGGTGCTCTTCCCCTCCGGCGGCAACGACCTCAATCCCGAGGGGCAGGCGGAGATGGCGAAGCTCGCCACGGCCCTGCTCGATCTCGCCAAGGAGATCCCGGCGGAGATCAACTGGGTGCTACGCGTCGACGGCCACACGGACAATGTGCAGCTTTCGGGCGCCGGTCGTTTTGCCGATAACTGGGAGCTTTCGTCGGCCCGCGCGACGTCGGTGGTCAAGTTCCTGATCTCAAAGGGCGTGCCGGCGGACCGGTTGGTGGCTGCCGGCTTCGGCGAATATCAACCGATTGCACCGGGCGAAACCCCGGAGGCCCGGGCGCAGAACCGTCGCATCGAGCTCAAACTGACCGAGAAGTAAACGCTGCTTCCAAGTATCTGGGGCTCGGTGCCTGCCTCTTGAATTGACCTTGACGTACGCGTAACAGTTGCTCCAGCCACTCACGTGGCTGCAGCGACCCGTGCGCGATTGAAGCGACGCCGGGCGCCGAGTGGGATGCGAGGGGAGAGCATTTCATGGATTGCGACGTATTGGTCATCGGCGCAGGGCTAGCGGGTCTCGTTGCGGCCTCGCAGGCGGCCGCACTTGGCAAAAAGGTCATCGTTCTCGATCAGGAGGGGGAGCAGAACCTCGGCGGACAGGCGTTCTGGTCGCTGGGCGGGCTCTTCTTCGTCGACAGTCCCGAACAGCGCCGCATGGGCATCCGCGATACACGCGATCTCGCCCGACAGGACTGGATGGGTTCCTCGCAATTCGACCGCCCGGAAGATCATTGGCCGCAGCTCTGGGCCGAGGCTTATCTCAATTTTGCCGCAGGCGAGAAGCGCTCCTGGCTGCATTCCCTCGGCATGCGCTGGTTTCCTGTCGTCGGCTGGGCGGAGCGTGGCGGTGGGCTTGCGCACGGACACGGCAATTCGGTTCCGCGTTTTCACGTGACCTGGGGCACCGGTCCGGCGGTGCTTGAGCCATTCATCCGCCTGACGCGCGAAGCGGAAAGCCGGGGCCTCGTCCGTTTCCGGTTTCGTCACCGGGTGGATGAACTCACGATCACCGACGGTCGGGTGACCGGGGCGCGCGGCGCGCTCTTGAAGGAGGACCCGGTCGGGCGCGGTGAGCGCAGTTCGCGCGACGTCGTCGGCGACTTCGAGATTTCGGCGGGCGCGGTCATCGTCTCTTCGGGCGGGATTGGCGGCAACCACGATCTGGTGCGCCGCAACTGGCCGCGAAAGCGCCTTGGCCAGCCGCCGGCAACCATGGTTGCGGGCGTGCCGCATCACGTCGACGGACGCATGCTGGAGATCGCCAGCCGGGCGCGGGGTTCGATGATCAACGCCGACCGCATGTGGCACTATACCGAGGGGCTGAAAAACTTCGACCCGATCTGGCCGGATCACGGCATCCGCATCCTGCCTGGCCCTTCATCCTTCTGGTGCGACGCCGACGGCAACCGTTTCGCAGCACCGGCCATGCCGGGTTTCGACACGCTCGGCACCTTGCAGGCGATCCGCGACAGCGGCCATGACTACAGCTGGTTCATCCTGACCAGGGCGATCATCAAGAAGGAGTTCGCTCTCTCGGGCTCCGAGCAGAACCCGGATCTCACCGGCAAGAGCATCGCGTTGCTCTTGAAGCGGCTCGGCAAGAACCCTCCGGGACCGGTCCAGGCTTTCATGGACAGGGGCGAGGATTTCATCGTCCGCGATCGGCTGGATGATCTCGTCCCGGCGATGAACGCGCTCACCGGCGACAACCGTCTGTCGCTCGAGCACCTGCGCCAGCAGATCGAGGCGCGCGACAGGGAGATCAGCAACCCCTTCTCAAAGGATGCCCAGGTGACGGCGATCCGCGGTGCCCGCAGCTACCGAGGCGACCGGTTGCTGCGCACCGCAAGACCACACCGGCTGCTCGATCCGAAGGCCGGGCCGCTGATCGCCGTTCGCCTGCATATTCTGACGCGCAAGTCGCTCGGTGGCCTGCAGACCAACCTGAGCGGCCAGGTGCTGGAGCAGTCGGGCGAGCCTGTACCGGGTCTCTACGCGGCCGGCGAAGTGGCCGGTTTCGGCGGAGGCGGAATGCACGGCTACAACGCGCTCGAAGGCACGTTCCTCGGCGGCTGCATCTTTTCCGGCCGGGAGGCGGGGCGGGGCGCTGCGGGCGCGTAGCGTTTGGCGTGCCGGTCATCGTTGTGCCAGACGATTGCCCCTCTCCTCGGGTTTAACCCGAGGACTAGCCTTCTCCCCGCACGCGGGGAGAAGGGACGGCCGAATATGTGGCGACCTTTCCTAGCCTACGTCTCAATGATGCGCGGCTGGCAACCGGCCAACGCCTCCCATGTCGGTAGGAATGATGGCACGGCGCGTGCCACACGTCCCTTCTCCCCGCGCGCGGGGAGAAGGTGGCGGCAGCCGGATGAGGGGCGGTGGCCTCGGTAGACCTGAGCGTCAATCCATCTGCACGTTGGCGTCGCGCACGACGGGCGTCCACTTCGCCAGTTCCGCGGTCACATGCGCCTTCAGCTCGTCCGGGGTCGAGCCGACGATCTTGGCGCTGAATTCCTTCATGCGTTCGACGACAGCGGGGTCCTGCAGGGCCTTGTTGGCCGCCTCGTTAAGGCGGGCAACCACCGGCTCAGGTGTGTTGGCTGGCGCAAAGAGTGCGTTCCAGGTGTAGGTCTCGTAGCCCGGAATGCCCGCCTCGGCGACCGTCGGCACATCGGGGAAGGAAGGGGCGCGTTCCGCGGTGGTCACCGCAAGCGCCCGCAGCGTTCCCGCCTTGATGTGGCCGGAGGACGAGGGAAGGTTGTCGAACATGATCGGCACCTGGTTGCCGATGACGTCGTTCAGCGCCGGGCCTGCGCCCTTGTACGGGATGTGCTGCATGCTGACGCCGGCCATCTTCTTGAAGAGCTCGCCTGACAGATGCAGTGGCGTTCCGTTGCCGGAGGACGCGTAGCTGTACTCGTCGGGCTTGGCCTTCAAGAGCGCCAGCAGTTCCTCGACATTCTTGGCCGGCAGCTCCGGATTGACCACCAGCACATTGGGCACGACCACGAGCAGCGAGATCGGCGAAAAATCCTTCTCCGGATCGTAAGGCTTGGTCTTGAGAATCAACGGATTGAGGGCGTGGGTGGCGACGGTGCCCATCAGGATCGTATATCCATCGGGGTCGGCGCGGGCGACATTGGCGGCGCCGAGATTGCCGCCGGCGCCGGCGACGTTCTGCACGATCACCTGTTCGCCGAGATCCTCCGACATTTTCTGCGCGACGATGCGTGCGACCACATCGGTCGAGCCGCCGGCGGCGAATGGCACGACGAGCGTGACCGGTCGGTCGGGGAAGCCCTGGGCAAGAGCGGCCGAGCCAAGGGGCAGCGCGGAAAGCGCCATCAGGCCGAGCGTCAGCGTCGCGCGCCGGGTCAGATGCGAAAATGCCATGCGATAGTCCTCCCGATCAATTCATGAGAAAGCGAAGCCGGCCTCCTCGACCGGGCCCCATAACAATAGGGCTCGGCCTTCCGGCGGCAACCGCTTTACGGCAAATCGGAGGAGGCTTTTCGTGCCAAACGGCCTGTTCAGCTCTGGGAGCTCACGAACAGGGCTTCGGCACCGTGGTTGAACTGCAGGCGTGCGAGCTTCGCATAGAGCCCGCCGTGACGAATGAGCGAGGCGTGCGTGCCTTCCTCGACGATGCGGCCGTGATCCATGACGAGAATGCGGTCGGCCTTCAGTACGGTTGCGAGCCGATGGGCAATGATCAGCGTCGTGCGCTCATGCAGCAGACCGTCAAGCGCCTTTTGGACCAGCGTCTCGCTTTCGGCATCAAGCGCCGAGGTCGCCTCGTCGAGAAGCAGAATGGGCGCGTTCTTGAGGATGGCGCGGGCAATGGCGATACGCTGGCGCTGGCCGCCCGAAAGCGTGACGCCGCGTTCGCCGACATGGGTGTCGTAGCCCTTGTCGAGCCGGCCGATGAACTCGTCGGCCTGGGCGGCGACGGCGGCGGCGCGAACCGCTTCACGGCTGGCGCCAGGCATGCCAAACGCGATGTTGTCGTGGACCGACGAGGCGAAGATCGTCACGTCCTGCGGAACGATCGCGATCCGTGCACGCAGGTCCTTCGGATCGACCGTGCGGATATCGATGCCGTCGACGGCGACAGTGCCCTTCGCAGGATCGTAGAAGCGAAGCAGCATGGAGAAAACGGTGCTCTTGCCGGCGCCGGACGGGCCGACGATCGCAACCGTTTCCCCCGGCTTGACCGCCATGGTGAGCCCGTTCAGGCTCTTGAAGTCGGGGCGCGACGGATAGGCGAAATAGACGTCGTCGAACGAAACGGCGCCCGTTGCCGGGACCGGAAGGGCGACCGGGTTTTCAGGCGCCTGGATCTCCGGGATCTCCGTCAGCAGTTCGTTGAGCCGCTCTGCAGCACCGGCGGCCTGCGAAAGCTCGCCCCAGACTTCCGAAAGCGAGCCGAGGCTGCCTGCCGCAAAGACCGAATAGAGCAGGAACTGGCTGAGCGTGCCGGCCGACAGGTTGCCCGCCAGCACGTCGTGGGCGCCGAACCACAGCACCGCGACGACGCTGCCAAATACCATGGTAATGGCAAAGGCGGTCAGGACAGAACGGGCCTTGATCGCGGCGCGGGCTGCGCCATAGGCATCCTCGACGGTGCCTGCGAAGTGACTGTTTGCCAGCGCCTCGCCGTTGAAAGCCTGGACGGTGCGGGATGCGGCGATCGCTTCGCCGGCATAGGCGGATGCTTTTGCCAGCGTGTCCTGCGCCTCGCGCGAGCGGCGGCGCACGGAGCGGCCGAAACCGACGAGCGGAAAGACGATGACGGGAATAGCGATCAGCACCAGGCTCGAGAGTTTCGGGCTGGTATAGACCATCATGCCGATGGCGCCGAGACACAGGATCAGGTTGCGCAGTGCGACCGAGGCGGTGGCGCCGACCGCGGACTTCACCTGCGTCGTATCGGCCGTCAGCCGCGACACGATCTCGCCGGACTGGTTGACGTCGAAGAAGGAGGCGGAGAGGCGGGTCACCCGATCGAAGACATTGCGCCTGAGGTCAGCGACGATACGCTCGCCGAGCGAAATGACGAAATAGTAGCGGGCGGCGCTTGCGAGCGCGAGCACGATGGCCAGCAGCATCAACATCGAGAAATAGGTGTTGATGAAGCCGCTGTCGGAGCTGGAAAAGCCGTTGTCGACCATGCGCCGGACTGCAAGCGGCAGCGTCAGGGTGGTGACCGCCGCAATGACGAGCGAAATGCCTGCGCCGATCACCAGATGGCGATAGCGCGCAAGGTAGGGCAGCAGCGTGGCGAGAGGGCGAATGGACTTGCGCGCTGGCGCCTGGTTTTCTCTTGACGACACTTGACCCCTTTCGCCAAGCACGGAGGAAAGGGTTTCCCATGAGTCTTCCGCGCGGCACTTGTTATCCCGCAGACCTTGATGTATAGGCACGGCATCCAATTGGGAAGCCGTGGCCCTTCAGCCGGTCCGCGGCTTCATTTACGTGTTCGGTCTCGAAGTCGCAATGCCTTGCGACAATTGGACCCTGGAACTCTAGGAAGATCGTTATGAAGGCAGACATCCATCCCGACTACCACCTCATCAAGGTGGTCATGACTGACGGCACCGAATACGAAACCCGCTCGACCTGGGGTTCGGAAGGCGCCACCATGAACCTGGAAATCGACCCGAAGTCGCACCCGGCTTGGACGGGCGGCAACCAGCAGCTCATGGACCGCGGCGGCCGCGTCTCCAAGTTCAAGAAGCGCTTCGAAGGCCTCGGCCTCTAATCGATCGTTTCTTCGGAACGCTCAAAGCCCGGCTCTGCCGGGCTTTTTTGTTGCCTGATGATGCCCCTGTGTCGCGTCGTCTTCAGACGCCGAGCGTCTTGTCGGCCGGGCAAAGGTCGCTGTAGCATTGTGAATTGCCGCATGGTTTTGATCCTCTGATCGGTTGCGATTAAAGGAAGCATGCAGTTGGGCGGCCAAGTGCGCGGATGAAAGGCAGAAACAAAAAACCCGGCCATCGAGCCGGGTTGTTGTCTGTCTGCTGACAGGAAATGCCTGATCAGTTGCTGCCGAAGGCCGTCTGAAGCAGCTTGATCTGTGCCTTGACGCCGTTCTGGTTGTCCGGAACGATGGCGGCGGCTTCGTGCGGGCGGTAGATTTCGCGGTCGAGCAAAGCGACGCGGTTCTGCAGGCGCAGCGACCGTTCGATCAGGTCGCGGAAGGATTCCGGCAGTTCGGCCCAGCCGGGTGCTGCCTTGTCGACGTTGAAGCTGTCGAGGCGAACCTTGCTCTTTTCCGACATCACCTGGTCGCGGCTCATCTCGCCGTTGTTGACGGCGCGCTGCAGCAGCAGCCAGGAGGCCATCTGCATCAGGCGGGTGGTGAGCCGCATGGATTCAGCCGCATAGAGGACCGATGCCATGCGCGGCAGAACCTTGGAGGCAGCGCGGCCGGGGCCGTCGAGATAGGTTGCTGTTTCTTCAACCAGTCCCATGCCTTCCGAATAGAGTGTCTTGAATTGTGCCGAGGACGCTGCGTGTCCTGCGAAACTGACCGTATTCAATCCTCTCTCGGACATGACCTGTTTTCCCTGGTTCAAACGCATCACGACAGTCAGGTAGTGGACGGTTATGGCAAATAAATCCTTGCCCGCCTCTATGCTTGAAGAATGATCCGATAGCGCATTTCGCGCAAGGGCATTCTTAAGAAAGGGTTAATCTCCACAGTTCTTTGGATAAACCTATGCCAAAACAAAAAAAGAGCCGCGGAAAGCGGCTCTCAAGGTAAAACAGGGAGAAAAATCAGACCCATTCGCCAGTCGGTGAAAATGTCTGAGACCGGAAAGCTCCGGATGCCCTGACAATCGCAGATAATGCTTAATGCGTCGTTAAATGCGGCTCGTTTTGCTGCGCGCCTGCGGGCAGTAAGACCCGTCAACGAAACAGGTTTTCGGCCGCCGAGCGGCTCGCCGATTTCCGTGTGCGTTCGGCTTCCAGCCGGGCGATTTCCTCGGTCAGAAGGGCGATGCGTTGCGTCAGCTCGTCAACGGACAGGAGTGCTAGATCGCTGCCGATTTCATGGGCCACCTTCTTTTGCGGCCGATCGTCGTCAAACAGGCTCATCGGACTGATCCTCCCAATCTGGACGTTTGTCCGGTTCATTGCGGTCTTCTTCAAACGGGGCCGCGCGCGGCGAAAGCTGCAGGCTTTCCGGTGTCGTCGGCGCACCGGCGCTGACCGGCGAGAAGGCGTCGCGGTCGGATACCGGCACGGGCGCGCGCATGCGGCTGCGGATGATGGCATAGGCCGTGATCAGGATGTGGGCGCAGGCGGTGATCATGAACAGGCCATAGGGGCCGGCTGCCGTCATGACCGGGCCGCCGATCGTCGGGCCGATGATGGTGCCGATGCCATAGAGCAGCAGCAGGCCACCCGAGACCTTCACGAAGTCTTCGGCGGTGGCGAAGTCGTTGGCGTGCGAGACGGCGATCGGATAGAGCGCGTTGGCGGCGGCGCCGTAAATCGCGATCAACGTCAACACGATCCAGACCTGGCTCGGCTCGATGAGGAAGATCAGCAGCCCGGCGAGAGCGCCAACCCCGGCAAGGGCCGCAAGGACGTAGCGCCGGTCGATGCGGTCGGAGAGGCGCCCGGCCGGCAGCTGCATGACGGCACCTGCGAAGATCGCGACGCTCATCATCGCCGCAACGGTGCTGTCGGACAGGCCGGCCTGGCGGCCGAAGACGGCGCCGAGCGTGCCGAAGGCGCCGTTTGCGATGCCGACGAGCAGGATGCCGAGGAAGGACACCGGCGAGTTGCGGTAGAGGCCGCGCAGGTCGAGGCTCACCTTCTTCAGCGGCTGCGGCGAGGCGGCCTTCGACATCAGGGTCGGCAACATGGCGACGCAGTAGAGGATGCCGCAGATCATGAAGAAGAAGCTGGTCGAGGTGTCGCCGAACGGGATCATCATCTGGCCGCCGACGACGCCGAAGAGGGTGATGGCGATGTAGAGCGAGAAGATGACGCCACGGCTTTCGTTGGTGGCGCGCTCGTTCAGCCAGCTTTCGATGATCATCGATGTGCCGGCGGTGGCAAAACCGGTCAGGGCTCTCAGGATCAGCCAGGAGGTGCT
Organism: Ensifer sp.; assembly: GCF_035999185.1. Taxonomy (GTDB): domain Bacteria; phylum Pseudomonadota; class Alphaproteobacteria; order Rhizobiales; family Rhizobiaceae; genus Ensifer. The sequence continues at coordinate 10,031 of NZ_DASYHB010000178.1, read as the reverse complement.
GTCGATCAGGATGCCGGTCAAGAGCGCGACGATGGCGATCAGCGAGGCAAAGACGCTGAAGGCGCGTACATGGCCGATGCGCTTGACGACATTGGGGGCAAAGAAGCAGCCAAGCACGAAGCCGGCGGCCCAGGACGTGCCAATCAGGCCGAGGATGGTGGTGGGATAGCCTTCAGCGGTGCCGCGCACGGGAAGAAGCAGCCCCTGCAGACCATTGCCCAGAAAGAGAAACAGCGTGCCAAGCAGAAGGGCGGCGACCGGGAGCAGGTTCTTTCTCATCATCCATCCGAAATTCGTTCTGCCGTCAGCAAGTTAGGGCGGTGCCTGTCGAATTGCCAGCCGGTTTCGCTTTGCAGCACTTTGGGTTGCCGCATGTTTTTTACCTTCAATCGAAGACAATTGAAGGAAACATGCAGCTGCCGGTCATTGCAAATCGGCTCTGGAAACACTAGCCCTTTTTGCCATCGGCAGCGTATCGCCAGTCCTTGCGAGGGGCGGTGCTTCCTGCGACTGATGATGCCGGCTCTGCGAACAGGCGCCGGTCGATACGGCTCCATAAACACGAGGGCAACATGCAGAAGGCGCTCGCCCTTATTCTTCTCCTGGCGATGGCCGTGCAACTGATTTGGCCACTCGGCCTGCCGGGGCTGCGCTATCGACGCGACTTCTGGAAGATCGCGGTCTTTGCCATCGTGATGATGATGGTGACGGTGCTGATCCGGCCGTAGCCGTCACCCGGCGCGGCGCGCACCCGTTCCATTTGTAACTTCGGAGCCGAGCACCCGATGCTAGGGTTGTGCGTATATTCGCTACAACTACAAAAGGGCGCAGGACAGATGGGGAAGAACGCGCTAGAATACCCCCTTCATCTGAGGGATGAATTCGGGGGTTTCTTGGAACGCCGGCTTGCTGCCATTCTCGCCGCCGATGTCGTGGGCTACAGCCGCCTGATCGGCGCTGATGAGACCGGCACGCTTGCCGCGATGAAACGTCACAAAAGTGAACTCGTCGATCCGAAGATCAGCCGTCACAAGGGACGCGTGGTCAAGCTCACCGGCGACGGCCTTCTGGTCGAGTTCGCGAGCGTCGTGCATGCGGTCGCCTGCGCCGTCGATATCCAGCGCGGCATGCTGATCCGCAACGAGGGCGTGCCGCCGCTCAAACGCATCGAACTCAGGATCGGCGTCCATCTCGGCGACATCATCGTCGAGGACGGCGATATCTTCGGCGACGGCGTCAATGTCGCGGCCCGTATCGAGGGCCTGGCGGAGCCCTCCGGTATCGCCGTCTCCGCTTCGGTGCGCGACCATGTCGGCTCGCGGCTGGATGTGGGCTTCATCGACAGGGGCGAGCACGCGCTGAAGAACATCGCCGCCGGCGTGCATGTCTATTCGGTCGCGCTTGGTGCACCCACGAAAGTCCCTTCCGCGCCGAATGGCACTTGCCCGGTCGTGCTCGACGACGGCTACGGGCTCTCGGTCGGCGTGCTGCCCTTCACCAATATGAGCCACGATCCGGAACAGGAATACTTTTCCGACGGCATTACCGAGGACATCATCACGGATCTGTCGAAGATCTCGAAGCTGCATGTCGTCGCCCGCAACACGGTGTTTACCTTCAAGGGGCGGTCGGTGAAGGTGAAACAGGTCGCCCAGGAACTCGGGGTCCGCTACATCCTCGAAGGCAGCGTGCGCAAGGCCGGTGCCCGGGTGCGCATCACCGGACAGCTCATCGATGCGCTCACCGGAACGCATCTGTGGGCTGACCGCTACGACCGGGACTTGACCGACATCTTCGCCATTCAGGACGAGATCACTCACGCGATCGTCGATCAACTGAGGATCAAGCTGCTGCCGGCGGAAAAGCGGGCGATCGAGAGCGATCCGACCACAAGCGTCGAGGCCTATACCTACTATCTTCGCGGGCGGCAGTTTTCCCACGCCTGGACCCGATCCTATCTGCTTTTGGCGCGGCGCATGTTCCTGAAGGCGGTGGAGCTTGATCCGGATTTTGCCCGTGCCTATGCCGGCATTGCCGATTGCGAGTCGGCGCTGCGCGACTGGCATGAGGACGAGTTTCCGCTGCAAAGCATTCTGTCCATGGCCGACAAGGCGCTGGCACTCGACCCACACCTTGCGGAGGCGCATGCGTCGCGTGGCCTGGTGTTGCACCAGGACGGGCAGTGCGACGAGGCGGTCGCCGAGTTCGAGCAGGCATTGACGCTGGATGCGGGGCTTTACGAGGCGAACTTCCATTACGGGCGTTTCCTGTTCATGCAAGGCGCCTTCGACACGGCGATCCAGTTCTTCAAGCGCGCGGCGGATATCCGGCCGGACGATTATCTGTCGCCGATCCATCTGATGAGTGCCTACCGGTCGCTCGGCCGGGATACCGAACGCGCGCAATGGGCACGCATCGGGATTTCGCGGGCGGAACGGGCGCTGGAGCTCAATCCGGAAAACTCCGGTCCCGCGCATCGCGGCGCGCTGGCGCTTGCCCATATGGGCGAGGCCGATCGGGCGCGGGAATGGGCGGCGCGGGCAATGGCGATCGACCCGGACGACGTTGTCGCGCGCTACAACACGGCCTGTGTCTATTCCATTCTCGGCGATATCGACGCGGCGCTCGACCTGCTCGAGACCTTGCTGCCTCAAAGTTCGTGTTACCAGTTGCTCTGGTTCAAGCAGGATTCAGACCTGGACGCGGTGCGCCATCACGTGCGCTTCCAGGCGATGGTCGAGGCGATCGCCAAATGCGAGGCGGGTTTGCGCTGAACCGCCGGGCGAGGTGTTCGCCCGGCGGCAGTGCTTAGTGATGGCTCGCGCGGCCCGGTTCGGCTCGTGCGCCGCTGCGGCCGCCCGTCAGCCACCAGATGGCGAGACCGGTGGTAAACAGCATGGCCGTCGCAGTCATCACCACGGCGGTGAAAGCCTGTTCGAAGGCGATCCGCGCTCGGGTGACGAGTTCTGCGGCCACGTCCGATGGCAGCTTCTCGGCGAGCAGCAAGGCTTCGTCCAGGCTGTCGCGCGCCATCGGCGAGATGGCGGCTCCCTCCGGAAGGACGAGGAAAGCGGTGTAGACGAGCGACATCACGCTGCCGAGCACGGCAATGCCGATTGCCCCACCAAGCTCGAACGAGACCTCTTCGATCGACGCCGCCATGCCTGCCCGCTCCGCGGGGGCATTGAACATGATGGCGCTCGAAGCGGCCGTCATCGACGCGCCGATGCCGAGGCCGAGAACGACGAGGCTGACGATCTGACCCAGAGCGCCGGCCTCATGGACAAGCAGGTACCCACCAAGGCCAAGGGCCGAGAGGATAAGGCCGGAGCGCAGCACCACCTCCGCCCCGAGGCGCGGCAGGACCGTACCGGTCACCGGGCCCGCCACGAAGGCGGCAAGCGGGATCGGCAGGATGAACAGGCCAGCCTGAAGCGGCGAGAAGCCTTCAACCAACTGCAGTTGCTGGCTCAAGACAAGCTCGATGCCAACGATGGACGCGGATGCGACCAGCGCGGCGGCAACGCCTGAGGAAAAGGCCGGATTGCGGAATAGGCCGAAATCGATCAGCGGATGGCTGCCTTGGCGCTGGCGGCGGACAAACAGGAAAAGCGCGACAGCGCCGATGACAGCTGCGGCGAGACCCGCCTCAAGCGAAGGCTCGCGTTTGCTGGTTTCCTTGATCGCATAGGCAAGGCCGATGAGGCCGACCATGATCTGCAGCGAGCCGATAGCATCCCAGGGATGTTTGGGGTTGCCGGCATTGTTTGGCAGTACGATCAGGCCGAGCAACAGGGCAACAGCTACGACCGGCACGTTGATCAGGAAGACCGAGCCCCACCAGAAATATTCCAGCAGGAAACCGCCGAGCACTGGGCCGATGGCTGCACCTCCGGAAGCGATCGCCGCCCAGACGCCGATCGCCAGCGCGCGTTCGCGTTCGTCGGTGAAGGTCAGCCGGATGATCGACAGCGTTGCCGGCATCATCAGAGCAGCACCGACGGCGAGCAGCACGCGGCCGCCGATCAGGACTTCCGGATTGGGTGCGTAGGCCGCGATCAGCGAGGCGATGCCAAAGACGGCGAGGCCGACGATGAAAGGCTTCTTGTGGCCTAGCCTGTCGCCGAGCGTGCCGAGGCCGGGCAAGAGGCCGGCAACGACTAGGGCATAGGCGTTGACGATCCAGAGCTTCTCGGACGCGGTCGCGCCGAGATCATGGGTCAGGCGGGGAAGGGCAGTATAGAGCACCGTCATATCGACGACGATCAGAAACAGCGCGCTCGATACGATGGCCAGAACGAGCCAGCGATTTTGCGGTAGCATGGTACACCTCGGGTGGCCGCCCACAGGGGATTGTAAGCTTGGCCTTGTTTACGTAAGGGCTATAATATAAATACATACGTATGGATTTAAAAATGGGAAGTCAAGATGGGGCGGCGACGAACGATCGATCGTGACAAGGTTCTGGATGCGGCGGAGGCGATCGTACTTTCCATCGGTGCGGGCGGCTTGACGATCGATGCGGTCGCCAAGGCGTCCGGCATCACCAAGGGCGGCGTTCAATATTGCTTCGGCAACAAGGACGGCCTGATCGACGCAATGATGGAGCGCTGGTTCAACGATTTCGACAGTGCCGTTGCAGCCGAAGGCGGTGGCGACCCGGACCCGATGAAGGCGATGCGCGCGTATGTTGCGGTGACGGCGCGAATGGATATGGCCGACAAGGCCCGAACGTCCGGCATGATGGCGGCACTTCTGCAACGCGAAGACCATATGGCGAAGAACCGCGCCTGGTATCGCGCCCGTGTCGATGGTCTCGACCTCTCGACCGAGGAGGGGCGCCGGGCGCGGCTGATGTTTCTCGCGACCGAAGGCGTCTTTCTGCTGCGTGGTTTCGGTTTCCTCGAGATGGCCGACGCGGAATGGCAGGATATGTTCGCCGATATCCTCAAGCTGCTGCCGAAGAAGGACGAACAAGCCTAGCGAAACGCACTATCGCCTCCTCGACGATTGCGCGCGGCACCAGATGCTGCGGCAAAGCGCAGCTGTCAGAGGTCGATGACCCCGCGCATGGCGCTGACGCAAGTGCCGGAGAGGCTGACCTGGCGAACGACACCGTCCTGCTTGCGGACGGAAGCGCCGATGAGACTGCGGCGTCCCATCTCCACGCCCTGCTCGATCACGATCTCGACATCGATATCCCGCTCAGGCAGTCGCGCGACGAGATAGGCGGAAAGGGCTGCCGAAGCGCTGCCGGTCGCCGGATCCTCATTGACGTTATCGAGCGGCGCGAACATGCGGGCGCGGATCTGCCAGGGTCGATCGGCGGAGCGGCTATAGAGAAACAGGCTGAAACTGTCTTCCTCGGGCTTGTAGCGCGCATTTGCCGCCTGGAACGCGGTGACGTTCGGCCGCGCCGTCGACAGCGTCGCGACATCGCTGATTTCGGCGACCGCGAAGGGCAGGCCGACGGACAGGCGGGTCGGCACATGGACGCGCGTGCTGATGGCTCCCGGCGTGAGCGACGCGCAGGCGGCAATGGTCTCGGCGTCGATCTCGGGGCCAACGGTGAGGCCGCGTGGAACGACAATATTTGCGCCGGTGACTTCGCCGCGTTCGCGCAGCAGCGTCGCGGCAACCAGTCCGGCCCTCTCCTCAAATAGCAGGACCTCGCCCGGAACACGGCCGAAGATCTCCTGTCGCCGGCCGAGCACGAAGGCGGTACCGACATTGGGGTGGCCGGCAAAGGGGATCTCCGCCGTCGGCGTGAAGATCCGGACCTCGGCGGTGTTGGCCGGGTCGCGGGGCGGCAGCACGAAGGTCACTTCCGAATAGCCGAACTCGGTGGCAATCGCCTGCATCTGGCTATCGCTCAGGCCGCGGGCATCCGGAATGACGGCAAGCTGGTTGCCGGCAAAACGTTCGTCGGTGAAAACGTCGACGGTGACATAGGAGACGGATTGCGGGGCTGCGGTCATGGTTTCAGCTTTCGCTTGTCGGGCGCCGGTAGGCCCCGTCTTCACTGGGAAGCCAAGGCTTAAGCCAATCGGCCTGCCGTACGAAGACGCTGATTTGTCCGGGTGACAACTTCCATGTCCGTTCGGAACATGGAGCATGGTGTCGACCATGCGCGGGAAGTGTTGCCTCCTTTTCCTAAGGCGCGATGAAAAAGGGGCCGCATTGCAGCCCCTTCGTTTTCTGGGTGTCGTATGCGGTCAGGCCGCCTTTTCGAGATCCTTCTTCCAGGTGCCCTTGGCGGCGAGGCTGCACATCTCGGCGCGATGGGCGAAGGCGCGCTGGCCGTCGCCGATGTTGTCGGCCTTGCCGTGCCAGGCGTTGAGCGCCTCCTGCTGGAGCGCACGGCCATAGGAGAAGGTGAGCTTCCACGGCAGGTCGTGATGGGTGTTCATGGCCGAAAGGTGGGCGGTCGCCTCTTCGGTCGACTGGCCGCCCGAGAGGAAGGCGATGCCGGGCACCGCCGAAGGTACGGTGCGCTTCAGCACCTTGATCGTTCGCTCAGCCACCTCGGTCACGGAAGCCTTGCGGGCCTTCTTGCCGTCGATCACCATGCTCGGCTTCAGGATCATGCCTTCGAGCTTGACGCGCATGGCGGCCAGTTCCTCGAAGGAGGTGCGCAGCGTCCATTCGGTCACTTCCTCCGAGCGCTCGATCGAATGGTCGCCGGGCGCGCCGTCCATCAGCACCTCCGGCTCGACGATCGGCACGATACCGGCCTCCTGGCAAAGAGCGGCGTAGCGGGCAAGCGCATGGGCGTTGGCGCGAACGGCGCCCGGGCTTGGCAGCGTATCGGAGATGGCGATCACCCCGCGCCATTTGGCAAAGCGCGCGCCGGCCTCGTAGTATTTCGCCAGCCGCTGGCCGAGCCCGTCGAGCCCCTCAGTGATGGTTTCCGCCGGAAAATTGGTCATCGGCTTGGCGCCGGCATCGACCTTGATGCCGGGGATCGAGCCGGCGGCCCGGATGATGTCGACGAGCTGCGTGCCATCGACCGCATGCTGGAAGAGGGTTTCCTCGTAGAGGATGACACCGGAGATGTACTTGCGCATCGCCTTGTCGGCGCGCAGCAGCATCTCGCGGTAGTCGCGCCTGGAGGTCTCGGTGGATTCAAGGCCGATCGTATCGAAACGCTTCTTGATCGTGGCCGTCGACTCGTCGGCGGCAAGCAGCCCCCGGCCGTTGGCGACCATGGCAATGGCGATGTCTTCCAATCTTTCCGTCATGCTTCTTCTCCCTAGACAACGCCGATCGTCAGGATCAGGCGGGTACTGAAACAAACAGCTTCGGACCGACGGCGCACGGGGCAGCCGCCACGCTCCAAACGAGGGCGCGAGTAACAGGTGAAATTGTCCAGGAAAATGGCAAGAAAAGCGACTGAAACGATTTAAAATTTTTTAATCGATTGAACTGTAACGATTTTTTCTTAGAGACTTGGCGCGCGGCAGTTGTGCCGCGCGCCAAGTCAGTAGCTTACTTCTGCTTGAGGATGTCGACGCCCGGAAGCGGCTTGCCTTCCATCCACTCGAGGAACGCGCCGCCTGCGGTCGAGACATAGCTGAAATCGTCGGCGACTTCGGCATGGTTCAAGGCTGCAACGGTGTCGCCGCCGCCGGCGACCGAAACCAGCGCGCCCTGGCGGGTGCGGGCAGCCGCATGCTTGGCAACGGCAACCGTCGCCTTGTCGAAGGGGGCGATTTCGAAAGCGCCGAGCGGGCCGTTCCAGACCAGCGTTTCGGCCTTGGAGATCCAGTCATTGACGGCAGCGATCGACTTCGGACCGACGTCGAGCACCATGGCATCGGCGGGGATGGCGTTGATGTCGACCACTTCGTTGTCAGCACCTGCCTTGAACTCGCGGGCGATCACGCCGTCTTCGGGCAGCACGATGGCGCAACCGGCCTTGTCGGCGGCCGCGATGATTGCCTTGGCGGTATCGGCGAGGTCATGTTCGCAGAGCGACTTGCCGACATTGACGCCCTTGGCGGCAATGAAGGTGTTGGCCATCCCGCCGCCGATGACGAGCGCGTCGACCTTGGTCACCAGGTTCTGCAGCAGGTCGATCTTGGTCGAGACCTTGGCGCCGCCGACGATGGCCACAACCGGGCGCTTCGGCTGGCCGAGGCCCTTCTCCAGCGCCTCAAGCTCGGCCTGCATGGTGCGGCCGGCATAGGCGGGCAGATGATGGGCGAGGCCCTCGGTCGAGGCATGGGCGCGGTGCGCAGCCGAGAAGGCATCGTTGACATAGATGTCGCCGTTGGCGGCGAGCGCCTTGACGAATTCGGCCTCGTTCTTTTCCTCGCCCTTGTGGAAGCGGGTGTTTTCCAAGAGCAGCACGTCGCCGTTGCTCATGTCGGCAATGGCGTTCTTGGCCTTGTCGCCGATGCAGTCGGCGCCGAAGTGGACGCGCTGGTCGAGCACGTCTTCGACCGCCGTCGCGATCGTCTTCAGCGACATCTCGGCGACCGGTTCACCCTTCGGGCGGCCGAAATGGGCAAGCAGGATGACCTTGGCGCCCTTCTCGGACAGTTCGCGGATGGTCGGCGCGACGCGCTCGATGCGGGTCGCGTCAGTGACCACGCCGTCCTTGACCGGCACGTTGAGATCGACGCGCACCAGAACGCGCTTGCCGGCGATGTCGGTCAGATCGTCGAGGGTCTTGAAAGTCATCAGATAGTCTCCGGTGATAGTCTTTGGAAAAGGGTGGGGTAGTCGATGACGAGGCCGTCCTCATCCACGGGCAGGTCCGCAGTAAAACTGCGGTCCTCGGCCTCGTAGCGATAAAGCCTGAAATCTTCGAGGCAGGTGTAGTGCTGGCCGTCGACAACGGGCTCGAACGTGTCGAACGGCACGTAGAGCATCTTCAGCCTGGTCGTGCCGGCCTGCCGATCAAGGCCAAGGCGACGGATCGGCAGCGTATTGGTGAAAGGCGTGCCGGCGAGGTCGATATCGATGCAGCCGTCGAACTCGGGCAGGGGCGCGCCTCGCGCCGTCATCCACTGGCCGGGCACATCCGAGCGCAGATGCAGGCTGCGGCCATCGGTCGTGTCGACCATCAGCTTGCGAACAAACCAGCCGTTATCGCAATCGATCCGGTAACGCGCACCGTAGGGTGCACCGCCGCGACTGCCGATGAGAACGCCGACGGCGCGGATGACCGCGCCGTCGGGAGTATCAGTTTGCGTCAGCGTCAGGTGTTCGAGCCCTTCCCCTTCCAGCGGACGCCAGCGGACCGTCGTTGAGGAAAGGGCGCGAAACATCTGACTTAGATGAGCTTGGCGAAGGCGACCGCCGTGTCGGCCATGCGGTTCGAGAAGCCCCACTCGTTGTCGTACCAGGTCAGGATACGAACGAAGTTGCCTTCGACGACCTTGGTCTGGTCGATCGCGAAGATCGAGGAGTGGCTGTCGTGGTTGAAGTCGCGCGAAACCAGCGGCTCTTCCGTGTAGCCGAGAACGCCCTTCAGCGCGCCGTTCGAGGCCGCCTTGATGGCGTTGGTGATTTCCTCGACCGAGGTGTTGCGCTTGGCGACGAACTTGAAGTCGACGACCGAGACGTTCGGGGTCGGAACGCGGATCGAGGTGCCGTCGAGCTTGCCCTTCAGTTCCGGCAGAACCAGGCCGACGGCCTTGGCAGCACCGGTCGAGGTCGGGATCATCGACAGAGCGGCAGCGCGGGCACGGTACAGATCCTTGTGCATCTGGTCGAGCGACGGCTGGTCGTTGGTGTAGGAGTGGATCGTGGTCATGAAGCCGTGGCTGATGCCGATGACATCGTTCAGGACCTTGACGACCGGAACCAGGCAGTTCGTGGTGCACGAGGCGTTGGAGATGACCAGGTGGTCCTTGGTCAGCTGGTCGTGGTTGACGCCGTAGACGACCGTCAGGTCAGCGCCATCGGCCGGAGCCGAGACGATGACGCGCTTGGCGCCGGCGGTCAGGTGGGCTGCAGCCTTGTCGCGCGCGGTGAAGATGCCGGTGCACTCCATCGCGATGTCGATGCCAAGTTCCTTGTGC
>NZ_DASYHB010000176.1:0-1575 GCF_035999185.1 Ensifer sp. | reverse complement strand
CGGCCACGCGGTCATTTCCTTTCAGCCAGATTGCAGCTTGCGAAACATTCGAAAAAATATGTCAGCTTTGTTGACATATTTTTACCATAGCATTAGCGTTCATGCTCGGTAAGCGAGACATTTGGCGTTGGCAACACCTTCGAAAGATATGCTGCGCCGTTCCGATCGCAAATCCAAAATCACGAAATTGAATTTTCGCTCAATCAGTTTGCCGATAGACTGAAAGCGAGACGATAATCAACAAGAATGGCGTGGATGCGCCGGAGGATGACACCATGGCAGCGGTTCCTTTTGATCAGTTGGACGGAGAAATCTGGTTCAACGGCGAGTTCGTCGCGTGGAAGGATGCCAAGGTGCATGTGCTGACCCACGGCCTGCACTATGCGAGCGCCGTATTCGAGGGCGAGCGCGCCTATGGCGGGCGCATCTTCAAGCTGACCGAACACAATCAGCGCCTGCACCAGTCCGCCGACATCCTCGGCTTCAAGATTCCCTATTCGGTCGAGGAACTGGATGCCGCCAGCGTCGAGTTGCTGAAACGGCAGGGCTTCTCGGAAGCCTACGTTCGGCCGATCGCCTGGCGCGGCAGCGAGATGATGGGCGTTTCGGCGCAGAACAACCGCATCAATGTCGCCATCGCCATCTGGCAGTGGGGCAGCTATTTCAACCCGGCGGAGAAGCTGAAGGGCATTCGTCTCGACATCGCCGAGTATCGCCGCCCGGATCCGCAGACGGCACCTTCCAAATCGAAGGCGGCCGGTCTCTACATGATCTGCACCATCTCCAAGCATGCGGCCGAAGCCAAGGGCTATGCGGATGCGATGATGCTCGACTATCGCGGCCGCGTTGCCGAAGCGACCGGCGCCAACATCTTCTTCGTCAAGGATGGCGTCATCCACACGCCGGTGCCGGATTGCTTCCTCGACGGCATTACCCGCCGCACGGTCATCGCGCTTGCCAAGCGCCGCGGCTATGAAGTGGTCGAGCGGGCGATCATGCCGGAGGAACTTTCCGGCTTCAGCGAGTGCTTCCTCACCGGCTCGGCCGCCGAGGTGACGCCGGTGTCGGAAATCGGCCCATACCGCTTCACGCCGGCGACGATCTGCGAAACGCTGATGAACGACTACATGAAGGAAGTCTATCCGGTCGCTGCCGCAGCTGAATAGAGCTCTCCCGGCGGATCCTGAAAGCAGAAAAGGCGGCCCTGGGCCGCCTTTTGTCTTGCTACGGATTTGATCGCACGGTCAGGCGGTCTTCCCCAAGAACTGCCCGACTATCCCGCTCAGCACACCGCCGCCGACGAGGCTGCCGATGGCTTGCATGGCAAGGCCGGTCGCGGCTGCTTCACCGCCCAGCATCTGAATGAGGAACCCGCCGCCCAGGCCGCCGATCGCGCCGACGATGGTCCGTGCGACGACACCGAAAGCCTGCTGCTTCAACACTGCGCTGGCCGCGTTGCCGCCGGCCGCCCCCGCGATCAATTGGGTAATGATAGGCATTAATGCTTCCATTGATCCCTCCGTGTCGTGGCTCGTCGTGGACGGGCCACTAAAAGCCGATGATCCGGCTTGAACA
>NZ_DASYHB010000173.1:0-21245 GCF_035999185.1 Ensifer sp. | reverse complement strand
CATGACGTTGCGGTCTCAAGGTAACTTGCTCTAAAAGCGCATGTCTGGCGGGGTCCATGCCCGCAGAGTGGAACGGGAATATCCGATGGTTCTTGCAGTTTCTGTTGATCTGAGAAAATCAGCGCGCGTCGCCGCCGTCATCGTTACGGCCATTGCCGGCAGCGCCTTGATTACGGCCTGCCAGAACGATCCCGATATCGACATCACCAAACTGACGGCAGAAACCGATCCGCCGGAAGTGCTCTACAACCAGGGTCTTGCCAACCTCAATGCCGGCAAGACGACGGAAGCGGCGCGCAAGTTCGAAGCGCTCGACCGCCAGCATCCGTTCTCGGAGTACGCGCGCAAGGCGCTGGTCATGAACGCCTTCGTGTCCTACCGCAACGGTCAGTACCAGGAGGCGATCAACGCCACCGGTCGCTATCTCAATCTCTATCCGCAGTCCGAAGATGCGGCCTACGCGCAGTATATCCAGGGCCTTGCCTATACCAAGCAGATCCCCGCCGTGACGCAGGACCAGAAGCCTGCGTTCAAGGCGATCGAGGCGATGCAGGCGGTCGTCGACCGTTATCCGGACTCCGAATACGTCGACGACGCCAAGTCGAAGATCCGCTTTGCCCGTGACCAGCTCGCCGGCAAGGAAATGCAGGTCGGCCGCTATTATCTCGAGCGCAAGGAATACCTGGCCGCCGTGTCGCGCTTCCGCGTCGTCGTCGAGCAGTATCCGAACACCAACCAGGTGGAAGAAGCGCTGGCACGCCTGACCGAAGCCTATTTCGCGATGGGCGTGACCCAGGAGGCGCAGACGGCTGCCGCCGTGCTCGGCCACAACTATCCGGACAGCCAGTGGTACAACGATTCTTTCAAGCTGCTGCAGTCCGGTGGCCTGGAGCCGCGTGAAAGCGGCAACTCCTGGATTTCGCGCGCCGCCAAGAAACTCGTCGGCGCCTGATCCTTATCGGCGCCCTTCAAGGAAGATACGAACCCGGATGCTCGCCCAGCTTTCGATCCGCGATATCGTCCTGATTGAACGGCTTGATCTCATTTTCGAGGCCGGGCTTTCGGTGCTGACCGGTGAAACCGGCGCTGGCAAGTCCATCCTGCTCGACAGCCTGTCGCTGGCCCTTGGCGGGCGCGGCGACGGCTCGCTGGTGCGCCATGGGTCCGACAAGGGCCAGGTGACGGCGGTGTTCGACGTTCCCGTCGGCCATTCGGCACGGCAGCTTCTGCACGATAACGGCATCGATGACGACGGCGACATGATCTTTCGCCGGGTGCAATCTGCCGACGGCCGCACCAAGGCCTATGTCAACGACCAGCCGATCAGCGTCCAGCTCATGCGTCAGCTCGGGCAGACGCTGGTCGAGATCCACGGGCAGCACGACGACCGCGCGCTTGTCGATATCGATGCGCACCGCACGCTTCTCGACGCTTTCGGCGGCACGGCGGAGGAAGCGCTCAAGGTCAGCGATCTCTATCGTGCCTGGAAGGACGCCGAGCGCGGCCTGAAAAAACATCGCGAGCGCGTCGAAGCCGCCGCCCGCGAAGCCGATTTCCTTCGCTCCTCGGTCGAGGAGCTGGAAAAGCTCAGCCCCCGCGACGGCGAGGAAGACGAACTTGCCGAGAACCGGGCGCGGATGATGAAGGCCGAGCGCATCGCCGGCGACATCAATGAGGCTTCGGAGTTCCTGAACGGCAACGGCTCGCCGGTCCCGCTGATCGCCTCGCTGGTGCGCCGGCTGGAACGCAAGAGCCAGGAGGCGCCGGGCCTGCTCGAAGAAACGGTCGAGCTGCTCGATGGTGCGCTCAACCAGTTGTCCGACGCGCAGATGGCGGTCGAACGCGCCCTGCGCAACACCGAATTCGACCCGAAAGAACTGGAGCGGGTGGAGGAGCGGCTTTTTGCGCTGCGCGCCGCCAGCCGCAAATATTCGGTTCCGGTGACGGAACTGCCGGCGCTGGCCGTCCGGATGATTTCCGATCTGGCCGATCTCGATGCCGGCGAAGAAAAGCTGAAGCAGCTCGACGCGCTGGTTGGCGTGGCACGGGTGGCGTTTGACGCTGCCGCGCGCACGCTCTCCGAAAAGCGCCACAACACGGCGAGCGCTCTTTCCGACGCGGTCATGGCGGAGTTGCCGGCGCTGAAGCTCGAGCGCGCCCGCTTCATGGTGGAAGTGCAGAGCGATCCGTCGCAACCGACGGCCGACGGCATCGACCTTGTCGAATTCCACGTCCAGACGAACCCCGGCACGCGGCCGGGGCCGATCATGAAGGTCGCCTCGGGCGGCGAACTCTCGCGGTTCCTCCTGGCGCTGAAGGTGGCGCTTGCCGATCGCGGCTCCGCGCCGACGCTGGTCTTCGACGAAATCGACACCGGTGTGGGCGGCGCGGTGGCCGATGCCATCGGCCAGCGGCTGAAGCGGCTTTCCGGCACCGTGCAGGTGCTTTCCGTCACCCACGCGCCGCAGGTGGCCGCACGCGCCGCGACGCATCTGCTGATTTCCAAGGGGCCATCCGCAGAGAAGGCGGAGATGATCTCGACCCGGGTCGCCCGCATGGACGACAAGGCGCGCACCGAGGAAATCGCCCGCATGCTGGCCGGCGCCTCGATCACCGAGGAAGCGCGAGCTGCCGCCGCGCGGTTGCTTGCCGGCAACGGTTAAAGCGCCTCGCGATCGTCCCGTTTTGCTCGCTGCGCCTGATTTTTCGCATGCCGCGCGGCGGTGCGGGTCTTCCTAAGCCTTTTGGTTGAATTGTTGCGCCGCTGCACCCGTGCTCTATTTTCTGGGCGCGGGTTGGGGGCAGTTCGGGCATGTGGGAGAAACTTCAGCGAGGACTGGAGACCGGGCTCGCGCAGCTGCGCAAGCATCCGGAATTGATGCTGCTCATCGCCTTTGCCTATGCCGGCCTTATCCTGACCGTCAAGGACACGCACCAGCAGTTCGGCAGCTTCGGGGTCCTCGTTGCCGCGGCCATCGCGGTGATCGTGTCTTGCCTTGCCCTTCGACTGCGCCGCGCGCCGCAGGCCGCCCCACCGCAGGTCGCCCCTCCCAAAGACGACAATGCCGAATTGCTGCCACCTGAAGGCGACGAAGCCGAAACGCTGCCTCCGGAAGACAGCAAGACCGAACCGCTGCCTCTCGCGCTGCCGCGCGCATGCGCTGAGGGTGATGGGCAGGGGGATCGGCCCTATCTCGTGCGCGTGCCGCCGTCGAGGACGGTCGCCTATGATGCGGCGCGCAAGGCGCGGGGTGTCTTTCAGCGCAATGCGATCGACCCGGGAGAGGGCATGAAGGTCTTCTTCTCCGATCCCTACAGCCTGATCTGCTTGCAGGATAAGGACGACAACATCTTCGGTTTCGTCGACTACTGCGCCTTCGAGAAAAACCAGTTCAAACTGTTCCTGCAGGGCGAATACACCTTCGACAATCTGCTGTCGGGCGGGTTGCTTGCCCATCCGCAGGCGCGAAAGGCGAAGGTCGTCTATCTCGCGACCATCCTCAATCTCAGCTTTCTGCTCGATTCGATGCGCGCCGAGCGCCGCCGCCAGAACGGCATTCTCGTGCTCGCAACGGTCTCGGCGATCCTCGAACACCACACGTTCCCGCCCGACGGCATCGATATCTACAGCATCGGCTGGGACAGGAGCGGAAGGGCGATCTTGAGGATGTTCGGCCTGCAGCCGGTCAGCCGCGTCATCCGCGGGCAGGCGGAAGGCAAATGGATCTACAGCAAGCGCGGGGTACGCAGGGCGGATCTGGAGGTCATCCGCGCCCGCTACCAGCGGCGCTATGCGCGCTGGTGCGAACTGGACGTCCGGCCGCCGGCGGCCACCGAGCCCGGGGTCGCCGTCGGCAGGTGAGGGCGAGCCCACATGTCCGAACGGTCTTTTCTTTCCCGTGGGTTGCTCTACAAAACGGTACCGAATCCGGAGCCCGCGCGTATGTCCCATGAATTGAAGCCCGTCGAGAACCTCACCGAAACGGAAGCTGCGGGAGAGCTCGCCTTTCTCGCGGCCGAGCTTGCGCGTCACGACGCCCTCTATCACGGTAACGATGCGCCGGAGATTTCGGACGCCGACTACGACGCTCTGAAGCGGCGCAACGACGCGATCGAGGCGCGCTTTCCGGCACTTATCCGCGAGGACAGTCCGTCGAGGAAGGTGGGGGCAGCACCCTCCGTCACCTTCCAGCCGGTCGTGCATGCCCGGCCGATGCTGTCGCTCGACAACACGTTTTCCGACGAGGACGCCCGCGATTTCGTCGCCTCCGTCTATCGCTTCCTCGGGCAGCTGCCCGACAATTCGATCGCGTTTACGGCGGAGCCGAAGATCGACGGTCTGTCGATGTCGCTGCGCTACGAAAACCGCCGGCTGGTGACGGCGGCGACCCGCGGCGACGGCACGACCGGCGAAAACGTCACCGCCAACATCCGCACCATCGGCATGATCCCGCAGACGCTGCCGGCCGGTGCGCCCGATATCGTCGAGGTGCGCGGCGAAATCTACATGGCAAAGTCCGACTTTGCAGCGCTCAACGCCGAGATGGCGGCACAGGGTAAGCCGCTCTACGTCAACCCGCGCAACACCGCTTCAGGGTCGCTCCGGCAGCTCGACGCCAAGGTGACGGCAAGCCGCAAGCTGCGCTTCTTCGCCTATGCCTGGGGCGAGATCTCGGACATGCCTGCCGACACGCAGATGGGCATGGTCGAGGTGTTCAAGGCTTGGGGCTTCCCGGTCAACCCGCTGATGCAGCGGCTGACGTCCGCCGAGGCGCTGCTCGAGCACTACCACCACATCGAGCGCGAACGCCCGGATCTCGACTACGACATCGACGGCGTGGTCTACAAGGTCGACCGGCTCGACCTGCAGGCGCGCCTCGGCTTCCGCTCGCGCTCGCCGCGCTGGGCAACCGCGCACAAGTTCCCGGCCGAGCAGGCGTTTACGCGGTTGACGGCGATCGACATCCAGGTGGGCCGCACCGGCGCGCTGACGCCGGTGGCGCGGCTGGAGCCGATCACCGTTGGCGGCGTCGTCGTCACCAATGCGACGCTGCACAACGAGGACTACATCAAGGGCCTCGGCAATTCGGGCGAGGCGATCCGCGAGGGCCGCGACATCCGCATCGGCGACATGGTGATCGTCCAGCGTGCCGGCGACGTCATCCCGCAGATCGTCGACGTCGTCATGGACGAGCGCAAGGAGGGGAGTGAGCCCTATCGCTTCCCGACCACATGCCCGGTCTGCGGCAGCCATGCGGTGCGCGACATCAACGAAAAGACCGGCAAGGTCGACGCGGTACGCCGCTGCACCGGCGGTTTCGTCTGCCGGGCGCAGGCCGTCGAGCACCTGAAGCACTTCGTCTCGCGCAACGCCTATGACATCGAGGGCCTCGGCTCCAAGCAGATCGAGTTCTTCTTCGAAAGCGAGGATCCGACGCTCAACATTCGCACGGCGCCCGATATCTTCACTCTGGAAAAACGCCAGGAGGCGTCGCTCACCAAGCTCGAAAACATCGACGGCTTCGGCCGGGTCAGCGTGCGCAAGCTTTATGAGGCGATCAACACGCGGCGCTCGATTGCGCTGCAGCGCTTCATCTATGCGCTCGGCATCCGCCATGTCGGCGAGACGACGGCAAAGCTGCTCGCGCGCTCCTACGGCAATTACGAGCATTTCGGCGCGGCAATGAGCGAGGCATCGACCTTTACCGGCGACGCCTGGAACGAGCTCAACAGCATCGACGGCATCGGCGAGGTTGTCGCCCGCGCCATCGTCGAGTTCTACAAGGAGCCGCGCAACCTCGAAGTGGTCACGCGGCTCTTGTCCGAAGTGACGCCGGAGGCGGCGGAAGCACCGGTTGCCTCAGACAGCCCGGTTGCCGGCAAGACCGTGGTCTTTACCGGCTCGCTCGAAAAGATGACGCGCGACGAGGCCAAGGCCAAGGCCGAAAGCCTCGGCGCCAAGGTCGCGGGTTCGGTGTCGAAGAAGACCGACATCGTCGTTGCCGGCCCCGGCGCTGGCTCCAAGCTCGACAAGGCCCGTGAACTCGGCGTCGAGACCATGGACGAGGACGAGTGGCTGGCGCTGATCGGCGGGTAGGAGCTGCCTGATGCATTGCCGATCGCGCGACAACGCTTGAACGTCGCATGCGTTGTCGCGTTTTGAGGAGCGCGAAGCCTGGCTGCGTTAGGGTGGCGGCAGTTTTGCGTTGAAAACGTGAACGTGTGCCTCGTTGCCGCCGCAACCGGTTGTCTTTATATTAGCGGTCGCTTCTTTACATGGTGTGGAGACCACGATGAGAAAGATACTTTCAAGCATCGCTTTGGCGTTCCTCCTATCAGGCATGAATGCATACGCCCTCGACCTTCCGCCAGCTGCCAAGAAGGTCACGATGGACGAGTTCAAGACCCTTGCCGACGGCAAATCCGTCAAGGTCGAGATCTACGACTTCGACAAGCCCGTGACGGCAGATTTGGTCTGGAACTGGAAGAAGGGCACGATAACGGGCAAGGCCAAGGTCGACGGCAAGACGATCGACGTGAAGACCAAGCTGACCTTCAAGGGCGACAAGGCTTGCTCGAACGGAAAAGGCGAGAAGCCGACTTGCTACTCTATCTACATCGAGGGGAACAAGTTCTATGAAGTGCGAGACGACATGAAGGTGCACGCCGTCTCAATAGTCGGGTAAACCTTCCAACGGGCATGCGCGCATCGCAAACGCTGCGCGCCGCCGGACGGAAAACCGTTCTACACTTCAACTGGAATTGCTCTAGATGCAAAAAGACCGCCCGGCATGCCAGGCGGTCTTTTTGCTGTGCTGATGTCGTGATCAGCCCTGCTGCTGCGCGCTCTGGTCCATCCACATGAATTCCCAGACGTGGCCGTCGAGGTCCTGGAAGGAGATGCCGTACATGAAGCCGTAGTCGATCGCCGGCTTCCAGGGCTTGGCGCCGGCGGCGAGCGCCTTGGCGAGCATGTCGTCGACCTCGGCGCGACTATCGGCGGAAAGGGCGGTGATGACTTCGGTGCCCTTGCGGGCGTCGCTGATCTCGCCGGTGATGAAGTCGCGGAATTTCGGCTCGGTCAGAAGCATGACGAAGATGTTGTCCGAGATCACCGTGCAGGCGGCCGTCTCGTCGGAGAACTGCTCGTTGAAGGTGAAGCCGAGGGCGGCGAAGAACGCGCGCGAAGCCTTCAGATCCTTGACCGGCAGGTTTACGAAAATCATGCGCATGAAATGCTCCTTGGGAATGGATTTTGTGTCTACGCACTAAGGACGAATGCCGGTCGACGATGCCGACACCGGCTCAAAGAATTTTTTGAGCCGGGCTGATGTGGGGCGCAACCGTGGGTATTCAAGGGCAAGGAAGTGTCCACGAACGGATCGGCCAGACGGACTATCGTTCCTGTCAGTTCGCAAGGATCGACGCTGCCGGGGCACGGACGGCGACGATCGCGACGACCGCCGCAAGTCCGTTTGCCAAAGCGCCGGCCAGGATGGGCATGGTGTAGCTGTGGCTGAGATCGAAGGCGAAACCGGCCGCACTTGGTCCGACGAGCGTGCCGATCGCTACGCTGGTGTAGAGCGCGCCGATGATGCTGCCGACATGGCGGCCGCCGAAGTAATCCATCACCACCGCGGGCAGGATGGCGACCCAGCCGCCGTAGGTGATCCCGAAGACGAGCGCGAAAATCGCGAGAGACAGAAAACTCGCGGCGAATGCCCAGAAGGCGAGGGAGGCGGCCATGCCTGCGAACATGGCGATGAGGAAGACCTGCCTGCCGATACGGTCGGCGAGGCCGCCGAGCAGGAAGCGCCCGAGCGTGCTGCCGACACCGATCATTCCAAGCAGCAGCACGGCGGAAGCCTGGGTGAGGCCTCGGTCGAGAGCGTAGGGGACGAGATGCACGAAGGGCACGAAGACGCCAAAAGCTGAGAGCAGGCAGGCCGCATAGAGGCCGATGAACCGCCGGGTGCGGACGGCTTCGCGCATGGGGACGCCGGACGGGGCTTTCGCCCTTGCTTGTGCGTCGATGGGGGCGCCGTCGGGGCCCGTGCCGCGGTCTTTCGGATCGTCGAGGATCAGGGCGGACATGCCGATGCCGACGATAGCGGCAAGTGCGCCAAGGACGAGATAGGTATCGCGCCAGCCGAGCGAACCGACCAGCCAGGTGGCGAGCGGTGGCATGACCAGCGTTCCGACGCCGATGCCGCTGACGGCAAGCCCTGAGGCCAGCCCCCGGCGCGCCACGAACCAGCGCTGCACCGTGCCGATCACCGGCACGTAGGCAAGACCGACGCCAAGGCCGATGCCGAGGCCGTAGGCGGCGTAGACTTCGGCGATGCTGCGCGCCTGGCTGGCGAGCGCAAGGCCGAGGCCGACGAGGAACATGCCGAGCATGGCAAGCCGCCGCGCGCCCCAACGGTCGGCAAGCGGGCCGGAGACGATGCCCAGCCCGAAATAGAGGAAACCCGCGAGCGAGAAGACGAGCGACACCGCGCCGCGCGAGGCGTCGAAGTCTCGCTGCAGCGGCTCGACGAAGGCGCTGAACGTATAGGCGCTGCCGAAGCCGACGAAGGTGACAGTGAAGGCGGCGGCGACGACCACCCAGCCATAGAAGACGCCGTTGTTCGATGTGTTGGTGCGCATGTCAGATCTCCGGATGGCGCTGGTGCCAGGATGTTGCCGCCTGGAAGGCGGTGCCGGCGCGCACGAGGTCGGCCTCCTGCAGGCGACCCGCTACGAGCTGAAGCCCGATCGGCATGCCGGTGCTGCTGGAATTGCCGGGAAAGGTGAGTGTCGGGTGCCCGCTCATGTCGAACGGGCAGGTGTAGCGTTGCAGCCTGGCGATCAGTTCCGGCTGTTCGCCGAGCGTCGCGATGGTCTTCAGCGTCAGCGGCGCAAACGGCTGGACCGGGGTCAGCAGCAGGTCGATCGAGGAAAAGAGCGCGTCGACCTCACCGCGAAATGCCGCGCGCCGCAGAAGGATTTTCTGGTAGTCGATACCGGAGAGTGCTCGGCCCGTTTCGATGACGCCGGCAAGAACCGCGCCATAGTGATCCCTGTGGGCGGAAAAGCTCGTCTCGTGCGCAACGGCGGCTTCGACCGCGCAGTTCGATACCCAGTCGGCGACGATCTGGGCGACGTCGGGGAAGCGGATTTCGATGATCTCAGCTCCGAGATCTGCAAAGACGCCGATCGCCATTTGCAGGGCAGTCTGCGTTTCGGGATCGACGTCGGCGCTGTTCCACGCGGGGTCGACACCCACTCTCAAGCCGCGCATGCGCATTGCCGCTGCGGCCGGGTAGTCGGGCACCGGATCGATGAGGGCGGTCGGGTCGCGCGGATCGCTGCCGGCGATCGCGGCGAGCATGGTCGCGGCGTCGAGCGTATTGCGCGCCAAGGTGCCCACATGATCGAGCGAGGCGGCAAGTTCGAAGGCGCCGAAGCGACTGACGCGGCCCCAGGTCGGCTTTAGCCCGGTGACGCCGTTTGCCGCCGCCGGCCAGCGGATGGAGCCGCCGGTGTCGGAGGCGAGCGCGCCATAACAAAGGCCGGCTGCCGTTGCCACGCCCGAGCCGCTCGAGGATATGCCCGGCCAATGAGACGCGTTCCAGGGGTTGCGTGGCGGCGTCACCGAAGGATGGTGATCCGAATAGGCGCCCTCCGTCATCTGCGTCTTGCCGACCAGCACCGCGCCGGCCTCGCGAAGGCGCCGCACGACCGTTGCATCCTCATCCGGCACGAAGGCGCTGTGGACGGTGGTGCCTGCCGCCGTCGGCGCGCCCTTCAGCCAGAACAGATCCTTGACGGCGATCGGGACCCCATGCAACGGCCCGCGATACCGCCCTGCGGCGATTTCCCTGTCTGCCTCATCGGCCTGCGCGCGGGCAGACGTGTCAAGCACGAGCGTGTAGCTCTTCAGTTCCGTGTCGAGCGCAGCGATGCGCTGAAGCTGTGCTTCGATTACCTCTCGCGCGGTGACGGACCGCTCTCTGATCAAGGCTCCAACCTCTGTCAGACCGAGATAGGCAAAGCCGGTGTCGCTCTTCATGTCTGTCATTCTCCTGGACGAACCGTTCGCATCAGCGTGTTTACGTCGCATCAGAATTACTTATGTCCATCTTGAACTCCCGTCTGATGCAACATGATTGCCTTGAAGCGAATATCCTGGCTAGAATGGTGAACGACAAACCATAAATTCTGCGGCATTCGAGTTAGATTATCTAAATGATTGACGCCAAGTTGCCACCTCTGAATGCGCTGCGAGCCTTCGAAGCGGCGGCGCGCCACCTCTCCGTGAAGAATGCGGCCGAGGAACTGTGCGTGACGCCGGGGGCGGTCAGCCAGATGTTGAAGGTGCTGGAACAGCATCTCGGCGTCAGGCTCTTCGTGCGGGTGAACCGCGGCATCTTCCTGACCGACGCGGGGCGGGACTATCTGCCGCCGGTGCGCAACGCCTTCCGCCAGATCGTCGACGCATCGAAGCGGGTTGCCGGATCGCAGGACAGCGGCGTCCTCACCGTCAGCGCCACGTCGTTCTTCGCGTCCGCCTGGCTCGTGCCGCGCATGGCGTCGTTTCGCGACGCCCATCCGCAGATCGATCTGCAGGTCGTCACCAGCAACGCGCTCGTCGACTTTTCGCGCAGCGGCGTCGATGTGGCTTTTCGCCATGGCTACGGCCACTATCCTGGCCTTCGCAGCGACCATGTGCTGGCGGTGGCGATGGCGCCAGTCGCAGCACCTTCGCTCGTCGAACGCCTGGGGCTGCCTGCAAGCGCGGCCGCGCTGGTAGCCTGGCCCAAGGTGCAGGACGCCGACAGGAAAGGGTGGAGCCTCTGGCTGCAGGCAAACAATTTGACGGAAGCGACACTTCCGACGGGGCCTTCCTTCGATGATACGGCGTTGCTGCAGCAGGCGGTGCTCGCCGGCCTTGGCGCCGGCCTGCTTCCCGCCGCGATGGTGGCGCCGGAGATCGAGGCGGGGCGCCTGATCCAGTTGGCGGAGGAGACGCACATCGAGGCCTTCGCCTATTATCTCGTCTATCCGGAAGCGACTGCGGAGCAGCCGAAGATTTCTGCGTTTCGGCAGTGGGTGCTGGAAGCCATCGGATCCGGTGTTTCACGGTCTCACCCGCGATAGCGCAGCGCCTCCACCAGCAGCGCAAAGGCGGGCGAGGACTGACGGCGGCTGGGGTAGTAGAGATGATAGCCCGGGAACGGGTCGCACCAGTCTTCGAGAACGCGGATGAGGCGGCCCTCGGCAATGTGGGATAGCACCGATTCCTCCGGTGCGAAGGCGAGGCCGAAGCCGGCAAGGCAAGCGGTCAGCCGGTGGGCGAGACGGCTGAATACGAGTTGGCCGTCGACGCGGACTTTGAGCTCGCGCCCATCCTTTTCGAACTCCCAGGCATAGATGCCGCCATAGGTGGGCAGTCTCAGGTTGATGCAGCGGTGCTGTGTCAGGTCCTGCGGAACGATGGGCTTCGGGTGTTTCTCGAAATAGCCCGGCGCGCCAACGACGGCCATGCGCATGTCCGGGCCGATGCGCACGGCGATCATGTCCTTGGCGACCTGTTCGCCCAGCCGCACGCCGGCGTCATAGCGTTCGGCGACAATGTCGGTGAGGCCATAGTCGATGATGATCTCGACCTTGATGTCAGGGTAATCGGGCAGCAGCTGTTCGAGCTTCGGCCAGAGCACGGTCTCGGCCGCGTGTTCCGCGGTGGTGATGCGCACCGTGCCTGCCGGCTTGTCCCTGATCTCGCTCAGCGCCGTCAGTTCGGTTTCCAGCTGCTCGAAATGCGGGACGAGGGTGGCGAGCAGCCGTTCGCCGGCCTCGGTCGGCGAGACGCTGCGGGTGGTGCGGGTCAACAGGCGCACGCCAAGCCGGGCTTCGAGCGCACGCATGGTGTGGCTGAGAGCCGATTGTGAGACGCCGAGCTGGGCGGCCGCCCTGGTGAAGCTGCGCTCGCGCGCAACGGCCGAGAAGGCGAGGAGGTCGTTGATATTCTCGCGCAGCATTCATGAATCTTTCTCATAGGTCCATGCCGTTTATACCATCTAATCGTAAACGGCGGCCATCGTTAGATTGTGCACAGCAACAGATCAGGCGGCGGACTGACAGGTCTGCGCTGGCCCGGTTCGCGAAGGAGAGAATTCATGGAGATCAGAAGAAGCGGCTCGCAACCCTCGGCCAAAGGTCCGCAGGACTGGTTCAGCGGAACCGTGCGTATCGACCCGCTGTTTCCGGTGCGCGACCCTGCGCGCGCCGCCGGCAATGCCGTCACTTTCGAGCCCGGCGCCCGCACCGCCTGGCACACGCATCCGCTTGGCCAGGTGCTGATCGTCGTTTCCGGCTTTGGCCGCGTGCAGCGGGCGGGTGGGCCGATCGAGGAGATCCGGCCGGGTGACGTCGTCTGTTTCGAACCCGGCGAGAAGCACTGGCACGGCGCCGGTCCGACGACGGCCATGACCCATATCGCCATCCAGGAATCGCTCGACGGCAAGGCGGTCGACTGGATGGAAAAGGTCACGGACGCCGAGTACGGCACTGAGGCGGAGTAGGCGCGGCCATGGATGTCACCACGACCAGACATGCGACTTCACACAAGACCGCGGTGCTGGCGATCATCATCGTCAGTTACCTGATGATCGTGCTCGACATCTCGATCGTGATCACCGGCCTGCCGAAGATCCGCGACGAGCTGCAGTTCAGCGATGCCGGGCTCTCCTGGGTGCACAGCGCCTATACGCTGGCCTTCGGCGGCTTACTTTTGCTCGGGGCGCGAGCCGGCGACATTCTCGGCCGGCGACGCCTGTTCATGGCCGGGCTTGCGATCTTCACGGCCGCCTCCGTGGTGATCGGCCTTGCGCCATCGTCGGCGTGGATGCTCGGCGCGCGCGCCGTGCAGGGCTTGGGTTCGGCGATCCTGGCGCCCGCCACGCTGGCGCTGATCCAGACACAGTTTGCCGAGGGTCTGGAGCGCACGCGGGCGGTTGCCTATTACAGCTCGGTCGCCGGCATCGGCGCCAGCTTCGGCATGGTACTCGGCGGGCTGCTTGCCGGCTGGCTAAGCTGGCGGGTCGGCTTCTTCATCAACCTGCCGATCGGTATCGCCCTGATGCTGGCGGCGCGCAAATATGTCGGCGAGACGGAACGGCGCACCGGAGAGTTCGACCTTGCGGGCGCCGTCAGCTCGACGCTCGGGATGACCGCACTCGTCTATGGCATCGTGCGGTCGGCGGAGGCGGGGGTGCATGATCCGCTGACGCTCGCGGCCCTTGCCCTCGGCCTTCTGCTGCTTGCCGCCTTCGTCGTCAACGAACGCCGGGCAAGGCAACCGATCATGCCGCTGAGGCTTTTTGCCAGCCGCGAACGGGTCGGAGCCTATCTGGCACGCGTGCTGTTTCTCGCCGCGATGATCGGCTTCTTTTTCTTCTTCACCCAGTATCTGCAGGGCGTTCTCAACTTCGATCCGCTTTTGTCCGGCCTCGCCTTCATTCCGGCAACGCTCGTCAACTTCGTCGCAGCGATTGCGGTGCCACGGCTCGTGCCCCGGTTCGGCAACCGCCGTCTGCTCGCCTTTGGCCTGGTTTCGGCGTTCGCCGGCATGGTCGCTATCAGCCAGATCTCGGCGGACACCTCATATCTCTTCGGCATGGCGCCGGCGTTGATGCTGATCGGCCTTGGTCAGGGCTTTAGCTTGAGCCCGCTGACGGTGGCCGGCATCGCCGGCGTGGCGCCTTCGGATGCTGGGGCTGCCGGCGGTGTCGTCAATGTCGCCCACCAGCTCGGCAACTCGCTCGGCCTTAGCGTGCTCGTCGCCGTTGCCGCGATCGGTGCCGATGGCCTTGATGGCAGTGCGCTGCTTGCCCACCGGGTCGACAATGTTCTCATCGGTTGCACGGTCCTGCTGGCGGCGGCACTTGCCGTCGTCGCGCTGATCGTCCGGCCACACACCGCAAGGCGGGTCGGGCGTCCGGCGACCGGCCGCTCACCAGCCTGCCAGAATTGCCGCTCGGCCTCCCTCGACGCGGCGGCGTGATCAAGGAGCATGACAATGCAGAAACGCAAACTTGGAAAAAGCACCCTCGAAGTCTCGGCCATCGGCTTTGGCTGCATGGGGCTCAGCTACGGTTACGGCCCGGCAACGGAGCGCGCGGAAGCGATCAAGCTCATCCGTGCCGCGCATGAGCTGGGCGTCACCTTCTTCGACAGTGCTGAGGCCTATACCGGCAACGAAGACCTGGTCGGCGAGGCGTTGGCCCCGATCCGTGATGAGGTGGTGATCGCCACCAAGTTCGGTTTCGTCAACGGTGACGTCGCCCAAGGTTTGGACAGTCGGCCGGAGCGTATCCGGCAGGTGGCCGAAACGGCACTGAAGCGGCTGCGGACGGACCGGATTGACCTCTTCTACCAGCACCGTGTCGACCCCAACGTGCCGATCGAGGATGTCGCCGGCACGGTCAGGGATCTGATTACCGAAGGCAAGGTCGGGCATTTCGGCATGTCGGAGGCGGGCGCCGCCTCGATCCGCCGGGCGCATGCCGTCCAACAGGTAACGGCACTGCAGAGCGAATATTCGCTCTGGTGGCGGGAGCCGGAGGGCGAGATCCTGCCGCTGCTCGAAGAACTCGGCATCGGCTTCGTGCCCTTCAGCCCGCTCGGCAAAGGGTTTCTGACCGGCGCGATCAACGAGAACACGACCTTTGATCAAAGCGACTTCCGCATGATCGTGCCGCGGTTCTCACCCGAAGCGCGTAAAGCCAATCAGGCGCTGGTCGATCTGCTCGGCGCAATTGCCGAAGCCAAGGGCGTGACCAAGGCGCAGATCGCGCTTGCCTGGCTGCTTTCGCAGAAGCCGTGGATCGTGCCCATTCCCGGCACGACGAAGCAGCATCGGCTGGAGGAGAATCTCGGCGCAGCCGGTGTCACGCTCACGGGCTGGGAGCTTGACCAAATCCAGGCGGCGCTTTCTGCCGTCGAGGTGCAGGGTGCCCGCTATCCGCAGCACTTGCAGCAGAGGGTTGGGAAATAGGGCAACTCAAGCAAGATGGCGGCGGGCCTGAATTACCTACTCGTCCTCGGCGCGCCGTTCGCATCCTCCCTCGTTCCTGTGCTCGTCACAGGTATCCAGCAGCCCAAGTCCTTGGGCTGAAAGTGTCCTCTGACCCGACAGACGTCGGGTCGCTGGATCCCCGCCACGAGGGCGAGGATGAGGGAGAGTGAGGCGTATTTCGCGCCAAACTGCCACCGTGGGGAGGGTGATAACACTCTAAGTCTTCAACCCCTGCCGACTATTTCAGCGTGCACACGCCATTGGCGCCGCCCTTGCCGGTGTAGGAAACGCTGGGCGAGCCATCGGGATTGATGCTGAGCGAAATGGTCACGCCGGCGCCTTTTGCCTCGTAGTAGTTCTCGTTGAAAACCCTGAGCTTGGCTTCCTTGCCATTGATGTAGACCGGTCCGCCCTCATCGGCATGGACCTCGATCTTGCCGGGGCAGGTGGCGTTGACGAGTGGGATCTTGGCTTCGGCGGCACCGGCGAAGGCGAGGATAGGGACAAGAATGCCGAAAAGGCGCAGGCGGGTTTCCATCTCGTTCTCCAGCTTGAGTTGCAGCCGTGTCGCCGGACCACCGTGACAGGCCGCAGAGCGAAGTCAAGCGCGACCGAGCGTCATCAAGCTGTCATCAATCCGATTGTTTTTTTGCGCTGCACAAGATAGAGGATTGCAGCCGAATTTTATGCAAATGCCTTTTTGCGGAGCAGGTCAAAGACGTCTGCGAAGGTAGCGCGCCAGCATCCCCAAAGGGCAGGGCGCCGGCGCGGATTGGAGGGTCCGGACATGAAGACGTTCACCACGATAACCGAGCTGAGGGCGGCCCTTGCCGAAGATCGGCGTGCGGGCAAGACGGTCGGTCTCGTGCCGACCATGGGCTATCTGCATGTCGGCCATATGGAGCTGATGCGGCGCGCGCGGACGGAAAACGACGTCGTCGTTGCCAGCATCTTCGTCAACCCGCTGCAGTTCGGCGCCAACGAAGACCTCTCCAAGTATCCACGTGATCTGGCGCGCGACCAGGCGATGCTGGAGGCAGGCGAGGTCGATTATCTCTTCGCGCCCGGCGTTAGCGACATGTATCCGCGGCCGATGGAAACGGTCGTCGACGTACCGACGCTCGGAAGCGAGCTTGAAGGTTCCGTCCGTCCTGGCCATTTCGCTGGCGTTGCCACTGTCGTTACCAAGCTCTTCAACATCGTCCAGCCTGACCGCGCCTATTTCGGCGAAAAGGACTTTCAGCAGCTGCAGATCATCCGCCGCATGGTGGAAGATCTCGCCCAGCCAGTTTCCGTCATCGGTGTGCCGACGGTACGCGAGGCCGACGGGCTCGCCTGTTCGTCGCGCAATGTCTATCTGACGGCCGAGGAACGCCGTGCCGCGGCGATTGTGCCGAAGGCGCTGGATGAAGCCACCCGGCTGGTCGCCTCCGGTCTCAGCGACGTGGGGACACTTGAAAAGGCGGTGACCGCGTTTCTGTCGAGCGAGCCGCTGGCCAAGCCCGAAGTCGTTGCCGTTCGCGACCCCGAGACACTGGAAACCATCGAGACGATCGGCGAAAAGCCGGTGCTGCTGCTGCTCTTCGTACGCTTCGGCACGACGAAGCTGCTCGACAACCGTGTGATTGCCCCGAAAACCGCGTTCTTTTCAAAGGTTGCCTGACATGAGCGTGCAGACCGCAAGGCGTCGCCTCAGCCCCGCCAATATCGAAGCGCTGAAGGGCGATCGTCCGATCGTCAGCCTCACGGCCTATACGACGCCGATCGCAAGGCTGCTCGATCCGCATGTGGATTTCCTGCTGGTCGGCGATTCCGTCGGCATGGTGCTCTACGGTCTCGACACCACGGTCGGCGTGACGCTCGAAATGATGATCGCCCATGGCCAGGCGGTCATGCGCGGCTCGCAGCAGGCTTGCGTCGTCATCGACATGCCCTTCGGCTCCTATCAGGAATCCAAGGAACAGGCGTTTCGCAGTGCCGCGCGCATCCTGAAGGAAACCGGCTGCAGCGCGGTAAAGCTCGAGGGTGGCGCCGAGATGGCCGAGACGGTCGAATTCCTCGTCAGCCGCGGCATTCCGGTGCTCGGTCACGTCGGGCTGATGCCGCAGCTCGTCAACACGACAGGCGGCTATCGCTCGGTCGGGCGCAACGACAAGGAAGTGGCAAAGATCCGCCGCGACGCCAAGGCGATCGACGACGCTGGAGCCTTCGGCATTGTGATCGAGGGCACGGTCGAGCCGGTTGCCCGCGAGATCACCGCGGAACTGCGCTCGCCGACCATCGGCATCGGCGCGTCGCCCGCCTGCGACGGCCAGATCCTCGTTTCCGACGACATGCTCGGCCTTTTCAATGACTTCAAGCCGCGCTTCGTCAAGCATTTCGCCGAGCTGGCACCGGCGATCTCCAAGGCGGCCGAAGATTATGCGGCCGAGGTGAAGGCGCGCAGCTTCCCGGGCATCGAACACACGTTCCAGGTCAAGAAGTAGGGAGCGGCTGTCCGCTCCGGCATTCAAATTCCTGATGCAAGGCGCACCGGTTTCCCGATCGGTGCGCATTTTGTTCAAGCCTCGTTCGCCGAGACATCATAAAATTCAATCATTGTATCAGCGCATTTGAATTGTTGCCGGGGGCGCAAGCGCCTATCAGTCCGGCTCCGGCCA
Organism: Ensifer sp.; assembly: GCF_035999185.1. GTDB lineage: Bacteria > Pseudomonadota > Alphaproteobacteria > Rhizobiales > Rhizobiaceae > Ensifer. The sequence continues at coordinate 3,524 of NZ_DASYHB010000173.1, read as the reverse complement.
TCGCGTGTCGTCACGCCTCGGCCGGCGGAGGTTTCCATGACAAAAGACGATTTCTGGGAAGGCGTGCGCGGCGGCTTTCCCATCATGCTGGCGGCGTCGCCCTTCGGCGCGCTGTTCGGGGCGCTTGCGGTCGACAACGGTTTCACCATTGCCGACGCGGTGTTCATGAGCGCAACGGTCTATGCCGGCGCCAGCCAGATGGTCGGCATCGAGCTGTTCGGCAACCATGTTCAGCCCTGGCTGGTGGTGCTCTCGGTCTTTGCCGTCAACTTCCGCCACGTGCTCTATTCGGCCTCGATCGCCAAATATGTCCGGCACTTCACCTTCGGGCAGAAGTTCCTGGCCTTTTTCCTGCTGGTCGATCCGCAATATGCCGAGACCGAGAAACGCGGCGAGCGCGGCCTGCCGATCACCTTTTCCTGGTATCTCGGCTTCGGGCTGATCATCTACATCCCCTGGATCATCAACACGCTCGCCGGCGCAGTCTTCGGCCAATTAATCGGCGACCCCAAGGCAATTGGCCTCGACGTGCTGTTGCCGGTCTATTTCATGGGGCTGGTCATGGGCTTCCGCAAGCGCGACCGTTTCCTGCCGATCGTCACCGTCTCCGGCCTTGCCTCGATTGCCGGCATGCATTTCGTCGGTTCGCCCTGGCATGTGAGCATCGGCGCGCTTGCCGGGATCGTGCTGGCCGCCTTGCTGCCGCCGAGCAACCAGGCGGTAGCACCCACCGGCATCGAAAAGGAGGCGTGAGCATGGACCCGCAACACCTCAACCTCATCTACCTGATCATCGCGGCCGCGGTCGCGACCTTCCTGACGCGCGTCGGCGGCTACATCCTGATCACCCAGATGAAAGAGATCCCGCCGCGGCTGGAAGCGGCGCTGAACGCCGTGCCTGCGGCGGTGCTGACGACGCTGGTGGCACCCGCCTTCGTCTATGGCGGGCTTGACGTGACGATCGCCATGTTCGTCGCCTTCGCCATCGCGCTCGGGCTCAATCTGTCGACGCTGCGCATGCTGGTCATCGGCTGGGTGGTGGTGATGGTGATCCGGCACGTGGTGATGTGAGCGGGGGCGTCACGCTACGGCGGGCTCCCTGCTGACGGCCTACCGTAGGGTAGCCACGGTCCCCTCATTCCTGTGCTTGTCACAGGAATCCAGCCGCCCAAGTCCGACGGACGTCGGGTCGCTCACATCCCCGCCACGAGGGCGAGGATGAGGGAGGAGAGGTTAACGCGCGCTCGCACACGGGCTCCGACGCGTCCCGCACAAAAACGCCGCGCTCTCAAAAGCGCGGCGTTCTCTATTGTGGCGTGTTACGCCTGACTCAGCGTGTGAGGGCTTCCGTCGCGGCCTTCAACCAGGCGCGGGTGTCATCGCTGGCAAGCAGCGGCGTGAGCTTCTCGCGCGTTTCGGCGTGGTAGGCGTTGAGCCAGTCGAGCTCTTCGTCGGTCAGGAGCGCCGGCAGTACCAGGCGGCGGTCGATCGGGCAGAAGGTCAGCGTTTCGAAGCCGAGCATCGGCAGGTCGCCGCCGGAGATCATTGCCGGATCCTCGACCACGATCAGGTTTTCGATGCGGATGCCGAAGGCGCCCGGACGGTAGTAGCCGGGCTCGTTGGACAGGATCATGCCGGGCAGAAGCTCCTGTGTCGAAAGCCTTGCGATGCGCTGCGGGCCTTCATGCACGGAGAGATAGGAACCGACGCCGTGTCCGGTGCCGTGGGCGTAGTCGGCGCCGGCCTTCCAGAGCGCGATGCGGGCCAACGGGTCGAGATCGACGCCGCGTGAACCCTTGGGGAAGCGCGCGAGGCTGATCGCGATCATGCCCTTCAGCACCAGGGTAAAGAAGCGCTTCTGCTCTTCGGGAACCGCGCCGACGGCGACGGTGCGTGTAATGTCGGTGGTGCCGTTGATGTACTGCGCGCCGGAATCGATCAGGAACATGGTGCCCGTTTCGATCGGCTGGTCTGTGGCGGTGGTCACGCGATAGTGCATGATCGCCGCATGGGCGCCGGCGCCGGAGATGGTGTCGAAGGAGATGTCCTTGAGCGGGTTCTGCATGCGCTCGCCGACGGTGGCGCGGGCGGCTTCAAGCCGGTTGGTGGCGGCGATCTCGGTGACGGTTCCCGGCTGCTCTCCGTCGAGCCAGGCGAGGAACTCGACCATGGCGGCACCATCCTGCAGGTGGGCGCGGGTCGAGCCTTCGATTTCGGCCTTGTTCTTCTGGGCGCGCGGCAGGCGGGCGGGATCGACCGCTTCGACCACCTTGCCGCCCTTGGAGCGGATCAGTTCGGAAATCGCGAAAGAGGCGAGGTCGGGATCGATCATCACGGCCGCGCCGGCAGACCCAAGGGCTGCCAGGCGGTCGTCGAAGGTTGCGGGCGCTGCGATCTCGGCGATCTGGGTGAGGTAGGCTTCCTGCTCGATGCCGGTCTTGCGCTTGTCGAGGAAGATCTCGGCGCGGCCGTCGGCATGGATGATGGCGCGGGCGAGCGGATGCGGCGTGTGCGGCACGTCGGACCCACGGATGTTGAAAGTCCAGGCAACGGACGAGGGGTCGGTGAGGACGACGGCGGAAGCGCCCGCCTTGTCGAGACCGGCAGCGATCGTCGCGATCTTGTCCTTGGCAAGCGTGCCGGCATGCTCGATCGGCTGGATCGTCACCTTGCCGAGCGGGGCAGCCGGGCGGTTCGCCCAGATCTTGTCGAGCGGATTATGGTCGAGGAAGACGAGCGAGCCGCCGATTACGGCAAGCGCCTTTTCCAGCCGGCGGACTTCCGCGCCGGTGTGTACCCACGGGTCGATGCCGAGCTTGAAGCCTTTTGCGCCATGGTTTTCCAGCCAGAGATGCGGCGGCTCGCCGATGAGGTCGCCGCCGGTGAAGACCTGGCCATCCACCTGTTCCTTCAGCTGCGTGACGTAGCGTCCGTCGACGAAGACGACCGCTTCACGCTGGGTGACGAGGGCGACGCCGGCCGAGCCGGTGAAGCCGGTCAGCCAGGAGAGGCGCTCGGAGGAGGCGGGCACGTATTCGCCCTGGAATTCGTCGGCGCGCGGCACGAGAAAACCGTCGATGCCAAGGGCCGCAAGCGATGCGCGCAGGGCTTCGGTGCGCTCCTTGCCGAACTGCGGCGTGGAGGTGACTTCGAAAGACTGAAACATGAGGGAATTCCGGTAGAGTGAGCGGCAGACCGCGGGAAAGATGTGGGGCCATGTTAGCGGAAATGGCCCTTGCCGGGAAAGAGGCGATATCCTGCGATCCAGTGCGCAGTGACGCCTGTGGTTGCACCTTGGCAAGAGAGCAATTGCTCATTTACCGTACATATGCGCCCAGCGCATGGCTCCCATGCTAAGAAAACCCTTTCTCTATCGGAATAATGGTTTATAAGCCGCCTCAACGAACACGGACGAACATCCGGTGGTTCAAAAAGCTGCGGTTCCGAGAATAGTTGGTCACTCTGTTCTCCTCCTCCCTCAAGGGTGGTCAGCTTCGGAACGGTAGACGCCCGCTCGAGCACTCC